>CAYGTH010000071.1:18770-21468 GCA_964352745.1 uncultured Bacteroidia bacterium
TCATTCCTAAAGCACTAGAGAGTTTGGTAATTCGGGAGAATTCCCTGGTCAGCAGATCGGAGCCTGCTGACAACATGGCAGCAAATCTGGGCCTGCTGACAACATACAAAGCAATAGTTTGGCTTGTTTCAGGCTTTTTCCTACCTTAAGCACAGCCCCCACGAATTAATTGGATATGACCCTGTGTATGGTACTTTGGTAACCATAACCCGCGCCTATGTCCAGTTTTCGCATCAGACCCCGTTTTCAGCAATCTATTTCTATCCCTCCCCGATCATTTGAGGCGCAAGTGACTTCACACTTAGCTGATCCCGATTCCCACTGTGTAGGAACCGTTATGCCTGATTTTGTCATCCTCAAAATCCCTCAGGAAGAACGCCACTTTTGGTCGCCACAATTGAGTCTGTCCCTGGAGGAAGAAGAGGGGGGAACCTACATTCGAGGCTTGTATGGGCCGAATCCTACGGTGTGGGCGATCTTCTTTTTTGGCTATTCGGTCCTGGGAGTTCTCGCTCTGTTTGTGGGGATAATCGGATTCTCGCGTATGAGCCTGGGCCTGGATACAAGGATTCTCTGGTTGTTGCCGCTATTCGCAGGCATAGCGGTGGCCTTGTATATCATTGCACAGACCGGCCAAAAGGTCGGAGCTGCTCAGATGTTCACCCTTCATCATTTTCTCGAGAAGGTTATCGGCGAGCAGGTGAGGATACAGTAGAGGGGTAGAAATGGGGAGATAGGAGACAGGAGGCAGGAGTCGGGGGTCAGGAAGATAGGGTCAACTTCAACTTCAAACACAAGCTCAAAATCCAAACTCAAACTCAAAAAAGGTAAGGCTGACCCCTGACTCCTAAATCCTGATCCCCCTTAATCAGGACTGTACAGGTTGATCTTTTCCTTTTTTGTGTGGATTTTTTGGGGATCAAGCCAAAAATCCTAATACTAAAAACTATGACTTCTCAGAACAACGAAAACGCTAATACGGGTACTGCCGATACCCGGCGTAATTTTATGAAAAAACTGGGGATGGGCGGACTTTCTCTGGGTATGATGGCCACTGCGCCTGTATCTGATGCCGTAGCCTATGCCAGTCAAAAGGTGAACCGCCATTCGAGCCCCTCGGATTTAAGGATAACGGACATGCGCTATGCAGTCCTTTCAAATGGAGGGGGCTACTGCCCGATTATTCGAATAGATACCAATCAGGGGATTTCGGGCTGGGGAGAAGTGCGGGATGGCGCAACCTGGCGATATGCTATGTTTCTCAAAAGTCGAATCATGGGGATGAATCCCTGTAACGTAGAAATGATTTTTAAGAAGATCAAGCAGTTTGGCTTTCATGGCAGGCAGGGAGGTGGTGTGTGTGCTGTAGAAATGGCCCTGTGGGACCTGGCAGGGAAAGCCTATGATGTCCCGGCCTACCAATTACTCGGCGGACAATACCGTGACCGTGTGCGCTTGTATGCAGATACGCCAAGAGTCGATAGTCGCGAAGAGTTTGCCGCCAAAATGAAAGACAGGGTAGAAAATAAAGGCTACACCTTCCTCAAAATGGATTTTGGGATTGAGTTTCTCAAAGGAATTCCAGGGACTGTCGTCAACTCTAATTTTTGGGACATCGGGAAGCAGTGGGAAAATACCCAAATGACCTATGGAGGAACTGAACACCCCTTTACGGCGGTTCAGATTACAGACAAAGGGCTGGAGATTATCTGTGAATACATTTCAAGTGTGAGAGATTCGATTGGCTATGACATTCCCCTGGCATCAGACCACTATGGTCATTTTGGGGTAAATGCCTGTATTCGACTGGCGAGAGCTGTCGAGCCTTACCAACTTGCCTGGTTAGAGGATTTGATCCCCTGGAAATACACAGATATGTGGAAGGAGATTACGCAATCCACTACGGTTCCTACGATGACGGGAGAAGATATTTACCTGAAAGAAGAATTTATCAAACTGGTCGATAACCGCGCGGTGGATATGATTCATCCTGACCTCGCAACTTCCGGTGGCCTGCTGGAAACCAAGCGAATCGGAGATTATGCCGAAGAACGCGGTGTCCCGATGGCAATGCACTTTGCCGGTACGCCGATCTCGTTTATGGCGAACGTTCATTGTGCAGCAGCCACGCAAAACTTTGTGGCACTGGAGCATCACTCGGTAGATGTGGAATGGTGGGAAGACCTCGTAAAAACAACTGATGGTAACCCCCTGATTGAAAATGGATTTGCCCTCGTACCCGATAGCCCCGGTCTCGGCATCGAACTGAATGAAGACGTTGCGAAGGAGCATCTCCGCGAAAAGGAATACTTCGAGCCTTCCGACGAATGGACGACAATGCGCTCCTGGGATCGCTTGTGGAGTTAAGTAGGGGGGGAATCGCAACTACTTAGCCCTGCGGGATATTGGCGGATTCCGGTCCGCCAATCCTATTCGCCAAAGCGAAGGCACCTGGCTAGCCGGATCGGAATCCGGCTATAGCAGGCTGCTAAGCAGTTACGGTTAATCTAATATATCTTGAAAGATGAGTTACCCCTAATTTTGAGGAACTTAAATAAGCCAACCGTCATTCCGGGGCTTTTTGCTTACGTAGTTTGCAAAAAGAACCCGGAATCTTCAACTAAGCATCAAAATCTGATAGTAGGGGGAGATTCCGGATCGAATTTCAAAGCTATGCAATGAAATCCGTCCGGAATGA
>CAYGTH010000072.1:0-1901 GCA_964352745.1 uncultured Bacteroidia bacterium
GGCGATGCAGAAGTCATCGGGAATAGGGGCGGCATGCAGGGTTGGAATTGACTGCTGCCATTTTTGCTCCACTTTTTTTAAAAAAGTGGGAAGAAGGTAAAAAAATAAATGGCTTTGTGCCCGAGAAACTTATTAAGCAAATAGATTCGCGCCGACGCCTTCCATTAGCAAAGTCAGCAAGAGCGTAATCCCCAGCGCACTAACAGCTGTTATGATGAGATTCCAGTCAAGATTCAATCTTATCGAGGTATTCAATAATCGGATTTTTTTCGTTTGGGTACTCATAGGTTTCGGGTTTGTTAACATTTAGATAATATAAAGATAACAATAAAAACACAAAAGGGAACAATTTGTTAACATTTAGGTAACATTGAATGTTTTTAGTTGGTGTAGGATTTGGCGCCAGGGTGGGATCGGCGAATGAATTCGTCGGTACGGGAAGGGGAATGCAACCCTTTTGTCTCTCAGGTCTTCCATAGCATATGGAAACACAAATCGCCCCTGCAAGCATGCCCCGTATTCGCTATGCCCGAAAGCGGGATGAATTCTACGAAGCACTCGCAAAGCGCGTCAATGCCTATTTTGCCGAACGGAATTTGACCAAATATGCGACCGCTGCCATGTATGGAAAAATTTTCCTACTTACGGCCATGTGGCTCGCTGGCTTTGCCCTCATTTTGTCCAATCAATTTGCTGGCTGGACCTTGATCGGATTACAGGTAGCCTGGCACTTCACGATGTTTTTGATGTCGGTTGGAATCGCTCACGATGGGAGTCATCAGGCTATTTCCCGAAGGAAGTGGATCAATCAAGTCTGCTATTATGTCTTTGACTTTGTGGGAATCAATTCCTATTTCTGGGAATACAATCACATCCAGTCACATCATAATGCGCCGAATATTCCCTTCTACGACTCGGCCATTCATTCTTTTGCTTTCTTTCGCCTGCATCCCCGCAGCAAATGGTATCCTATCCATCGGTATCAGCACTACTATATTTTTGTGCTGTATTCGCTGGCTACGTTGTTCAAGGTCTTCTATCTGGATTTTTTCTCCCTGCGACGCAAGCGGATTGGAGCGATTGACATGGATCACCATGAACGAGAAAAAGTCCTGTGGTTATTCTTCACCAAAGCATTTGTGATCGGTGCTACGCTCGTGCTGCCGCTGTGGATACTGGATGCCCCTGCCTGGCAGATTTTGACGGGCTATATTCTCGGGCATCTCATCAGTGGGCTGGCATTGGGCGTAATTTTTATGGTTACCCACCTGTGCGACTACACAACCTGGCCTTATCCGGATGAAAATGGCGTGATCGATAATTCTTTTGCGCAACACATCATGGAAACCACTTCCGACTTCGCCCCGCGTAATCGTGTCATCACCTGGATAGCGGGTGGCCTCAATATTCATGTAGCCCATCATTTGTTCCCGCGGATTTCACAGATTCACTTACCTGCCCTGGCAAGGATCGTCAAGGAAGTAGCCGCCGAGTATGAAGTGCCCTATAAGGTTTATCCCAGTGTCTGGGCGGCGGTTCGTTCACATATCCGGGTGATAAAGGAATTGGGAGCAGGGGAATAATGTACTGTTGGTTTTTGTTGCAGCCCCCAACAAATATATTCGCGCTTCCGTTCAATAAGCACACACACTTCTAATCCCAATTTCCTACATGAGAAGCATATTTATCCTCACCCTCAGTTTGATTTGTTCGACCTCTTCATTTTCTCAAGACCACTTCGAAGGCTCCATCCACTATTCTTACAGCTACCAATCCCTGTACCGATTCATCACCACTGAATACATCCAAAAGACCTTTCCCACGCAAGAGATCAAAACCTATAAAGGCGCTCAATTTGCCGTCGAAACGATCTATGGGAACAAGCCGGACACCGTCAAAAC
>CAYGTH010000072.1:2001-21169 GCA_964352745.1 uncultured Bacteroidia bacterium
GCGCTCAATTTGCCGTCGAAACGATCTATGGGAACAAGCCGGACACCGTCAAAACTATTTATAACCTCGCAGCGCAAACCTGCTATGTGATTTACCCTACTTCAGATACGATCAAGCAATTCACCTACAATCGCATTCCCGGCCAATTGCTAAAAAGTGAAAAATCCTCCCTTACAAAAACTGTACTGGGCAAAACTTGCCCTGCGATAGAACTCGAATACATTGCAGACCAGTATAAAGGTAAAAAAATGACTTGTGTCTACCACTACGACACCGACTTAGCCTTGGATCCAGCGAACTACAAGGAATTTAAGCAAAGCTATTGGAACCTCTATACCTCGCTGGCTCAAGCCTTACCGGTAGCAAGCTCGGTGAGCTATGAAGAGCTGTACCGGGCAGATGCCATTGCTACAAAAATCAGCCCTGCTGCTGTTCCGGATTCGTTTTTTGAATTGCCGGAAGGAAAGGTGATTGTGAAGGGGGAGTAAGGGACTCTCGGTTTTCTCCCTAATATCTATTGGCTAACTACTCAATACTATTTCATAAGCTATTCCAAATATCCAGGTAAATTTTCCATTCTTTGCCTACGCGCTTCCAGATGATGACGTATTTTCCTTTCCAAAAGATCTCTTCGCCGCTTGCCGTTCGGGTGGCGCCTTCATAATAGCCGTAATCATAGGCTTCTTTACCGATGATTTTGATTTCAGAAGGGGTGACTTTGTGGTGAATGATCCGGACCCCCTGAGGCACTACCCAATAATTTCGGATCGGTTCCGTCCCGGAGATAATGTCCCGGTTATTGGGAAAAATCTTCCCATCTGCTGTGTAGCAGGCCGCGATCCCATCATAGTCCGAATTCATCACATGTTGCGAAAAAAGGGTGATGTTTTCCAGGATCTTGTCGATGTGTTTTTGATTGCCCGTATAGGTTTGGCTGAATCCGGGAGCAGTGAGGAAGAGGAAAAAAACTATGGGGAGGAGGGTTTTCATGGGATGGGGATTGGGTTGCGATACTGGTCTCCGGGGACTGAATATCGTTAAGATATTACGTGTATAGGAATTTTAACAGATTCTACCCAATATGACGTTCTGATCCGCAAGTTTTCCTATGGGAGGAGGTGGGAAATAAATCAAAAGAATACTCAGTAGCTTCACCTGAATTGTAGCTTTCAAGGATATACCTCATGAAGTCATGAGATTATCCAGGTTCTTGCGAAATTCTTCTTTTGTATAGGATTTTCCATCTCCACGAGCATGACGGTTGACTATTGCATCTATGCGTTTTTTCTCTGCATCGTCAGGCATCCACCCATTGGCCGCTTCTTCTTGCAATACCTCAACACAAATGGCCAATACCTGCAATACAGAATCTCTGGATAATGATTTGATATAGGATTTGTCGATATGCATATTTCAAAATACGATTTTTGGGACTTCAGAGATATTGTTCTGGCAGGCACTTCGTCCATTATGCTTTTGGGTCTGAATGCGTAGTCCCAAATAATCGTCGGAATTCTTTCTAAAGTTCGTGATAATCACTTTCCGGTTCTTACCCTGAAGATTACTCCGTTTTTACGAGCTTCTGGGAATAAGTGCCTTCGGACGTTTTCAACAATACGATATACACACCAGTATCCCATCCAGACAAATCAATAGTCTGTTTCCGTGATTCGATAAAGGGCTGCTGGAATACCCGATTCCCCAGAATAGTTACTATTTCGATCGCTTCAATACGCGTGGATGAGTCGAGAACCTCGATAATGAATTGATCTGAAGTAGGGTTGGGATAGATATGAACCTTGGAGACAGGCAGCGGTTCAACTTCCAGGCTGGTATTCAATGCACTTTTGATCAGCGTCATGTATAAATTATTCTCCGTGGAATTGGCGTACAAGAGGTCGGGAAGGCCATCCCCATTTACATCGCCCACATCGATACTGGGTACAAAGGCTCCTTGCTGCTCAGGTCGCGAGAGTATCACCTGCTTCACGATTGCTCCGTTGCGATTCAGAGCCGCTCGAATCAAGGGCTGATCCGGGGCATCTATTGAATATACCAAATCCTGATCACCATCCAGGTCCACGTCTGCCACGCGTATAGCTGCTCCCTTTTTGCGGCTTGATATCAGTGATTGATGCAGAAAATTGCCAGTCCCGTTATTGCGGAAAAGGCCTACAGCTTCACTGTTTAGGGGACTCGTTTCCGATTCTCCGTAAAACGAAACAAAGATATCGGCTCCGTTTTGCCCATCCCAATCGCCCACTTCAATATCAAAACCGGTTTCGCCCTGATACAATATGTTTTTGGAAAATTGCTGTGTCCCATTATTGAAATACACAAGGACTGTGTGGTTCGTATCCGAACTGACCACCGCAAGATCCATTGTGCCATTGTTATCAAAATCATCTATCTCGACATCGTTCAGCAAGTCCATATGGGTATCTATCACCTGTTGGGTAAAACTGCCTGCGCTGTCATTTTCATACCAATACAGGGCTTGTCGGCCGGGAATACATACCGCGAGATCTACATCTCCGTCCCCATCTATATCGCCCGCAACACAGCCTGTGACTTCTCCCGCGTTGTTTTCAATTAGGTGCTTTCCCCAGTCATAGGGCATACCCGTATTTTCCAGCCAATACACTTCATCTCCCCATTTTGCCGTAACGAAAGCATCGAGATCGCCATCCTGATCTACATCTGCTAATTCTACATCCCATGGGCCTTCGATATGATCCGCGAGACGCCAGCATCGGAAATTCTCTCCATCCAAATTCTCGTACAAATGGACTTCGTTTTCTCTTTGCAGTAATTCGATGTCCGGCAAGGTTGCAATCGCATCGAGATCGCCATCATTGTCAATGTCTCCCCATTTCACACCCCGTATCTTAAGACTCTCGTGAATCAGACCATGCCAGATTAACTGACCATTGATGTTTTCATACCAGATTAAATCCTCATCGCCATTCCTAACCGCTGGGCAAAACAAGTCCATATCTCCATCCTCGTCCAGATCTCCAACAGAAAGTTGTATCGATTGCTGGAATTCCAAATCCGTATCGATCGTATCGAGCCGAAAAATAAAATTACTGTCTTGATAGTGAATCAATAGCATATCCCTCCAAGGATCTCCCAGCAGAATATCCGGATAGCCGTTTCCATCGAAATCAGCGACCTGGATATTCCCACCAATAATATCGCCATTCAGCAGGATCGGGGTAAAGCTATTAGCGCCATCCAGAATAAAACAGCCACCTGGACTAATACCTGAGAACGTAACGATATCTGAAATGCTGTCATTATTAACATCCTCAATCACCACTTGCTTATATATTTCACCACTGCCATGCATAGGCGGTAGATCCTGTGAAGCAGACGATTGAAAGTAACCGGTTCCATCATTCCAATATATCCTCGCAGGCCTGAACAGATCGCTCAGGATCAAATCGGCATCACCGTCCTGATCCAGGTCTCCTGCAGCACTTGCCTGCGCATGAAATTCAGCTTCAACACTACGAACTCCCTGCTTGATAAAAGTAGCTCCTGAACTCAGGTATACATTAAATTCTCCAGGATAGAAAGAGCTATACGAGCTCAAAGCTACTACGTCAAGATTCCCGTCCAGGTTAAAATCAGCTATAGATACTTTTGTGTAAACCTTCCCACTGTCTACAATCTGCTTGACAAAGCTCATTCCAGATTGCCTGCGCAACCATGTAAGCTTGTTACCGCTTCCATACAGATAATCTGTATCTCCGTCATTGTCCATATCTCCTTTATCATAAAGGACGGGGTATAATGATAAACTATAGAGAGGTTGGGGACGAAATTGGCGGAGGGAATCATTTTCAAGATATATAAGGGAATAGGGGGTTAAACTGTTTCCCGGGTTGGATTGGGAAATAATAATATCCAAATCGCCATCACCATCCACATCATCCAGCAACGAAGTCACGCTATTATTATATCCGCCATTCAGGATTTTCTGCGTGAAGGTTTGGGCAGAGGTATCCATACAGGCGAAAATAAAGACGAAGAGAATACCACCAGTGGTTACCGAAAATTGCTTCATGATGAATTGTAATTGGAACTGAATGAAGATACGAAATGGTATTTACTATTGGAAGCCTTTCAACTTATCCATACACAAACCCCCATACATCGCCTCGGTCTTACTGAAATATGGCCCTAAAACAGATCACAGACTTCGTCTTGCAAGCCCAGCGATTGACAAATGAATGCTGGATTAGATTGTTAGGATGAGAGTCCTCACCCCAACTCCCTCACCCGCACAATGGCCTCAGCACGATTCCGTACTTCCAGCTTGAGGTACAGATTTTTGAGATGCGTTTTGATGGTGTTAATAGAAAGGAAGAGGCGGGTAGCCAGATCGCGATTGGAGAGGCCGAGGCAAATGAGTTCGAGGAGTTCGAGTTCACGGCGGGTGAGGGGCTCGATGAGGTGCACATTGAGGTCCTCAATACGGCTCCAGTGGGGCTTGATAACGGCGTAGTAGGTATGGCGGGCGATTTCGATAGCGGCTTTGAGGCGCTGCTCGTGGAAGGGCTTGAGGACAAATCCAGCAGGCAGGCTTTCTTTGACGGAACTGAGGGTTCGGTCGTCGGAATAGGCCGTCAGGAAGATAAAGGGGATTCGATAGTCCTGGTTAATGAGTCGGGCGAGGTCAACGCCATCTGCTCCTTTGCCGAGGTGAATGTCCAAAAAAGCGAGATCCGGCAGGTCGGTTTCGAGGATCTCCTGTGCCTGTCTGGCATCCTTTGCCTCTGACACGTAAGGATAACCGAGTTGCACTAAGCAGTCCACGATATCGGCCCGAACGAGAGGATCATCCTCTACCACCAGGATGTGAAATTGCGTGTCGGGTTTATTCATGCCAATACAGGTTCGGGAATCGTGAGTTGAACGCGGGTTCCCTTTTCGGAGCTGATCAAAAGCTGTGCATCCAGTTTTTCTGCAAGCAAGTGAATCAATCGATAGCCAAAGGAAGCGCTGGCTTTCGGATCAGGGATTGTCATCCCGGGGCCATCATCTGCTACGCATAGCACCAGTGTCTTTTCCACTTGCCTGAGTGAGACGGTCAACTCTCCTGCTTTTCCATCAGCGAAGGCATATTTCATCGCATTGCACACCAGTTCATTCACAATCAATCCCAGCGGTACGGCCTGATCCACATCGAGTAACAGCGGTGCAAAGTCAGCATGTAAGCGTACTTTATGCTTCCCGGCAGTCAGGGAAGTCATCAGTTCGGTTACCAGCCGATCGAGGTAGGTATCCACCTGAATGGCCGTAACCTGCCCCTCCTGATACAAATGCCGGTGAATCAATGCCATCGACAAGACCCGACTGCGACTGGCGAGCAGGGCTTCCTGCGCCTGTTCATCGGAAATATGACGGGTTTGTAAACGTAGCAAACTGGAAATGAACTGAAGGTTGTTTTTCACCCGGTGATGCATTTCCCGCATGAGGGCTTCCTTTTCGAGCAAGGATTGCTCGATGAGTTGGTTTTTATGCCGAAGGAGCAGATTGTTCCGATTTTTATCATAGAGAAAATAGAGAATCCCAGCGATAATCAGACCCGCCAATCCCAATAAACCCCAGGTGAATCGCTGTTCACGTTGAAATGCGGCGGCTTGTAATCGATTGACTTCCTCCGCCTGACTGACCTCGAATCGGGCCTGCATTTCCTCGGTGAGGGCCAGACGTTCGGAGCGGGTGAGGGTATCTTTCAAGGTGAGGGATTCCCAGAGCAAGGGCCAGGCTTCTGTATTTTTTCCTTGCTCATGCAGGACGCGGCTCAGTTTTTTGGAAATGATCTGTATATCAATTGTTCGGTTATTGGCGCGTACGGCTGTCAGGGCTTGCTGATAATAGACTGTTGCACCTTGCCAATTTTTCCGATTTTCGGCGACTGCTCCGAGGTCATACAGGACCATGTAGTAGTATGCTGATTCGGGATGTCCGCGCAGGTAGGTATATGCGCGAGTGAGAAACTGTTCGGCTTCGTCCAGCTGACCGAGGTTCAGGTAAATATTGCCCAACGCGACCTGCGTCGAAGCAACATCGGCTTCTCGTTCCAGTGACTCGTAGAGCGTCAGGGCCTGTAATTCATAGTTCAGGGCCTGGGCGGAATCCCCCATATAGCTCTGTAGCAAACCCAGATTCATCAAGGTTGCCGCCATGCCCAGCGAGTCCGAGGCTTCTTCTTTCAAGCCAAAGGATCGCTCATACAGGCCAAAAGCGGATTCGTATTTTTCCTGCTTGCGGTAGATAATGGCCATGTTGTTGAACAAGGCAGCATTGGGCTGGCCTACCTGATCAAATCCAGCAGCAGCGTGTTGGTAATGGCTGAGGGACTGGTCTTCATTGCCGAGGTAAAATTGCAGCATGCCCTGATTGACAAGCATTTTAGCCCAATTCAGGGTATCAGCCCTTTTCAGGTGAATGGCAGCAGCCTCTTCAAAATAGGGACCGGCAGCCGGCAAATCCCCGGCATCTATTTTACTAAAGCCCAGAAATAAGTCGTGCAGGGCAATCCCCCTTGGGTCGTCAATTCGCCGGGCCAATTCTCTGCCTTCATTTGCCAGTTCAAAAGTCGTATCGGGTGGCAGACCTTGATTTGCCTTTAGGAACTCGAACACAGTCCGTACTTTATGTGTATCGTCGGGCATCGTCTCCAAACGGAGGCGAAGACTATCAACCTGCCCAGAAAGTACGCTCCCCTCACATACCCCAAACAGGATAAGCCATGCTATCAGCCAACTATTTCGGGGGTTTCGCATAGGCGCACTTTACTCAAACATACTGAATTTAAATAGACCTCACATGTTTTTGCAACCTGTGAGGTTTTTAGGAACCCGTATTCTCTCCCGCTTTCAGCTTGAGAATTTCCATGCAGAGGGGATTTCCTTCGCCCAGGTTTGTCCAGTTTTTTGTCTTCAGGTCAAATGTGTAGAGCGATAGATTGTCCACGTATTCTTTGCCATCAAATAGTTGCCCGCCAAAGACATAGGGGCAGTTTTGTTTGGGATCATGAACGGCCAGGTGCCTATGAATCCAGCCCGGATTTTCGCCTGTATGGGAGACTTTTCTAATGGAATAGTCATCCAATGACAGGCGATACATACGCGTAATGCCTGCTTTGCGGTTTTGTTTGTAGTCCAGCCCTCCTATGATCAAAATTGAGTCGCCTAATAAGGTCGCGCTATGAAAATCGGTAGGGGGAAAGATATGTTCAGGATATCCCCAGATCGTTACTTCTCCTGTTGGGGTAATCCGGATGACGTCATTGTAAATATGAAAATCTTCATCGTAAAAGTCTTCATGTTCTCCGCCGATTTGAATCAAGGTTCTGTCTTCCAGAATCGTATGGGTAGTCCCAAATCGCTTATTGCACCAGCGCGGCATACCATTATGTTTTCCTGCCCGGTAAGCAGCCAATCCCGTTGCTACCATATAGTGATAATAGGGATCCTCAAATCGGTCCGGATTTCTTCGGCCTATGCGGCAGGACAAGTCCGCTTTCGTACTATCAAACTCTACCTCCTGAATGGGAATCGCACCTTTTTCCCGGATCAGTGCAATCAGGGATTCCGGACGTTTTTCGCTCAAACATTCATACAGGATTGTCCTTACCTCATTTCGAGGCAGGTTGATCGCAGCACCATATTGCAAAAGCAGGTCGATACCCGCTTCTCGCTGCGCTTCCGGCCAATACAAGGCCACAGAGGAAATCAGGCTGTCCTCAAATCGAAGCCGAAAGTTAGGGTCTGCACCTTCTTTCAACAGAAATTCCAGATTTTCCAGGCTTGTTGCCCCTTCCCAATCCGGGGACTTATGCAGATAGAGATCCAGGGTCAATTGAGACAGATATTGTTTTAGGCACTTTTGCATAATGAATAGAGAGAAGAGGAAAGATAGAAGAAAAAAGATAAGAACTTACTGTTATTCAATTCATTAATCCCCAAATGAGCTAAAAACACAAACGGAGTTTTGACCTGTCAGGTCAAAACTCCGTTTGGAATACACTTGACTGTGTGATTTACCAGCTAAACACCTTCAGTTCTTGCTGCCCGTCTTTATCCAGCATCTGCAAAAAGATCCGTCTGCCCTCAACTGAAATATCAAAGGCTTCGGGGCCTATCAATTGTGCATTGCCAAAAGTTTCGGAACTGATTTTACCCGTCGTATGATCCAGGATAAATACCTGAGGATATGCCTTGCCACCGCTATTGCGATTCAGGACAAGGGTCACGCTTAGTTGTTCATCATTGACAAGCGGAATGATCAGTGCCTGGGTGTTATATACTTTGGCCGTTGGCGCATGGATATCAATGATTTCTCCAGCGGCATTGATATGCGTCGCCATGATTCCCTTATACGTTCTGACCTGGGTATTGGGGTCAGTTTGCTTGATTTCGTCAAAGATATAAGTCCCACCTCCAGGTGTTTTCTGTTCTAATTCTTCCGTGGAAGAATAATATTTAATATTCAGGGGGGTGTGGTAGGCGATATTTTTGACAAAAGGGTGATCCTTTGTCAGTTTGAAGCGGTTTATTTCTTCGCCTTCATTGTTGAGAATATAATAGGTAATCGAAGCGCCTTCTTTCGTGTCAGCATTGAAAGTAGTCATCATATACTGACCATTTTCCAGATTACGAACCCCCGCAAGTCCTTTGCCGCCTAATTCTGCCAAAAATGCATCCAGTTTGATATATCGCTTATGCTCAACCTTGCCGTCCGGGCTGATAAACAGCATCCGGTGGATTTGCTTGTCGGTATCCGCATTCCAGCTGCGGATGGGTTGTGCACTGACAATAACAGTTTTGCGCATCGGCATGATGTTGTTAGGTCCCGGTTCTGTAAAGCGATAGCTCTTACTATTTCCAAAAGCCATCTCATCCTTAATCATCTCCGAATTGATCATTTCACCATTGGCATCAAATGTCATAATCACCTGTTCGTAGAAATGGTTTTGTTTCAGTTCTTTCCCCTTTTTATACTTGATACCGCGATAGGCAATCACGCGCCCACGTACCGGATCTTCGGCATCATCACAAAAGAAAGAGAATTGTGCACCATCGGGCAGGACTTCAGCCCCATAGTCCTTTTCAAAAACTTTGTCCTTATTTTTTTCATAGACGTCCCCCCGCAACTCACGCGTATTCACAATAATCTTATCGATCTTGCTTACGGCAAATAGACTTCCTACTGTAAATTCGTAGAAAGACTTCACGTATTCAGGTTCTGTATCCGGTAGTTTGGCCCTTTCAGCTATCCGTATTTTCGCGATTTCCTCCAAAGCCGATGAGGTTTCAGGAGCCGAAACAATTTCATGTCGCTGGATAACCTTTTCTGCCCCTCCGACCTGTACACGATAGCTCATCGGTTGTTGAAAGGAATTGGAGGGAACATAATTCACGAATGATTCCTTCACCGCCATATCCTCCGTCATTATCAGTTCCACGAAAGCGGGAATGCGTTGATTTTCATGAATGACGCCATCTTTCGCTTCCACCGATCCCGGATTGCTTCCCCTGCCAACTAATTTGATAGAGTCAGGACTGTTGTAAAAAATGTGCGAAATGCTATACCGTTCCAGGCCTAGGTCACTGGCGGGAGGGACCTCATAGGTGGACACTTGAACAGGTTGTGCAGTGAGGGTAGGAATAGCGTGAGCATAGAAAAGTACCCCGACAATCAATGTCGAGAACAAGGAAGTTAAATTCAATATCATGTTTCAGAATGTGTAAAATGAATAGAGTAGATAAATTACTGTTTATGAAACTAATCTTACGAAACTTCCGCTAATCGGTTACCTCTTCAACAAAAATAATAGGAAGGCCTGACAGGTTTTTATAACCTGCCAGGCCTTGTTCATATCCCAATTCATTCTAACAAATCTCTTATTCGCTTACCAACTGCTGAACCAATGCTTCGAGGGCTTCCAGCCTCCCTTCCAGCCGTTTGATTTCGGCTTGCTGCGAATCGATGATTGCCTGCTGTTCCTGAACACCGGCTACTACAATCGGGATCAGGCCGGTATAGTTGATTGCGGTGAATTCGAATCCCTGCCCTTCATCCGTATCCGAAAGGGCCTCTTCATAAGGCTGAAAAGCGCTAATGGTCAGATCAGGTAATAATTGTGCGACCTCTTGCGCCAAAAATCCATATTGACCGCCTTCAGGCAGGTTCATGAACTCAAATTTTTCCCGATCATATTGATATTGCTTGGGACGCAATTGCAGGAGGGTTTCCAATCCTGATTGAAGGGGCGTAACATCAGATTTCAATCGGGCATCGGAAGGCAAATAAGATCCCGTCGAATAGACATTTCCACTAAAATAGCCCGCGTACCCACTCGTCGTAGGTGCGTATGCAAATACCCCGTAATTATTATTGGAAGCACCGGAAACATAACCATATAATCCATAACTCAAATAAGCATCTGAATCCGTAGTTATGGCATACACATTATACAAACGAGGGAAACCCGTATTCGAAGCCTGACTTAAACTTGCTCTCAGCCCATAGTTATAGGTCGTAGTGGTCGTAGTCGGCAAGGAATTATAGATATTCATAATTCGGGTACTTCCATTTCCATTCACTTCCATCGCATAACTCGGACTCGCATCATTAATTCCAATTCTACCCCGGGCATTTACTGAAAAGACATTTCCGGCATCGCTATGGTACAGGTTCATTTGGGAATTGGCAAGGTTCGTATCTGTCTGGGCGGCTATTTCCCAAAAATTGGGATGTATATCATTGTTAAAGGTAATTCGGGAATAGTCGAACTCTTCTTCTGTCACCTTCATCTGTCCAGACCCCACTGTACTATTAGTGGTAATATGAAATTTCGCTTCTGGCGCATCTGTCCCGACACCTACCCGCTGAGATCCCGAAAGCTGTGTATGAAATACAGGGATATTATCTCCAATCCAGGTAAATGCATCAGACGTGTCATTGTACTGAATGCCCCAATTGGAGAAAGAAGGAGAATGCGCAACCAGCATGCGGGTGCTATTGTTCGTGCCACTTTGAAACATCTGGATCATGGGGGCATTCGAGCCACTGGAATTGGCAAAGCGTAAGCTGCCCTGATCGTCTTTAAAGACCACATCTCCGTCCGAGCCATGAACCTGAAACTTGTCGCCATTCCCGACTGTCAGGGTAGCAATCGGGCTATTGTCACCGATTCCGATTTTTCCAGTATTGTAATACAGATTACTCCCTGAGGGAGACCAGGGTGATGAAAAAGGGGCAAGGCTTACAGATCCCCCACCAAGACTCAGACTGAGGGTATTACTGCTTAAAGAAAGCGATTGGATTTCATTGGTTATACTGGCATCCGCATCATTTACATTATCGGTAGAGCTAATCGTAAAATTGGGATACGTTCCTGTTATACCTGTAGCACCTGAACCAATAAGGCTTACCGTTTGATCCGGAGCGGTATTCGTAATCGTACTTCCAGTGACAGAAATACCGGTTCCGCCTACATAGGTAGTTCCCGTATTTACATCCCCAGGAATCCATTCGGTACCATTCCACTTCAACACCTGATCAGTAAGCGGGCTTCCCGCATTCACGTTTTGTAAATCTTCAATATTCATCGCTGTGGCGACTTTGGCATAGGGCACCGCTTCAAATAGAGTAGTGCCCATCGATGAGCCATTCAACTCTACCGAAAGAAAATAATCATCGGAAGCCCAGTCCAGCGTAGCAAAATTGCCCACTTCTGCTGTGCCTTTTCCGATTTGAGTCTGAAGCAAACCATAAGCATTGGTGGTAGGACTATGTGTTTCCTGATAAATAATCGTGCCGGTAGCTGTGCCTTCACGGATCTGAAAACGAAGGTTAACAGCAGTATTGGCTAATACGGCACCGCCATTGTCGCGTGCCACTGCCTGATAATTGAAGCCTTTTGACGATTGGGCAAAGACAGACGAGCATGATAAAGTCAATAAGAGGCAAGCGAGGTATGCAAATAGGTGTTTCATGAATTGGAAAGGAATCAAAGGGTAATGTTTCTGACAATCAGCGTAATAATTGCTGCTATACTTATGCTGTTCCCAAATTCTAAAAAAGCGTTACCGGTTTCCATAAATTAAGTTTCCAATTGGTCTCAAAATTTTTGATTTTAGGATTTAAATCAACTCGCAAATTACCTAACCCTCAATTCTGCTTTGTTTATGGACTCCCCCTACCGCTTAAAAATTGGGATCGACAGCTATTGTTTTCACCGCCTGTTTGGCGAAGTGTATCCCCACCAGTATAAACAGGATACCCTGCTGGATATGGAAGGCTTTCTCGCCTATGCCAAAAGTCTTGATGTCGATGGCGTTTCCCTCGAATCCTGTTTTTTCCCCAGCTTTGAAACCAGTTACCTCTCAGAAGTGAAAGGCTGGCTCGACGACTATACATTTGACCGGGTATATGCCTGGGGGCACCCGGATGGACTGGAAGGCGGAAAAAATGAAGCCGAGTTTGATTCCATGCTCCAGCACATCGAACATGCGAAGGCCATTGGTGCGGATACCATGCGGGTTGTTGGGAGCAGCCTAATGTTTCGATTTGAGCCGCATGAACCCCAATTAGAGAAACTTGCCCGGATGTTTCAGAAAGCGGTAAAGGTAGCAGAGGCAAATGGCGTAAAACTGGCTATCGAGAACCATATCGACTATAATTCCGATGAAATCCTCTGGTTATTGGAGGCCGTAAATTCACCCTACTTCGGGGTCAACTTTGATTCGGGGAATTTCCTCCGGGTACTCGACGATCCCGTCAAGGCGATGGAAAAGCTCGCGCCCTATGTGATGGCGACCCACATCAAAGACATGCTGCCCGTACCCGGTATATCGGTCGATGAATGGTATTTTTTCTCCTGCGTCCCCACCGGCAAAGGCTTGATTGATAATCAGCGAATTGCGCAATTGCTGGTCGATCAGCAGTACCAGGGATTTTTTGCAGTAGAGACAGACACCTTACATCCGGATTATGCTTTCCGGGAAATGGAAGTAGTCGCTCAAAGTGTGCAAGCACTCAAAAACATCTCTGCCAACTGTCACTATTAGGGAAGAAGAGAGACAACACACAAGAGACAACAGACAACAGAGGTCAGACATCTGAGGATAGACACGAACCTCCTGTTATTCAACAATAGCACTTCATGAAGAAATTAAACGTCGCCATCATTGGCTATAAATTCATGGGCAAAGCCCATAGTAATGCCTGGTTGCAGGCCGCTCGTTTTTTTGATTTACCAGCGAAAATCGTTCTCAAAGTAGCCTGTGGCAGGAATGAATCTGCTGTCCGGGAATTTGCAGATAACTGGGGCTGGGAAGAAGTCGAGACCGACTGGCGAAAGGTAGTTACTCGTCCGGATATCGATATAATTGACATCTCACTCCCGCAGCATTTGCATTATGAGGTAGCGATGGAAGCTGCCAAACACGGCAAACACATTTTCTGTGAAAAGCCCATGTGCTTTACCCTCGATCAAGCCCGGGAAATGGTAGCTGCTGCTGAATCAAGCGGCATTGTTCATTACCTGAATCACAACTATCGCCGGACTCCCGCGATTCTGCTGGCTAAGCAGCTCCTCGAACAAGACAAAGTCGGCACTATTTTCCACTGGCGATGTGCCTATCAGCAGGATTGGATTGTCGATCCCAACTTCCCTCTCACCTGGCATTTGCAAAAAGAAACCGCGCATGCCGGACCCCAATGGGACCTCAACTCTCACAGTGTGGACCTGGCTCGCTTTCTTGTGGGAGAAATCAGCACCGTTTCCTGCCTCACTCAAAATTTCATCAAACACCGACCCCTACCGGGCGAAGGAGCTGCTACTTTTTCAGCGGGAAGCGGCGGCAATACCGAAATGGGGGAAGTAACTGTCGAAGACGCGGCCTTAATGATGGTGCAATTTGAGAACGGTGCATTAGGCTCTTTTGAAGGCAGCCGATTTGCCACCGGCCGAAAAAATCATCTGACCTTTGAAATTTATGGCAGCAAAGGCAGTATTCGCTTTGACCTGGAGCGAATGAATGAACTGGAGTTTTATTCCCGTGAAGACGATGCCGATGCGCAAGGTTTCAGGAGAATCATGGTCACAGAGGCCAGTCATCCCTATATTTCCCACTGGTGGCCGCCCGGACATATCATCGGCTACGAACATGAATTTGTACATGCAGTCGCAGACTTTGTTTCGGCAGTGGATGCCGGGAGTCAGATCAGCCCCAATTTTGAAGATGGCATGAAATGTATTGCCGTACTGGAAGCGGGGTTGAAGGCCGCTGAAAGGGGAAGGCAGGTCAAACCGGAACAATAAATTTTCAACATACTTTGTGTACCTCTGTGTCTTCCCTTTGGGTAGCTTCGTGCAATAGCTGAGTTATATCACAGAGTTGCACAAAGGTCATAGAGCTACACAAAGTTGATCTAAATCAATATTCTTACCATGAGCACATTAAGAGATAAGTTTCAAGAAAACGGATATATCATAGTCGATGTCCTCGAAGCCTCCGAACTGGAAGCCTTCCGTAAAATCATGGCGGACCTCCTGGATGTGGAAGTACGGGCCGACGATGCCGAAGTCCATTCTTCTACCTTTCAGCACCTGGGAGATGAGATCAATGATTTTGCGCGGGAAAACCGGCAGTATTATTTCCATCTATTGACCAAACCAGGAACAGAACCGATCCATCATGCCTTTCATCACCCCAAAGTCATGGGCATTGTGGAAGAATTACTGGGCCCCGATCTGATCGTAAACAATGCTTCTATCCTCGCTGCCAACAAAGGCGTAAAATACGATCTCGGCTGGCATCGGGATGTGATTCAGATTCCGCAGGAAGAGATCGATGAGGAATATATTTACTCCAAAGATCGCTTTCACAATAGCTGTCAGATCAATTTGCCCCTGTATGAAGAAGATGCCCTTTGGATCGTACCCGGCAGTCATAATCGGGTGAATACACCTGAGGAAAATGCCATTTTTGGGGGCTCCAAACACTATTCTCCTCCCAGTAGCGAAATGCCAGGCGCCATGCCTGTACGCTTGAAAGCAGGTCAGGCTGTTTTTTATAACAATAACCTCATTCACAGAGGCTATACCGCCGAAGTAAAAGTCCCCCGCCGGACCATTCACATGGGGTATCACAGCGCGAGCAAGCCCCCTACCTGGCATTTCTACCTCCTGAATGGCGATTTGCTTACGCCCGAATACCTGGACCGCCTAAGTCCTACCATGCGCAACATGATGGGCGATTATCTCGAATGTCGTAAACAGTATCCGGAGATGAGTGCAACCTGGAAACGGGGATTTGGCGCATAGGCTGGGTAAAGGGATTTGATTTTCCAGCCTGGTGGTCTGTCAAGACTTAATTTTCAGGTTGCCGCTTCATCTTTACGATTGACAGACCACTCGTGCATTGGGAACGAAGTTCTAATCCATTTATGATTTTACCTTCTTCCCACTTTTTTAGAAAAAGTGGGGCAAAAAGCGCAGCGCGCAGGGGGAAACAAAGTCAGCAGATCGGAGTCTGCGAACAACGTCTATCAAATGCTTTAATCGAAGATCACACCCAGGCGGGTTGGTGAAGAAGCACTGCTTCAACGGGCGCGGGGAAGCCTGCCCCTGACTCGATCAGGGGGTCGGATGGCGGGCTGCCTTAGGCTGCAAGGGTGCTTTTGGTACCAAAAGTACAAGCGGATAAAAAAATAGATTATTATTTCGATCCTGAAGCACTAGAAATGCGGCAACCAAAAGATCATAGCTGCCATGAATATTCCGGCTCCCAAGGCACCGGCCAGCACCAGCAAACCGGCTGACAGGGCAAAGCGCCCCAATTTGCCGGCATGGTCCTTCGTGTGCAAATAGAGTTCGAGGATGGCAAGTGGCAACAGGGAATGGGCGAAAGCCAAAAACATATCGAAAGGGCCTCCCAGTTCCTCCGTGGAGCCGGGGGCTGTCCCATTATTCAGAAAAATCCATAGCCCGAATCCAATCCGGAAAAACCAGACACCGCTTACCATCAGGAACGTACGAAGGGCCCAGCGACGATGCGCTACGAAATCACGGGCAAGTGCTGTGCGCCAGGCCATAAGGGCAAATATCATGATCAGCAAAGCGTTCAGGGTATTGCCCATCTTCATTACGGTGCCGCCGATCACACCACGGGTGAAGATCATATAGAGACCGGCAAAGCTGATCACAAAGGCCGTCAAGAGGTAGATACGCCCATTCCAGCGATGAAGGGAGGGCAATTGTGTCCGGATTTGCGGAATAAACTGCAGGGGGCCGCCAAAGGTGATAATCGCAGCCAGGAACACATGCAATCCCAGAAAAAAATTGCCCACCCAATCCCCTTCAATCAGTCCATTATACAAGACAGTATTCCACTGCTCCCACTCTCCCTGAACAGCTGTTCCCCCATAGAAAGACACAATGTGATACACAAACATCAATTGACCGATGACGGCCACAACAAACAAAAGCCGGACAGTGAGGTTCAAGGCAATATTTGCCCCGGTAAGATTGGCTTGTGAGCTATCGACGATGTGAGATTGTGAATTCATTCCTTGTTCCAATTTGAGGGTTTGTATGTTTTGTAAGTAGGATGAATTTGGATCCGAAAGGGTTGCATGCTGATCCCATTTAGCAGAGGGTTTGTCAAAACGCTCGCCGAATCCTTTGAAGCATCTCCAGCTCTCAAGTCCGAAGCTCCCTGGCTCATAGATGCAGAATTTGCGCAGCAGTGGGAACAGTATCACCAGTGAACCGCTTAGGAAAGCGCATACAGTTGCCGCATTTGACGATGAACAAGCCCCTGGAGAAGCATTCGCATCAGGGCATTTCGGACAGCAGTACCTGTGCCGCAATGCGCCATTTTTCCGAGATTCAGGATGACACCCCGGAAGCGGAGCGGGTGGATGCCTTTGCTTCGCTGCTGTTTGAAGCGATGTATCCCTATGTGATGCCGGAGCATCGGGGGGTGTTTGGGGAATAGCAACTTCGCTTATACCCTGTTTTCTTCAGGCATATTTCCTACCTATTGGTGGACAATTAAGCTTTGCCTGTTGATCTCGACCAAATTATGGTCAACAAACAACTCTTTCAATTTTTCAATGTTGAGTTCAAAGAGATGAATAAGATCTCTGTTGATGATATTTCCGGTTTTGACAACAAGTAGCTTTTTAGGGCTTCCTGTAAGAATATGATCATCAAGAAAGTCGCTATCTTTCGAAATCACAATTCTACCGTCCTGATCAGCAAAACGAATAATATCCCGGTCATCAGTTTTGTTTCCTTCGGGAAGATCAAAGGTATAGATTGAATCCAACCCTTGTGTATTCAGCCAATTAGATAGTGATTTTGGCAATTGTGCATCCACAATAAATTTCACGATGCTAATGGATATATGGTTTTGGTTTGGGTAACTTTAACCGCATATTCAAGACAGGCTAGTAAATCCTCTCTCTCCAGGTCCGGATAATCTTCAAGGATTTCCTCAAAACTCATCCCTGCTGCCAATAATTCTAACATATTTTCTACCGGATACCTCAACCCTCTGATGGTAGGTTTTCCATGGCAAATGGTGGGTATGAGCGTAATCCGGGATATATAACTCTTTGATGCCATCTGTTCTAGTTTGACTCAATATACGGATTTTTTTGCTTGAAGCGTGATAGGCGGTGGACGTCTTTTCCTCGCTCTTATTTGAAGCCATGTATCTCTATGTGATGCCGGAGCATCGGGGGTAGTTTGGGAATAGGGCCTCCCTCAAAGATTCGCTCTTTTTTCACCGTATTGATTTGCCGATCAGGGATTCAGCATACAGGTCCAATTTCAGGAGTTGCCCAACAAAAGACAAAAAAGCGCCACCTATTGAGGAGCAGATTTACATTTTGCCCCAGAATAAGTAAAAATAGGGTAGGGGAGACGCATTCTGTAACGGTTAATATACAGGGCGATTGAAAGCCTTTTATGCATTGTTATGCTTTTACCTTTTCAGTATGTTGACAATTCTATTGTTTATGATTTCCGACAGGTTCCAATTGTACAGCTTAGGATCGGTTGTACTGTAGAACTCAATCACAACAGCATCCAGGTCTTTGTGATATGATGCGAAACTCTGGTATCCCGGAACCCAACCGGCATGTTCGTACTCATAAATGGAAGCATATATTTCCCGTTCTCCCTGCTCAAACAATGATCCATCGTTCAATGCCCTTAGGAAAGTACCCACGTCCTCTGCTGTAGCATGCATGCCATAATCGTTTGTTTTTAAATCATCGGGATATCCTACATGATAGCCACTCATCACATCGTCTATATTCACTTCACTTAGCGAACTGAAGGTATTGTTAAGATTCAGCGGCATTAGAATTTCTTTCTGGATGAATTGGAAATTCTCATACCCTAGCGCATCATCCATTATCTTATTGAGTAACAGGTAATTCGTATTACAATATTCATAGTCCTCGCCAGGTTCAAAGTTGGCTGGTTTGTCCAGAATCAATGCAAGACCTTCTTCATAGGTCTCCGTTGGGGCTGCCCAAAAATTCGGTGCGTCCGTGAAATTGGGAATGCCACTTCTATGCTGTATCATTAATCTCAAGGTAATTTTCTCAGCATACTCAATTCTTCCTACAAGCTCCGGCAAATAATCGGCGATGGTTTTATCTAAAGAAAGGCGTTCAGCACTTACCAACTTGGTGACAGCCACTACATCATAAAGCTTGCTGATGCTGGCAATCTTAAACAGAGCTTGCGGATCGGCCGGGATTCGGGATTCCCGATCGTGCCAGCCGGAAGCAACATACTGAGGGGCTTGACCTGCCTGGTCTACATAAACAATCATTCCGTCAAATCCATGACCAATGGCCTCCTCTACCTGTTCCTGAACCGTATCCGGTAGCGGAAGTATCCACGCCTTTACCAAAAGCCAGGGTACAAAGAACAGAGAGATTGCCGTGCCCAGGAATAACGCTATTCTAAATATCTGTTTGGTTCGTTTCTTTTTCATTTAATTTGATGGCCATTCAGTCGTACTATATTGCTCAGAACGTCTGGCATATCGAGCGGACGACCTAAGACCATGTTTGGAACGCTAATTTCCTTAGAAACTGGCGGCTTCCAGAACCT
>CAYGTH010000073.1:0-9176 GCA_964352745.1 uncultured Bacteroidia bacterium
ACCGCATCAAGACATCACATTTCCCAGTCTCTCTCTTAAAGCGGATGCAAATATCTGTGTCTTTTTTGCTAACTCCAAATCTATTTTCAAATAAGTTATCAACACCTTCCGACACAGCCCCTTTTTCGTAAGGGTTGACAAAGGTATGTAAACTTATTTGTGTATGCAACACCAGGGAGCGGTATTTTCCGAATAAATGGAACACTTTATCCCTAGTTGCCTACACAACTAATTGATTTTGAATACATTCCACATTTTCCCCAGCACACTAAAGAGTTATCCACGTTCCATTTACCCACAAATACCCGTCTAATATAGCCGCAGCAATTCTCAGAAAGAATTGCTGCGGCTATCTATTTTTTTCAAAAAAAATCTTTTACCCGATGGCTTGGGCCAGATCTTCTATCAAATCTTCAATATCCTCCACCCCTACGGACAGGCGGATGAGGGTGTCTTTCAGCCCGGCTTTGGCTCTTTCCTCTTTTGGAATAGAGGCATGCGTCATACTTGCAGGGTGCCCGATGAGAGATTCAACTCCTCCCAGACTTTCTGCCAAGGCAAACAAATGAGTACTCCTTAATACCTTCTGTGCATCTTCCATCTGATCACCGAGCAGGGTAAATGAAATCATTCCTCCAAAAGATTTCATTTGTCTTTTAGCAATAGCATGATTAGGATGACTTTCCAGACCCGGCCAATACACCCGTTCTACTTTAGGATGCGCAACTAACCACCTCGCAATTCTCTCTCCATTCTCAGCATGTCTTTGCATGCGCAAGTGCAAAGTCTTAAGTCCTCTTAATGTAAGGAAACAATCCTGCGGGCCGGGAACCGCTCCCGAAGCGTTCTGCAGGAACCGCAACTCCTCTGCCAGTTCATCGCTTTTGACAACAGCAGCTCCCATTACTACATCAGAGTGTCCATTGATATACTTAGTAATAGAGTGTACTACAATGTCGGCGCCAAGTGTAAGGGGTTGTTGCCCATAAGGGGAAGCAAAGGTATTATCCACGACCGTCCATATATTATGCTTTTTTGCAAGTGCACACACCGCTTCAATATCCACAATAGTCATAAGTGGATTTGTAGGCGTTTCTGCCCAAATCATTCGGGTATTGGGATTGATTTTTTTTTCGATCTCGCCGACATCTCCCATTCCTACAAAGTGAAAGACGATACCGTACTTTGCAAACACCTTTGTAAACAAGCGGTACGTCCCCCCATACAGGTCATTGGTTGAAATAACCTCATCTCCTGGTTTCAATAATTTAATCACGGCATCAGTCGCCGCCATTCCCGAGGCAAAACACATTCCATGTTTCCCATTCTCTAATTCAGCCAATGCATCTTGCAAAGCCGTCCGGGTCGGGTTATCAGTACGGGAGTATTCATACCCCTTGTGATCCCCCGGCGAAGCCTGGACATAAGTACTTGTCTGGTAAATTGGGGTCATAATTGCCCCGGTTGTTGGATCGGGTTTTACCCCTGCATGAACGGATTTCGTTCCAAATCTCATATATTATTTTTATTTATATTGAACCTAATTCTTGAAAGGTGAGTAAAATAACTAAGAATTCTCCAAATAATTCTATTTTTGAAAACCATAGCATTTCATATATAATGGCAAAACTTAATTCCTCAGAAAGCAATATCCTCGATGAAATCGCAGGATGGAAGGCAGAAGCGCCAAGCTTTCTCAATCGAGCTACCAATTTTGTGAGTAAACCTATCACCTGGCTTACAGATAAGCTTACGCCTGATAATGTTAAAGGTAGCGTATCAGGAGTTACGGAATCTATCACGGAAAAGCTACAGGACTTCTCAAAATGGTCTGTTAGTAAAGACGACATCATTAAAGCGACCCGGGAGTTTGAAATAGACTACCAAACTATCCTCGAACTCAAGAAAGCATCGATTCATGACCTGGATCATGTTTCAAAAGGGTTTATTGAAGAAAATACCCGAATGGGCACCCTGAGTGGGATTGGTACCGGCCTTGTGGGATGGGCTGGCTTATTGGCGGATTTACCTACTTTATTTCTCCTGTCACTCAGATCTATCTATCAGATTGCCCTTTGTTATGGGTTTGATCTGGAAGATAATAACAATGATCCGGAACATACTGCATATGAAATGGAGTATATGATGCGGATCTTTAAAATCGCAACTGCTTCGGACAAAATCCAAAAGCAACGCGCCCTGGCAGAACTCAAAGATTTTGAATCCGGCCACCATTCTGATATCTACCAAACGGTAGGAGGTGATTTTACTACCAAGCAAATGGGGAAAGGTGCAACTGCTTTTGTTTCCCAGCGAATCATAAAAGAGATTGTCGAGCAGACCATTTCTAAAAAAGCCGCCGCATTGGTTCCTGGATTAGGGGCGATCTTCTCTGCTGGCTTTAACTATGTGTATTTGAAAGATGTAGGAGACGCAGCGTATATGCTGTACCGGGAACGGTTTCTCCTGGATAAGAAAGGCAGAAAGCGGACAATCAAGATTGAAATAGAATAGCGTTTTACGCTACTATATATCGTATAAAAAAGCGCGGCAGTCCTAATGGGAATGCCGCGCTTTCTGTTAAGCATTTTCCAACAAGGTACTCCTCACCTCTATCTCCGAATGTAGGGTACGATGCACCGGGCAGCGATCGGCAATCTCTAATAGTCGTGCTCGCTGTGTTTCATCAAGTTTCCCGTCCAATTCAATCACACGCTCGATTACATCAATTTTCTGCTTCCCTCCACTGGCGCCTTCACTATCTGCTTTGTGTTCTTTAAAGTGTTGCAGATGCACTTTGACTTCCTGCAAGTCCCATCCTTTCCGATCTGCATACATCCGCAGGGTCATACTCGTACAAGCGCCCAAAGCGGCATTCAATAGATTGTAAGGAGTGGGTCCTAAATCTGCGCCGCCTACGGAAGCAGGTTCATCCGCGAGGAAACTGTGGGGGCCCGCCTGAATTTCCGTGGTGTATCCATTCGCTCCCGTTCGCACTACCACCTGTTTGTCGGTTACCAGTTTCTCCTGTTCATGAGTATCAATATACCGGGCAGCCCAGGCAGCAATCATGTTTCCGGCATACTGGGAATCGGCTTTTCGCGACAAGAGATGGTCTGCGCCATCAAGAGAGATATAGCTTTTGGGATGACGGGCGGCTTGATAGATGCGTGCTGCGTTTTCAATCCCGACAATGGTATCCTGTGGGGAATGCATGACCAGAATTGCTTTATTGAGCTGGGGCAGGGTTTCTTCGATCGTGCTTGCCTCCAAATCATCCAGAAATTGCTTCTTCACTCGAAAAGGTCTCCCACCGATGGAAACCGTAGCGGCTCCTTTCTCTTCAATCTCAGCCTCCCCTTCCTGAAAATGATGGCGTACATGTGCCGGATCAGCCGGCGCTCCCAGGGTTGCGATGGCCTTGACCGATTCGATTTGTGCACCGGCGAGTAATACAGCCGCCCCCCCCAAAGAGTGGCCGATGAGTAAACCGGGAGCCTGATAGTTCTGGGCCAAATATTCAGCTGCAGATACCAGATCCCCTACATTCGAGGAAAAATTGGTATCGGCAAATTCGCCCTCACTCTCTCCCAATCCGGTAAAATCAAAACTCATGACAGCAAATCCATGCTGTGTAAGAGCGCGACTGATGTTGCGAACCGCCAATAGATTTTTGGAGCAGGTAAAGCAATGAGCAAACAGCGCGCATGCACTCGGGTGTTCCCCGATCGGTAAATCCAATTTAGCAGCCAGCATTTCTCCTTTTGCATTTGGGAAGGAGAGTTTTATCGTTTTCATAATGAATTGAGAGATAGGTAGACAAATACAGGAGCGAATATCTCAAGCAGTTTGTACACACACTGTCGGCCAAGAGACGGAGTGTATATTCTATTCGACTAAAACCGCCCAGGGTCTGTGGAATAACCGCCAGTGCCCTTCTATATATATTAAGGCGTCAAAAGCACTTCCTAATTTACGCCCAGGTTCTACAAATTTAAATCGATAAAAGGTAATCCCCGGTTTCATATAAACAGCTATCTCCCGATATCCTCCGGGAAAATTACGGGCTTCTCCTTCATATAACTGGAGTTGTTCCGTGGTAGCACTCCATAGGAGAAATTCAGTTTGTTTTTTGAGAATAGGGTGAACCTTCACGTCTGCATACCGACGCAATCGCTTGTGATAACGCCAAACCAGTTTATCGTAAGGGGCTTCAAATACCTGTTCGTATTCTTCCCGGGAAGGTTCTAGCTGATAGGTCAGTTTAATAATTTCTTTTTTGTCCGCACTTAGAATATACTGAAGAAGGGCTACGACTCCTTCCCGGCCTGCTGCAAACTCCAGGTCCCCATCATGATCTGGCTGGGCGATCAAAGGAGTCCCAAAGCAGCATATTAAAACATAAGTCCCTAAACAAGTAGCAATCCGCATAACAGCAATCTCGAATATATTTCAGCCAGGCGACTGATATTTTCGACGCAACTTACCGACAAAAAGAAGCGCTTCCCATGCTGTTTTATCAAATTTTCAACAAATGGGCCTGTATCCGGGCATTATTTCTTTTCAAAAAGGGGATTCAGTTCACCAATCAGGTTGAGTACTTTAGACCTGCCCCGCCCCGTTTGGGAAGAAGTGAGAATCATGAAAGGGAGTTCTTCCCAGTGCTCTAATAAGGTATTCTGATATGCATTGATGTTTTTTGCCCACTCTCTCTGGCTGAGTTTATCTGTTTTCGTAAACAGAATGGTAAACGGAATTTCCTCTTCTCCCAGAAAATACATGAATTCCAGGTCGATCAGTTGAGGCTTGATCCGGCTGTCTATCAACACAAACAGGTTCAGGAGATTTTCCCGTAGGGTAATGTATTCACTGATCATTCCTACAAAACCGGATCGTATGGACTTCGATACTTTCGCGTAGCCATAGCCCGGCAAATCTGCAATGTACCAGCTATCGTCAATGAGGAAATGATTGATCAATTGCGTTTTTCCGGGTGTGGAACTGGTCTTAGCCAGACTCTTCCGGTTACACATCTTATTGATCCAGGATGATTTCCCCACATTTGACCTCCCAACAAAACCGTACTCTGGATAGTTAGGAGGGGGAAGTTGTTGTATATTTGCACTGCTTTTGACGAAACTCGCCTGTTTGATTTCCATGGCGCAAAGATAAAGAAAGTTTAGCGTTTTGGGCTCAGACCATTTCGCGGCATAAAATTCTCCTTTATTCCAATTTCTCACTCCCACTTATGAGCACGATCACTCCATATAACAACCCGGAAGCTTCTAAAAAAGAGCAAGTGTCAGATATGTTTGACAACATTGCTCCTAAATACGATCTCCTCAATCGGATGATGAGTTTTGGGGTCGATATTTTATGGCGAAAAAAGGCGATTCGATTACTGAAACCTTATGCGCCCAAAGTGATCGTAGATATTGCGACCGGAACAGGAGATTTTGCCATTGAGGCAAAAAAGTTGCAACCAGATCAGATTATCGGCATTGACATTAGCAAGGAGATGCTGGAGATTGGCCGGGAAAAAATGAAGAAACGTAAACTCGACCAACTCATTGATATGCGGCTGGGAGATTCCGAAGATTTGCAACTGGAAAGCAACTCGGTAGATGCCATTACCGTAGGGTTTGGCGTTCGGAATTTTGAGCATTTGAAAAAAGGCCTGCAAGAAATTCATCGGGTACTGCGTCCTGGCGGTGCAGTAGCTATTTTGGAGCCTTCCTACCCTACCCGGTTTCCCATGAAACAATTGTTTTATTTTCATTTCCGGTTTATCACGCCCCTGATGGGTAAATTGGTTTCTGGCGATAATGCTGCCTATACTTATCTTTCTGATTCTGTAAAAGCGTTTCCTAACGGTCAGGAATTCGTGGACATCTGCACAGAAGTCGGCTTTTCCAAGGCAAGCTACAAGCCCTTGAGTTTTGGGATGTGCTCATTGTATATTCTGGAAAAATAATTCCGATCAGGCCACAGATTATTGAAAGAAACCGTTATCAGTAAAAATCTATCAATCGGTTTTACGCCTATAGACCAGCCTTACCCCATTTTAGTGTACACCTATGAAAAACAGCATCTTTGCAGGATTGCTGATGGGGCTATCGGGCTTGGGTCTGGGACATTCGTCTCTGTATAGCCAGGGATACCGGGGCCGCCATCCATTTGACTTGAATTCCTTCAATCTGTGCATGCAAATCGGTACCGCCTACCATACATATAATCTTAAGCAGCAAATCAACGTTGTAGATCAGGGGATTCGATAAAAAGAGATTGATCGGGTTGTACCCAAGCCGGGATTAAGTCTGGCCATGATTACAAATTTCAGGCTGGACAAGAAGGGATTTATTAATTTTCGCTTTATTCCTGGCTTTTCGCTCGAACAAAGAAATCTTGAATTTGTTTTCGAAGGAAGTAATCAAACCGATTCAATGGTTAGCAAAAAGATAGAGGCTTCCTATTTCAATTTTCCATTCCTTATGAAAATAGGTAAGCTATGTACAATTCTTCTCGATTAACATTTTGAATTGGAGAAAATTGTACGAATTTTTGCACGGTTATTATTGTTCATCCACTCATTAACATACAGCTATTTGGAAAGACGCTACCTTATTATTGAATCTTATACTTATGTCGATCCAACCAGTCAAATGCGCCTTAGCGCTGTTTTTCATTGCCCTATTTGCCTTTTCTGACCTGCAAGGTCAGTCATACCAGGCTCGTCATCCTTTTGATTTTCGGAACTTCAACCTGGGATTTCTCATGGGCCTGAATTATAATTCCTATAATCTAAAGGAACAGATCAATATAGTGGACCAGGGAGTTCTCCTCAAGCAGATAGAAGTTATCCCACGGCCCGGGTTAAGTCTTGGAATGATTACGAATTTTAATCTCCATAGAAATATCTCTTTCCGGTTCATTCCAACTATTTCGCTGGAACAACGGAATTTTAATTATTATTTTGCCACTCAGAATGAGGCTATCGACTCTCTGGGGGCAATACGCAAGATTGAGGCGTCCTACCTCAACCTTCCTTTCATGTTTCAGTTCAAATCCAATTACTACAATAAAACCCGCTTGTATGTACTCAGTGGTGCCCAACTTGGGATCAACCTCGCGAGTAATAAAAAGGTACGCGATGATCCCTCTCTGCTAAAGATTACGACACAAGATGTAAGCCTTGTATTTGGAGTCGGGATGAATCTCTACGGCGACCGGATTAAGCTCTCACCGGAGATTCGGTATTCTCTCGGACTCTTTAATATCTACGAACCTGAGAATACGTCGCATGCAGCTGCTATCTCCCGACTTTCCAGTCAGGTCATTACGCTGATTTTCAACTTTGAATAGCGGGATACCTCTTATTTTATAAACAGAAAAGGGCTGCTTCCATTAAGGAAACAGCCCTTTTCAATAAAAGATAACTTACTGCGCCAATGGTGGAATACGCAGTACCTGGCCTGGGTAGATCAGGTTAGGATCTTTCAACATAGGCTTGTTGGCCTCAAAGATCTCTGGGTACTTCATTGCATTACCGTAATATTTTTTAGCGATTTTTGACAAGCTGTCGCCGCCTACTACCGTATAAAATTGTGCTTCTGGCTCTGGGTTGTCAACTTCCATGTTGTCATCCACAGTAGCGATTCCTTCAATGTTTCCAACTGCCAGGATCAATTTTTCTTTATTTGCTTGAGAAGTAGCAGTTCCATTCAAGGTAGCCTGGTCCCCATCTACTGTTACGCTGAAATCTTCAACGAGCTCAAATCGTGCAGCAAAATCTTTGATGAGTTGCTCTTTTTTCGTGTTTGCTTCTGCAGTTTTTGCTTCTTTGTCTTCGAGTCCAAAAATCTTGGCTCCGGCGTTTTTCACAAAACTAAATAATCCCATAGTTCCTCGTTTATTTGAGTGATGATAATAATAATGGCTTTCGCTTGGCTAATACGTAATTTTTTACTTTAAAATCAAGCTTTAAGCCAGACACAAGTGCCTGTTTTCATCGTTGGGATGAAAAACTATTAAGAGAGTCACTCATAAGGGGAGAAAAAGGTTAAAAAAACGGGGGATTGTTCTTTGAGGGAACCCATATTCATTCGCTACTCTCTATCGGAGATAATAATTGTATTGCTTATAGCAAATATTGTAGCCGCCTCGCTGCAAGTCAAAGATGATTTCTTCAATCATTTCCTCCTCTTCCGGGTCGTATTCGGATTTGAGGTTAATGCCAAAAAATATACCGATGGATTGCCACAGGACCGCAGAAGCACCACTCTTCATTTCTTTGATCAAAAAGTAGGTTGCAGAGCCGGTTTCCCGATAGATGAGTTTGACCAGGACTTTCCCCTGTGAACGAGACATTTTCCTAAGATCATCCTCATACTCGCCAAATAAGGAGCGCTCCTGCGTTTTCAAAAATGCCTTTCGCTCTTTTTTATCTGTAATTCCGTCTAATTCAGATTCAACTTCTTTCACAACTTCCGCAACTTTAATCGCATAGGGATAAGTCTTGTGCACATTCCACAATAGCTTCGTGAACTTTGCCAGTCGTCTTTTACCCTTGCGCAGGGTTCGTTTGCTGGGTCTGGAGGCTTCAATATCAATCCCCTCAATGGAGCCATTCATAAAGGTCTCGCCATTCTGCTCATAGAGATAAAATCGCGAACTCCGCTCTTCCTCAGGAGCCTGTTGAGCATACAGATTTCCCATCATCAACGTCAGTATCCATATGAGAATCAACCTTATTTTCATGCTTTCAACTAATTTCCTTATCTAAATGTACAAATTCTCTTCCAAAAGAGATAAACGTAAATCATGCACTTCCTGTTGTCCCAAGGTCATAGGCGTTAAAGATCGTCGGGATTTAGCGAAAAAGGAGAATTCCCCTACTCAATAGTCCGAAAAACGACGAATCGTTTCGTAAAAAGCTGCGTATATTGTATATATGAAAAGAATCGCGTTGTGGATGTGTCTGATAATACCTGGAGGCACAGGCATGTATGCCCAGGCCCTTCAAATAGGTACTGTACTGCCTACAGCTACCAGTCTGTATCCCGATCAATTGCATTTCAGTTCTCCAATTCAACCGGAGACTCCGCCTTTCTCAATCGCTTCCTTCCCATTGATCCAACCGGCTTTTTTCCAGGAAAATCCTCGTGGTTATTCTTACT
>CAYGTH010000073.1:9186-20842 GCA_964352745.1 uncultured Bacteroidia bacterium
ATTCTTACTTATGTCGGCTGGAGTTGGAAATTGAAGAAAAGTTACCCGTCGGAATTTGGGTAAAAACAAGTGACCCTACTGAAATCCCCAATAGCCTGAATACGAATGCACATGTTCGCCTGCGGTTATTTCATTTTTAATAGTGGGAGCAAGTCCGCGTTTTTTGGGGTAATAATGCAGCCCAGTATTGTTTACCCGGAGTAATCAAAGGATCTTCCCATTCTTGAGCGGAATAAAATCCGACATCTTCGTTTTCCCGATCAAGGATTTTCAGCTTCTTTTCGTACTTCGGTGGTTTTTCATTAAGAGACTGTTTTGCGATTTCGGTGAGGTCGGGGGAACCCGCCATTTTCCACGCAGTATACCAAAAAGCACCTACTCTCCGAATAGAGAGTCGCATACGCCGCTCCACCATTCCGCGCATCATATCGTGATAGGCTTGGGAATATTCCCGGGAATAGGTCCGAACCACGATATTATTTCGACTCTCAAATCCATATTTTTTATCTGAGGGGAATTGATCATTAAGTTGTCGCTCAAAACTCAGAACTGTATCGAGGGCAACGTGGCTTTCCATCACAGCCTCCCAGGCCTCATTATAAATATTGTCGATGAAGTAGGCCCTTCCTACAAAAAAGTCATATTCACTGGCAAATAACTCCGGCAATCTCGATTCCCAAAACCCGTGAATCCCCTTTTGGCCTGTCATCTGGCCATTATAATTTTCGGTTGTGTGCAGGGGTACATGCGAATCTCCAATATAATGCCCCAAATCTGCTGAGACCTTTAGGATATAGCGCAGGTCTCCGGACTCAAACGCCTGGGCCAGGGATTTTACCTGGACCGGAATATAATAAGGAACAATTCCATAGGCCTGGAGGGTATCTTCCGTGAGTGTCTCAACCGCCTCGTGCCAAAAGCGCGGTACATTATCAAACGGGTAAACCCCATAGTGGTCAATGTCTATAAAATGGCGAGCTGCTTCTCCATCTACTGCATACCTGCGTTTATCCGGATCGACGGCATGCTCAGTCAGGTACTCAATGTGGGGTTTGTATAAGATCAACATTTCGGGCGGAAGGGTAAATACCGCCAGTCGGTTGATACGCTGGTGTGCCCAAAAGCCCCATGCCTGGGTTTTTATGGGGACAAGCAGAGGCCAAAGAGCCAAAATCAGGGTTTTGGGGTTCATTTTGATACAATAGGTCTGATTCGAATATAAGAATTTACCAGCATCCTATTTCTTTTTTAGCAAAAAATCCCTAGTTTTGTGACCCCAACCCGTGCATGAAAGGCGAAATGTAAACCCCATTTTTCTGATTTATTATTCGCCAGAAAACGCATAGCAAGTGTATGATGATTTTAGCAAACGTATTAACTAAGGAACTTGAACTCACAAAGGAACTCATTGATACCGACGATCCGGTAAAACTGGTCGTATGGAATGATGAGATCAATACCTTTGATTGGGTGATTCAATCTTTGGTGGAAGTATGCGGCCACTCGTGCCAGCAAGCAGAACAATCTGCCTGGATCATCCACTCTCGTGGCAAATACGCGGTCAAGGTAGGGACTTCTAATAAGTTGGCCCTCATGCGCGAAGCACTTGTAGACCGGGGAATCGGCGCAACAGTAGAATAACAACCCCTCTTTTTCGGTAGCCGTCCATGCCTATTTTCCAACTTTCGGACGACCTCCTCTTCCCTCCCATACATCTGGCAGAAGACGATGGCTTATTGGCTATCGGAGGTGATCTTTCGCCTAGTCGCTTGTTACTGGCCTACCGTCAAGGCATATTCCCCTGGTTTTCGGAGGGTGATCCTATTTTATGGTGGGCACCTCATCCTCGCTTCGTGTTATACCCTGCTTCTTTAAAGGTTTCCAAGAGTATGCGTCAGGTCTTACGGCGTGATACTTTTCGAATTAGTTATGATGAAGCGTTTCATGAAGTGATTCAAGCTTGCAGCCGCATCCCCAGAGCTGGACAAGACGGAACCTGGATCACAGATGAGATGTTAGCGGCTTACTGCGAGTTGCATCGACTCGGTCATGCACATTCTGTTGAAGTGTGGCAAGGAGCTCAATTGGTAGGAGGCTTATATGGGATCTCAATAGGTCGTTGCTTTTTTGGAGAATCTATGTTTACTCATGTAAGCAATGCATCAAAGGCAGGATTCATTACCCTCGTCAGGAAGTTGGAAAGCCTCCAATTTGGGTTAATCGACTGTCAGATGCACAGTCAGCACCTCGAAAGCCTCGGTGCGCAGCATATTTCCCGCGAATTGTTCCAATCTACCCTCTCCAAAAACCTTCAATCTGATTCCATTATCGGAAATTGGGGATCTATTTTCTCAATTTGAAACCGATTTTCTCAAATTGAGAAAAATGCCAACCTGGCACAAAATACTACCTGACTGACTATCAGCTATTTATATATATTTTCGGCTTTGGGTACGGCCTTTGCCATTTACCCATCGAACTTGTTACAAATCACACAGCGCAAGTCAAACCGAAAAACTATGAAAAGATTCATTTTAGCCACAGTGGCAATAGCAACCTTAGCCTTAGGAGGCTGTAACCAAGGGAAAATCAAAGATCTTGAGCAACGCAATGCAGACTTAGTTTCGCAGCAGATGCAACAAGATTCACTCGTAAATGATTTCATGCTTTCCTTCAATGAGTTTGAAGAAAACCTCGAAGAAATCAAGCAAAGAGAGCAGATCATTGCCCTCAATTCAGACAACCCCGAAGCCAGAAAGTCTTCTAAAGACAAAATCATTGAAGACATCAACATGATCAACGATCTGTTGGTACAAAACCAGAGTATCATTGATGAACTCAACCAAAAGTTGGGCGAGCAGGAAGGTTCTAACAAAAACCTACGGGTAATGGTATCCCGCTTGAAGAAGCAGCTAGGAGAAAGAACAGAGCAAGTCGCTCAATTAGAGACCCAACTCGAAGACATGAATCTTCAGGTTGCCACATTGAACACACAGGTAGATACCCTGTCTCAGGTTTCTTCTACCCTTCGTCAGGCAAATACCATTCAGGCGACTCAATTAGAGGAACAGAGCGAACTGATTGGACATAATACGCAGGTCATTGAAGAAAAGACAGAACAACTGCACACCGCTTATTATGTAGCAGGAACTGAAAAAGAATTGAAAGAACGTAACATTTTGGCCAAATCGGGCGGTGTTCTCGGACTGGGTAAGACCCCAAAAATCAACGCTAATGCTGACCCGAGTGAATTCACCCGCATAGACATCACCGAGATTCAGAATATCCCGGTAGGATCTAAGAAGGCCAAAATCATCACTGCACACCCCTCGGATTCTTATACCCTGGTGAATGGTGATAAGGTAGTAGAGGAAGTAACCATTACAGATCCAGACAAATTCTGGAAGTCCTCTAAGTATCTGGTAGTAGTATTGGATTAGTTTAGCTAGCCAGGTCTCAGTCTGAGGTTGTCAGGCGACCGATGGGAAATAATCAAATGGTATGTTAGGGTTACCATGAGTTAGAGACTACACAATTTCATTCCCCCGGAATCCTGCGACCGAAGACTTGAGACCATTTTTTCTAGCACACAATATAACTTTGGAGTCTCAGTATTTTCTTTGCGATAGTGGGGCCCCTCCTTTTAAGGAGGGGCCTTTTTTTATATCGGGTAGTCGGGAAAAAGCGCTACAATGCTTTCCCTTTCCGAGAGGAAAGTAGCTGATGAACTTCTGCGAATGCTTCTTCAGTAGAGGCGAGTTTTTCAACCTCTGTGAGGGTGGTCTTACGATCTTCAGCAGCAATCTTAAAGGATTCGGGTTGGAGGCCTGTGAGGATATCCAACAAATCCTTTACCAATTGGCGTTTCTCATCTACATTCAACAAGGAAGCTGCTTGTATTGCCTGAATGTATGCCTTGCTTTTAATTTTCATAGGTAAATAATATACATATTTTTCCCAAACACCTGCTCACCTTCCGCGTGATCTGCCATCTATTCCGGGGGAGCGGCCAGGACTCCTGCCTAATTGTGACGATCGAAAAGCAGAATTTCCCATTCTGGTCTTACCTGGAACTGCAAATCCAGGCGGTAGGTTTCCTCTGTTCACCCAAATTTCCTGGCTTAGGTGTTGTTGACAAAACAGGTATTGGGACCGGCGTAATTTGGATAGATTTCCCGCTCACAATTTCCAGAAAATCCTCGCATACCTCTTACTCGTAGTGTATGGCTCCCATCGGTTGATCATCTTCCCATCTAAAGGTCTCCGTCAGTATATTTTCCTTGAAAGTATGGTTTTTCCCTTTTACTATGCGGCGCCATCTTGCCATGTGCGCCATATTTGGGGGGCTCGTACTTGAGGAAAAAGGGTTGCGTTGGAAGCGCTAGAGGTCAAAACTCAAAAACAGGTTAGGCGTAAATCCGAGGTGGGATACATTAGAAACAGAGAGTTGGGAAGAAACCGTGCGCGAGACAGGAGCATGGAGGCTATAACGGCGGGTTCTGATATTTTCCCGGTTATAGATATTATACACAGCTGCGCCGGCTGTTCCTCTCACACGTCCAATTTTCCACTTATAAGAAGCCGTCAAGTCAAGACGGTGGTAATCCGGGAGCCTCTGGGCATTCCGCTTTCCTACCTGGATAAAATGAACTGCCGAGCCATCTGCTAATTCAGAATAGTAGGTACCTACGGCTGTAGTATAAGGTTTTCCGGAGGCATATATCCAGGAAACCGTGATATCCCATCTTTTCAAACTCAGCGAATTTACGATTTTCAATTCGTGTCGCTGATCTTGCAGCGCAGGGAAATACCTACCGCTATTTACATCATCAAAGCGGTTGGAAACTCTTCCAATGGTATAACTTACCCAGCCCGTGTAGTAGCCCAGTTTTTTCTGTAGCAACAGTTCTATTCCGGTTGAACGCGAAACCCCGCCGGTTGTCAATTCGCCTACTACTGTTTCATCCAATTCGGTCAGGTAAATTCCATGAACATATTCCAGAATTCCATTTACCTGTTTGGAATACCCTTCAATACTGAGTAAGAATTCCGGTGTTTCATAGGCAAGGCCGGTAATAACATCGGTAGCCGTTTGTACGGGGATTGCCTCCCCATTTGCCATTGCCCAAAAATCTTCTCCTACTCCCAATTCATTATTAACAACTACCCGATTGATAAACTGATAATATTTCCCGGCAGCAAGTGTCAGGCGTGTATTTGGCAGTACTTTTACGTCCATCGCAAGGCGCGGTTCCCAATACATTTTCTGGGTAATATCAAAATAGCTAAATCTCAACCCTCCCCGAATTTTCATCTCCGAAATGGGTCGAATTTCACTTTGTGTATAGCCTGCATAGATTGTACCGGGGTCATGATCTTGTCCCCACAAAATAGATCCACTACCCAGCCGGTAGCGAATGTCCTGACGGGATACTTCTGCGCCAAAAGATACATATTGCTGATTCCCGATAGCCCAATTATTATCCCATCCTGCTTTTAATTCCCGAATCCCATTGTACTGATCCAGATAGCTTGCATGGGAGGAACGATCTGTCTCTGTTGTAAAGGCGTACTCATAATCATTGATAAACCGGGATCGACTTACCGCTAATCTCGTTTGGAAATCTGCTCCTATTTTTCGGTGCCAGGCCATTCCCAGGCCACTGTTTGACAAGGCCAGTTCATCAGTATGGGTAACCACTTTAGTACTAGCTCCGCTGGTTATTTTTGCGGAATCTGTCCCGATAGAATAAGATAATTGGTCTTGTGCCTGAAAGTAACTAAGCGAAATGCTGTCGCGCGGGCTGGGCTTAACAGCCAACCTCAAATTGACATCTGAGAAGGTGAATTCGGGGGCTAATCGAAACTGAATGAGATCCAGGCCCGTTGCAAAATTATCATTCCGGTTACGGGTTTCATCTCCCAGCATGGCTGTGAGCATCTGCTGATAGAGTCCACTATTCATCACCCCATTTACAGAGCGTCGTCCAGCGAGTAATAAGGAAACCTTATCTGTTACCAAAGGAATTTCAGTTGCGATATGCGCATCGAGTAAATTCACATTCCCTCTCAAGTGTATCGTATTCAAATCGGGAGATTTCCCATGTACGTCAACCACACCAGACACCCGCCCACCAAAATTCGCTCCAAAGCCTCCCTTATAGAGATCCACATGGCTGGTTGCATCGGGATTAAAAGAACTAAACAATCCGAAGAAATGATCGGACCGATAAGCAGTAATCCCATCGTACAGTACTAGATTTTGGTCGGGAGTTCCTCCTCTGATGTATAACCCAGGTGAAACATCATGACTGCTACTAATCCCAGGCAATAACCGGAGGGTCTGAATAATATCCGGTTTCCCTAAACCTGAAATTTTCCCAATATTACGGGTATTCACCCGAAGGCTACTGACCCTATCACCCGCCTCAACAATGGGCGCTTGCCCTTCTTCAATGAGCACCTCATCCAGGGACACCACCAAAGGTGAAAGGCTGATCGTCAGTGGGCCTTTCAATTTCCCAGGTACTACGGGAATACGAACTTGATTATATCCTACATAACTGACCTCCAGGGTCAATAATTCATGGGTGGGAGCTTGCAATATAAAACTCCCATCCGCACGAGAAGAAATCCCTGAATGGGTATCAGCGATCCGAATCCCCGCGTATGCCAGGGGCAAACCCGTTTCGCTATCCTGTACCCTTCCTGTTATTTGAAATCGAGAAATCGGGACCGACTTAGTCGCCAGATTCATCCCGGCCAGCTGGGGCCTTCTACTGATGATAATTTGTCGATCTTTTACAATTCGGAATTCCAGTGGCGTATTTTCCAGCAATTTTGTCATTGCCTCGCGAATAGGAAGGGACTTAATTTTCTGCTTAATCCGAATGTGAGCAATAAGGTCCACATCGTAAGCAAAAATCAGTTCGTATTCTGTACGTAGGTGGTCGAGGGCTTCGGAAAGAGGTTGATTATGAAAATTGGCACTTATACGGATATCCTGCTGCGCCCATACAGGTGCAGTCAACATACATAGCATACATGCCCATAAGAGGGTGTGTAATTGTTTAATCATCAAGCCCGCTCTATTCGAACAATCGAATATGGGTCTTGTCTTCAAGGCTGAATTGTAAGCCCATTGGGAGGCAAACCATCTCTAAGGCTTCTTCGAGATTTTGGTTGGTGAAATATCCCGTGTACGTCCGCCCCTCAGTTGAAGGCATATTGACCCTTACATCAAATTGTCTTTCCAACTCTTGAATTACGAACTTAAACGGGACTTTTTCAAAGTAAAATTCACCTTTTTTCCACGCGGCTTTACCGTTAGCGTCAAATTGGTAGGTATTTAGGATACCAGATTCATCTAACTGTGCTGCTGATCCGGGTGTCAATATGGTTTCAACATCGGCAGTCCGTACAGCCACTTTTCCAGTAAAACAGGCTACATCGAGTCGTTTGTCACGGGCAAATACATTAAATTCCGTTCCCAATACCTCTACGACTCCCAATGGCGTTTTTACGGAGAATGTACTTCCTTTTTTCACCTTAATGTAGGCTTCTCCTTCTAATAAAATTCCCCGGCTTTGATCCCATTTACCGGGATCAAAACTCAGGGTCGTTTGCGCATTCAGGATCACTTCGGATCCATCAGGAAGAAATTGTGAATCTTTATTACCAGCAGCGGTATGTATCGTGTGAAGTGTCTGGGGCCAAAAAAAGTAGCCCGCAATCAGAAAAGCAATCGCCGCGGCCATAGCAGCTAATACAGGTCTGCGGCGAATAGAACGAACCGGGGTGGCCGGGATCGCTTGTGTATCAGTTTCCACTCTACGCGCAAGGGAAGCCCAGGCTTCTTCGCGAGATTGGGCACGCGGTGGTGATAATTGTGTTGCACTCTCTACTAAGGGCAGAATGCTTTTCTCTTCCTTTAGTTGGGAAATATCTTCTGCTGACAACTCCCTTTGGAGCCATCGGCGAATGAAGTTTTTATCAGTACCATTTTCACTCATAGAAATCGAAATTACCAGAGGATATCGATATGTACCTGGCAGGCAAAAAAGCGAAAAGTGCTAAAAAAGTTCTGCCGCCGGGTACAATCCCAAAGCGGCAGAAACCCTAATAATTGTAAAAAGTGTTGTTCATCAGAAAAGCCACGTGCTAGCTGTTCTTATGTGTATTACGCCGAGCCCTCTAAAAACCCTACCTTGTTTTGTAAAAAAATATAATTTTCTTCTAAAAAGCCGATTACAGCGTCTCATACAGGATTATTATCCTTGTCATTTTTCAATAAATATTCCCTGCTTACAATTTCCCTGTCAGCTTTCTTAGGGTTTTCAGGGCTATGTGCATCCGTTTTTCAACTGCCTTGATGCTGATTCCCAGCATATCAGCGATCTCCTGATACTTCAGTTTATCTATTCGATTCATGAGAAATACTTCCCTGCTGCCTTCCGGCAGGGCCGCTATCGCCTGATCTAACTGCTCCCGAAACTGTTCAAGCTCCAGCAGGTAGCCAGGGTCTTCATGATCTCTGTCTTGCTGAGGGATTTGCTCAAATCGAAAAACGACTTGCTGGTGGCGGACCTCGCTGGTGTAGAGATTGCCGGCAATGGTGTATAAAAGGTTTGCGAGGGTTTCTTGTCGAATTATTGCACGCTTGCGCCAGACTTGTAAAAAAGTTTCCTGGGTCAGATCTTCTGCCAATTCAGGATCGCCACATTTATAATAGCAGAAATTTCTAATCTGATCGTAATACCGATCAAAATAGCTTTTAAATTCCGCAGCAGTCATTTCGCTTTGCGCAGCATTGCCATCCATCAATCCCCAGGATAATCTTCAATAAGCCCAAGTATAATAAACTAACAGCTTTTTTGCTCCATCTTACCCGCCTTATTCTCCCAAATTCGGGCAAAAATCGATTTCCGGGTCTTTCCGAACCCTCCTTAGTTAACCGAATAATCCTGAAAGATCGTTTGAAACTTCATGCAGTCTCCTTTCCGCCACTTGAGCTTCGTAGCCTGTACGACTCCATTCACTTTCTTAAATTCTGCATAAAAATAAATTTTGCCTTCTCCGGCTCCATACAGGCTTTTGTACTTTACCCCCGCCATGCCCCATAGCCGTAGCGTTCCCTCAACGCTTTGTTTTTTCGTAATCTTATATCCGCCTTTGTACGTGTGTTTGCATTCATTACATTCACAATTATTATCCGGTTCCAGATCCACTACATACGTTTCCAGGACTGTTGTCAGGGCTTCTTTAATACCATCACTCCCCTCCTGAGCAAACGCAACATGCATGCTTGCGAGCCATAAAAAAAGAAAAATACCGCCTACTTGAAATTTCATTTTGGGTTGGGTTTTACAGATTAATTGATCCCATTCCACGATCCAGAATTGTGTGAATGGGAATGTGTGTAACACATAACCGCTTCAAAAGCTGAAATATTTCCTAAAAATGAGGCTTTAGCTCCACAAACCTTACATACACAACATATTCTTTCCCCAAGAACAAATTCAGGAAGCAGCCAGTCATATCCTGTCATATTTGGCAGATTTTCCCTGCGATTCTTAACCTGATTTGGCTATATTCGTAGGAACAAGTACTGTTACTTTGTTGTAGCAGCAGCTTAATCAGGAAATAAATGGCGAATTCTCATATACCTTCCCGTGTTACCCCCCTTTCGATCACAATCGAAGGAGAGAGCACGATTGAAGAAATTTCAGTCGGTGGCATACGTCCTGCCTCTGACTTTGGATTTATTGCAAATCAAGCCCTTACCATTGCGATCCTAAATGCGGTCAATACCATTGGCAGGGAAGGATACGAGCGATATGAAGCGTATAACGAAGGCAAAATCACCATGGGTGAATTTGCTGGGACAGTTGCTCAAAAAGGCGCAAAAAGTGCGGCGATTTCAGGCACCAAAACCATTGCAGCTTTGTATCTGAGAGAAGGTCTGGAAGAACTGGCCAAGCGAATCGGCAAAAATTCATTCCGGCGGTTTGCAAATTCCTATTCGGGTACGGCAGTCGCCTTTGGCATTGTGGATCAGGGCTACGACACCTATCGCTGGGTAGGAGGTCAAATCTCAGACCGTGAATATAAAGTAAGCTCTGTTCAAAATGCAGGGGCAACCGGAGGCGCTATCGGCGGCTCTATTGCAGGAGCTGCGATCGGATCGGTAGTTCCTTTTCTGGGAACCGGAATCGGAGCCATCATAGGCGGCTTATTTGGAGGATATGGCGGAGCCGGAGCCGGTAGAAACTGGGCGGAAAAACTATTTGAATCAGATTCTCAATCCTCTTCGGGGGACTCCCAAGAAGATGCTGACTAGTCTTCCAACGACAATACCTCACGTATTCCCCCCACTGAAATGTGATTGTGAGAGGCATCATATATTGCCGCTCCGTTTTGCACAACAATAATCTGCGGTGATTGAAGCCAAACCTCCAATTTGTAAGCAATTGCCTGCGAAATATCCCGATGGGCAATCAAATCCAGAAAATACGGCCGAACTGCCTCATCTGAAATATTCCAGTTTTTGACGAGGCTACGACTCACATGGCTGCTAATTCCGCATCGCGTACGATGCCCTGGCTGCCTCAAGACATCTTCCTGCAAATGAACTGGTATCCCCAATTCCTATGCTTCATTCTCCTTCATTTTACGCGATGTTACTGTTCTATGTGAGCATCGTTTTGTTCCCGCTCCACGCACAGGATTCCGCTGACACGAGCTTGATTCGTCAACATCTGGTACGTCTCACCGAAATAGAGGGACATCGGGTACATAGTAATCCGGCAGGACTCCATGAGGCAGCCACCTATATTGAGGAGGTTTTTACACAATATTCGGATCGTGTACAGATGCAGCCATACGAAGCTAAGGGCAAGACTTTTCAAAATGTGATTGCTTCCTTTGGTCCCGAACAAGCCGAACGCATTATTGTAGGGGCTCATTATGATGTCTGTGGCAGGCAAGCAGGCGCAGATGACAATGCCAGTGGGGTAACCGGCCTGTTAGAACTGGCTCGAATGCTCAAAGGGAAAGCATTGGCGGTTCGCATTGACCTCGTAGCCTATTCGCTGGAAGAACCTCCCTTCTTTCGGTCGGAATACATGGGCAGCTACATTCACGCACAGTCCCTTTCCGAACAAAATGCACCTATTATCGGCATGGTATGTCTGGAAATGATTGGATATTTTGACGAATCCCGAAAATCACAGACTTATCCCTTCTTTTTGATGAAATGGCTGTATGGCGGACGGGGAAATTATATCTCCCTCGTCAAAAAATTTGGCTCAGGCTCATTCGCACGGCAATTCAGCCGCCGTTTCAAGCGAACCCACCAAATCCGCACCCAAAAAGTTTCTGCGCCAGCATGGGTTACCGGCATTGATTTTTCTGACCATCGGAGTTATTGGGAATTTGGCTACAGTGCCCTGATGATTACCGATACAGCTTTCTATCGGAATAAGCATTATCATGAAGTTGGGGATACTGTCGAAACGCTCAATATTCCCTATATGGCCAAGGTAATCGAGGGGGTCCTGCTAGCCCTCTTGGATTGTTCGGATCGGTTTCAGTAAACAAAAATGGTTCTGTGACAATTTCCACGGGTGCTGGCTCCCATGTTATTTGTCGGCGGATA
>CAYGTH010000074.1:0-20767 GCA_964352745.1 uncultured Bacteroidia bacterium
GCCTTGCGGCACTAGATCCTAAATCTAGCGCGTCTACCAATTCCGCCACATCCGCTTAAGAACGAACCGACCTAAGTCGATTTCAGGCGTCGAAATTAGCCTTTTTTTATTCAATAAGAAAATTATTTCGTATTTTATAACTACTTCTACTCCTTCTGAAATCTATAGATCGCAAAATGGGTCAATTTTCGCAGGAATATTTTCTGCGTCAGGCTTGATTTTTGTAAAAAAAGTATTTCATTGGCAAGCTAAAGACGAAAGGCTAAGCCCCTCAATATCAGGAGTTGTATGGAAATAACCGCCGAACTGGAAGCGAAATTCACTAGAGATGTACTAAATGCCTATCGCAGGCTCATGAGGCCCATGCGCCATTGCTCAAAATCAGAGCGGGCACAGATGCGAAAAGCCTTTGAATATGCCCGGGATGCCCACGAGGGAACCCGCAGAAAATCAGGAGAACCCTATATTCTGCATCCGATGGAGGTTGCCCGGATAGTCGTTGTGGAAATGGGCCTTGATGATCCCACCTCCGTAATTGCTGCACTCCTGCATGATGTCGTGGAGGATACAGACATCGAATTGGGAGACATCAAACGGGAATTTGGCAATACCGCAACCAATATAATTGATGGCCTCACCAAGATTTCGGGCTCCGAATTGGAAGTATTTGACGAAACCAATTCTGCCCAGGCCGAAAACTTCCGAAAAATCCTCCTTACGATTTCCGATGATATCCGGGTAGTACTGATCAAGCTCGCGGATCGCCTTCATAACATGCGCACCCTGGGATCGATGCGGCATGAAAAGATGCTGAAGATCACCTCAGAAACCCAATATTTGTATGCACCGCTTGCACACCGGCTTGGCCTGTACAATATCAAAAGCGAATTAGAAGATTTGTCGCTTTACTACAGCCAGCCCGCTTTGTATGAAGAGATCAGTCAAAAACTTTCCGCCTCTAAGGAATATGCTCAGCAGTATATTGAGCGGTTTATGACAAATGCACGCAGGCACCTGAAACGCTCAGGACTTAAGTTCACGATAAAAAGCCGGTTCAAATCTATCTTCTCCGTCTATTCCAAAATGCTGAGGAAGAATCTTCCATTTGAGGAGATTCACGATATTTATGCAGTTCGAATTATTCTCGAGACACGGGAAGAATCTGAGCGTGAAGATTGCTGGCTGATCTACTCGACCATTTCCAGCTTGTACCGCCCCAACCCTAAGCGGCTGCGGGACTGGATTACGGTTCCCAAAGAAAATGGATATGAGGCCCTCCATACTACCGTTATGGGGCCTGAAGGTCAGTGGGTGGAGGTTCAGATCCGTACCCAGCGGATGGACGATGTGGCGGAAAAGGGAGTAGCAGCCCATTGGAAATACAAAGAAAACGGAGAAGTGTATGACGAAACCCTCACAGAGTGGATTTCACAGGTACGGCACATTCTGGAAAACCCCAGCCTAAATGCACTGGAGGCCGTTCGGGAGTTCAAGGAAAATCTGCACCCTAATGATGTCTTTGTATTTACCCCCAAAGGGTTACTCGTCCGCCTTCCGATGCCTTCTACTGTACTCGATTTTGCCTATAAAATCCATACGCGAGTTGGGGACACAGCCATCGGTGCAAAGCTTAACAATGAAGTGGTAACCCTGGATCATCCGCTTCGGCCTGGAGATCAGGTAGAGGTGCTTAATTCTCAAAAGCAATATCCTCAAAAGGAGTGGCTTCGTTTTGTAAAAACCGCTCGTGCCAAAAATCATATCAAAAACGCACTTCGCAAACGCCGAAAAGAGATTACTGAAAAAGGAAGACGCCTGTTCAACTGGCGCGCCCGACAATATGGAATTGATGAGGAACATCCATTCATCAATGAACTATTGGCGTATTTCATGGTGCCTACGCATGAAGATTTTTATTATGCACTCGGCTCTCACAAAATCAATACCCGCCGCATCGAGGAATTTATCCAGATGAAAAAGGAGGGAAAAGAAGTCGATCATCATCATATGACCGAGTGGGAACGACAGCGGCAGGAAGTAGAAGAGAGACTAGAAGAATTTGGCGTAACGCCTGATATGCTGGTCCTGGGAAAAGATCAGGATATTGATAATTATACCATCGCGGGTTGCTGTGATCCCTTGCCGGGGGATGATATCCTTGGATTTATGAAAGGGGGAAATCAGGTGATTATTCATCGGACTTCCTGCCCAAATGCAATTACCCTCATGTCGAGCTTTGGTTCCCGAATCATTAAAGCCAAATGGGCCAATAACAGTCAGGAGGTTGCCTTTCTTGCGGCCCTGAAAGTAGTGGGATTGGATAAGCAAGGAATGCTGAATGATCTGATTCGCATCATTTCCATTAACATGAAATTAAATATCCGAAAGGTTACCATCGAATCGCAAGGAGGCATGTTTGAAGGACTGTTTCATACTTATGTACACAATAGTGAGGAACTGCAAATGGCTATGGATCGCATTGAAAAACTCCCTCATGTCTATACGGTGAGTCGCACAGACCGGGAAAATCAGCCCTTTGAGCGCGCTATGAAGGAATAAGTCAAGACACTTGGTTAATAAAATATCGGATAAGTCTCCGAATCCACTTCATTCATCAGTTCATAAGCTGCCCGAAAGAGATGCTCCACCTGTGGCTTGGAGAAATAGTCGCCGTCAGAGCCAAATGCAGTTCGGTGGGCTTTTGCCGTAACCGTTTTGGGTTCGCTATCCAGATATTGATAGCCTTTTTGCGTTTCCAGTACCTGCTGCATCATGTAGCCTGTAGCCCCCCCTGGCACATCTTCATCAAAAAAGATGATTCTATTTGTTTTTTGAAGCGACTTTACGATGTGATGATGGATATCAAATGGCAACAAGGATTGCACATCAATGATTTCCAGTTCAATTCCTGTATCGGCAAGTTGCTTGGCTGCTTCTATTGCAATCCTGCAGCAGGCCCCGTAGGTTACCACTGTAATATCAGTTCCCTCCCGAAGTACTTCCGGCACACCGAGTGGCAACGTGAACACCTCCAGGTTGTTGGGCAACTTCTCCTTGAGTCGATATCCATTGAGCACCTCAATCATTACGGCAGGGTCATCTCCTTGCAAGAGGGTGTTATAATACCCTGCGGCCTGTGTCATGTTTCGAGGCACAAGCAGATGAATGCCTCTCAAGGCGTGAATCATCATCCCCAATGGAGAGCCCGCATGCCAGATTCCTTCCAATCGATGGCCTCGCGTCCTGATGATTGCCGGCGCTTTTTGTCCGCCAAAGGTACGATAGTGCAAAGTCGCCAGATCGTCTGACAAGATCTGCATGCCATAAATGAAGTAGTCGAGGTACTGAATCTCTGCAATCGGTCGCAAGCCGCGCTGTGCCAGGCCTATGGCCTGCCCCATGATGGTCGCTTCCCGAATTCCCGTATCCATGACCCGATTCCGGCCGTGTTTTTCCTGTAAACCCGCAAATCCCTGATTTACATCTCCGAGATTTCCTACATCTTCCCCAAAAGCTACTACCCGGGGATCACGTGTGAGAATTGAATCGAAACAGCGATTCAGGAGTTCAAACCCACTTACCATTTGGGGGTTCTCATCATATTCGGGTTTGACTTCTCTCACCCGCATGGGCGATTCTGTCGATTCGCTATATAAATGCGTGTCATATAAACGAGCCCACTTTCCCTCAATATTGGATCGCCACTCGATCAGGGCCTGAATGCCGGGGGTGTCTTCTCCTCTAGCGGCAAACAATGCCCGATAAGAGGCGCGCATGACATGCGCGCGCAGGGGTTCTGATTCCCGGTGCAGCATGGTCATGGTTTTGTCAATCTCTGTAATCTGCGGCAATTCAGTCCGGATGGTATTCAGTAAACCCATCAACTCCTGCACAATTCCCTTGATCGGAGCCTGAAAAGCCTGCCAGGCTTCATTCTTTATTCTTCGAACGAATTTGCGGTCTTCTTTTTCCCATTCTTCAACCTCTGCCTCTTCAGCGAATCCATTTTCAATCATCCAGTTTCGCATCGTCAGCAAGCAATCATGCTCTTTTTCCCATGCCAGACGGCTTTTGCTTTTATATCTTTCGTGGCTACCCGATGTGGAATGCCCTTGAGGCTGCGTGAGCTCTATTACATGAATAATAGAGGGAATATGTTCCTTCCGGGTAATTTCAGCAGCTTTGCGATAGGTTTCACACAAAGCCACATAATCCCAGCCTTTTACGGTAAATATTTCATATCCATTGCCCGTCTCGTCCCGCTGAAATCCTTTCAGGACTTCAGAGATATTGGACTTGGTAATTTGGTATTCATTCGGGACAGAAATCCCATAATCATCATCCCAGATAGACATAATCAAGGGAGCTTGTAACACACCCACTGCATTAATGGCTTCCCAAAAGTGTCCTTCTGCACAACTTGCATTGCCAATGGTACCAAATGCAATCTCATTTCCCCCATTAGAAAACCCTTCTGCTATCTCTGACAAGACAGGCAATTCCCGGTATAAACGAGAAGCTTGTGCAAGTCCTGCCAACCGGGGCATTTGAGTGCCGGTTGGAGAAGCATCCGCAGCGGAATTGTATTGTTGCGTAAGATCCCGCCAACTGCCATCAGCATTCAGGCTCCGGCTTGCATAGTGGCTGTTCATTTGACGGCCTGCCGAAAAGGGATCGGCTTCTACATCAGGATGTGCATACAGTTGTGCGAAAAAATGCTTAAAGCTGGAAAGGCCCTTGGCAAATGCAAAGGTCTGATCCCGATAATACCCCGATCGAAAATCACCTTTCTCAAACACTTTTGCCATCGCTATCTGCGGCAACTCCTTCCCATCTCCGAAAATTCCAAACTTGGCCTTTCCGGTCAGCACTTCCCTTCGCCCAACCAAACTGGCCTGACGACTCTGGTACATGATTCGATAGTCTTCAATTACTTCTTCTCGAGAAAAAACAGGGCTAACCCCTGGTTTCGGGTTAATAATTTCCTGGGGATTCAGATCCATAGAGTTTCACTAGTCGTTATCCTAAAATATACACAATTTCTAATGGGTATTCAAGCTATCGCTCAATCAGCCTGCAAAGATAAAAAAATCCGCCGGAAAAGCAGGATCATTTTGTTTTTCAGATTACATATGGTGCATATAAAAATATATCATTTCCATTTTCATAATTCCACACACACACAACCAACACCAACACAAACCCCTACTTGTCAGCACTTTAATCCTGAAATATCATTATGATACTTTTTACGAATCCCTGATATCTCCAGGTATCAGAACGCTCAATTATCAAATTCACAATACACGAGTTATAGCACCTCATTCATTTGACAGATGCTGGATTTTTACATTGAATTCGGTGAAAAAAGATGCGTATCTTTGTTGTCCAAAATCCCTAACTATGCCTATGACCCGTCTTCTTACCTGCCTTTTTATCTTCATTCTAAGTAGTTCTTATTTCCCAACATTTGCACAGACGTCCTTTGAACTCTGCGGCTCTTCAGTCTTAGAGAAAAAACTTGCAACTACAGACCCTGGCTATACTCAGCGATCTGCCCAAATAGACAGACTACTTAAGCAAAACATTTTAACAGAGCGGGCAACTGCGACCAGAAGCCAGGATACGATCCTGTATACGATTCCTGTTGTGTTTCATATTCTCCATGAAAATGCACACGGCAATATTCCTGCCTCACGGGTTTACACCGAAATGGATCACCTGAATGAAGCCTTTCGAAACGTAGGCTTATTTGACCCGAGCATTGGAGTGGATGTCTACCTGCAATTTTGTCTTGCTCAGGTAGCGCCTGATGGTACTGCTACCAGTGGGATCAATCGCCATGAAAGCTCCTATACTGAAATTACCAGTGGCGACGACATGAATATGAAGGCGGAATTCAATTGGAATCCAAGTCAATATCTCAACATTTACGTGGTACGTGGAATTAATTTTGATGGCCAGGCAATTGCAGGCTATGCCTATTATCCCACAAGTGCAGGTCAATTTTGGGATGGGGTAGTCGTCAGGCAGTCGGTAGTAGGATTGAGTGAAGAGGAATCTGGTACTACTATTCACGAAATAGGGCACTATCTCGGCCTCCCCCACCCGTTTAATGGAGGCTGTGCCAATGATGATTGCTTTCTGCAAGGAGATCGTGTGTGTGATACCCCTCCAGACAATAATAGCATAACCTTTGAAGGATGTGGAGGCGGAACGAATAATTGCAGTACAGATGCAGATGATCCCAGTCCCCAAAATCCTTTCACGACTGATGTGCCGGATTTCAACAAGTTGTACATGGATTACAATATTGGCACCTGCAGACTGGCCTTTTCTGCGGGTCAAAGTGAGCGTATGAGGACGGCACTCAGGATTCTTCGGGCAGATCTGCTGACTTCTTCTGTTTGTAACATCCCCCAAACCTATGACGCAGGGATCACAGAGATCCGGCAACCGGTTACTACGGAGTGCGAAACCGCTTTTTCTCCCGAGGTAGTTTTACACAACTTCGGCCTTGTTCCAATTTCTTCTATCGATATTTACTATCAGGTTGATAATGATCCCCTTTACATTTACAACTGGACAGGCAGTCTTTATTATACTGATTCTGTAGGTATAACACTCCCTCCTCCCGGATTGGTAAGCCCCGGAGCCCATGAATTAGTCATCTATACCGTAAACCCGAATGGTCAAGCCGATTTATTCCCTTCGAATGACACCAGTAGTACCTCTTTTACTTACCAGCCGGTCAGGAGCTTACCGGTACAAGTTGATTTTGAATCCGGTATTCCCAGCACCTGGGCAATCTATAATCCCTCCGGCACTTCGTGGCAGTGGTCAGATTACGGTTGCGATCCGAATGGCTTATTGAATCATAGCCTGTTTTTTGATAACAGCTTCTTTTACGCAGGAGGGATAGATGATGACGGGTTTGTATCTCCACTCATAGATCTGGAGGATGTCACAGATGTGAACCTCAGCTTTGATTTGGCCTATGGTTTTGATCCCAATATTGGAGGAACGCGTGAGCGTTTTGTAGTAGAGGTTTCTACTGACTGCGGTCAGACATTTCTGCCAACCCCCTTATTTGAAGGTTCAAGGTCAGATTTGGCTACCCAAACGATATCGCTTACTGATCCTGGAGTCTGGACGCCTCAAGGTTGTTCTGATTGGCGGACTGAAACGGTGCCATTGGATTCATTCCTGGGTCAACAAATCATCCTTCGCTTCACGCTCAGCAAGAATGGAAACGGATTCCCGATTTACCTGGATAATATTAATGTGGACGGTACAGTACTCACCGACATCGAAGCGGAATTATCTGCTCATACCCAGATTGCAGTATTTCCAAATCCAGCGCAGGATCTTTTACACATTTCTATCAAAAGCGATGAGGCACAGCCTGTACATATTCGCCTCCTGGATATTACGGGCAAAGAGACTCCAGTAGGTTCCGAGCATGCTTCTTCCCGGGAATTAGATACCACGCTTGCCGTTGGGATGCTTCCTGCCGGGGTATATCTTCTGGAGATTCGGACAGGCACCACTCTTCAAATGGAAAAAGTGCTGATCCAATAAGCGGTAAACAAGTATGCCATCCCGCGCAAGCAGGATGGCATAAAAAAAGTGCAAGGACCAGGATTAATTGAGCGGCGCGCAGCGTCGAACAATTACTCTTCGTGGATAACGACGATAGTAAGGGCTTGCAAATCCTGCAGTGTACAGGGGCCTGCCCAAAATATCATGGCTGGGATATCCAAATGCATCCACATATACGGTTTGATAGCCATAGCCCGGAATAAAAACGTTGCGCCAGCCTGCTCTTGAGGCAGCAGGTGATTGCTGCGTGGCAGTCATTTCCGCCTGCAGCGCTTTCTTTTCAGCTCGTTTTTGTTTCCGTATGGCCTTCTTTTCTTCTTTTGTCAGGGCCCCTTCATCCGGCACCTCCTGCGCTATGTTCGATTCACTATGAATCCTAAAGGCGATTGGCGTAGCGGTTACGGAGGCCAGAGAGGCAAGCCCCATCACCATTGCTACAGCAATCCAGGCAATTTTTCTTTTTCCAAAAATATTCATGTTACTCATCTTAATTTGGATACAAGAACTTAGTAAGGTAGATGGGCAGGCTTTAGTAATGAGTAGGTAGACTGGATATTTTGATTATCAAATAGATATGATCTATGATTTACAATCTCTATACTAAAATCTGACTACTTACTTAGTAGTACAAACGGAAGCCCGGGCACTGCGTTTTGCTGTATTATCCATGCGTGTATGCTGCCCATACTACTGTGCGGATTTGTCCATCAGACGTGCGAAGGGGAATAGCCCTCAGCTACAAATAGCAGGGGATTCAAAGCTGGAATAGCCTCATTTTCAAGGGATTTCGCTCAGGAAAGACCGCTCATCAGCTGCTGGGCATCTGGCTCCAGCGGTAATTTAATTTCAACCAGGGTGCCTCTTCCCGGTCGACTATCGAGTCGAATGTCGCCTTGATGCCTTCGGATAATCCCGTGGCAAATCGCTAGTCCCAATCCTTTTCCCTGGCCGACATCCTTAGTGGTAAAAAAGGGATCAAAGGCTTTTTTGGAGATCTCAGGCCCCATCCCTTTACCTGTATCCCGAATGGAAATGTAAACAGACTCTTGTTCGGCACGGGTTTCAATCGTAATGGTTCCAGCCCCTGAGATCGACTCAATTGCATTATTCAATACATTCACGAGCACCTGATTAATCTTCCCTGCCAATCCTACCGGCTCAGGCATATTTTCAGCATATCGCTTTTCGATTGTTATCCGACTTTCATAATCCGGCTTTAGCAACGTAAGCGTGTGTTCAATCCCTTCAGAGAGGCTAAAGGGTTTGGGTACGTCTTCGCCAAGCCTGGAAAAATCTTTGAGGCCCTGCACGATTTCTGCTGTCCGATTTGCTCCCTCTTGCATGCCCTGGAGCAAAAAATCTATCTCCTCTCTGACAAACTCGACCTCTACCTCATCGCCAATTCGGTTTGCTTCTTCCAATTGTTCGGCATTATTCCCAGCTTTTTCATAGGCACCAATCACCAGCATCAGGTCATCAATGTCTCGCTTGAGCGGTGGGATATTCCCGGAAATAAAATTGAGGGGATTATTAATTTCGTGAGCGATCCCCGCAGTCAACTGTCCCAGAGAAGCCATTTTTTCAGCTTCAACCAATTGAATCTGCGTAGCTTTCAATTGCTCATGTGCCGCATCTAACCTATTATATGCTTTTGCCAATCGGTTATGGGAACGTCGTTTGATGACGAATAAAGCGATTAACACCCCTGCCAGAATCAAGATAAGCACCAATCCGACTATAAGTCCATATTGAATGGCCTCTCTCTTTTGGATTTCGGCTTCGGTTTGCTCCATTTTCAGCAATTGAACCTCCCGGTCCCGCTGAAGGTTCGCGATTTTGTCCTTCTGCTCCTGGATAAGAATAGCGCGTACCAATGAATCGGTTTGTCGATTTTCTTTCACCCTTACCAACTGTTCGCGTAGCCGCTCGTATGATTCCTGAAATTCAGCGGATTGTTCAAATTCAGGATCTACTTCTGGCCGCTTGATTGCCAACCAATCTTCCCCCGGAAACAGCAGCGCATGGGTTGAGTCTGCCATCATCTCCTCCTCTAATGCGAGGCGTACAGATTCTAATTTTCGTAAGGAGCTGTCTGGAGAAACAATCTCAACCGTTTTCACTCCTTGCATCTTATCGGACAAGTCGTAATACACGAGGGCTTTTTGTGTTTCTCCTAATTCATTTTGCAAAGAGGCAATCCGAGCATATATCTCAGCCAATTTCAGGCTATCATTCAAATCCTGATAAAAGCGAATGGTCTTGGCATAATTGTCAATCGCCATTTGGAACCGGCCTTTTTCTTCATTAGAAGCAGCTACATTTTCCAGGTATTTGACATTTATCTCGGCAGTGGCATCCTTGACAGTCCCTCGGACACCTGTTGATTCCAGGCTTTCATCCAGCAGGTTTCCCAATCCCAGTCCGGCATCCAACGCCCGCAATTGACTCTCAGCCAGACTTTCTCCTTCCCGAAATCCTGCTCTGCGACTAAATCGATACCCTCGTCGAAAGTGTTCAATGGCTTTCTTACGATCATTTTGCTTGCGAAAGGCCCTCCCGAGGAGGTTATGACTATTGGCTTCGGCTCGCGCAAGGGTGCTTGAAGGAATGAACACGTCCTCTTCTTCTTCTAATAAATCAGGATTACGGCGTGCTACCTTCATATCCTGCTCTATTTGTTTTATATCATCAAGTGCCTGCGAGGCATACCGAATCGCTAATTCCGGACTTTTTTCTAATTTCTGACTAGCCAATTGATTTGCCAGTTGAACGCGCTCAAATCCAATAGCAGTTTGAAAACGTGCTTCGAGATCAACTTTGGGTTGTTGCCCAAAAACGGGGCTTACTGCCAACATCAACCATACACATAAGTATCTATAGCAGGTAAAATATTTCATGCATATATCCTTTCTGGCCTTAGAAATACTTCCCAATACCCATGCATTATAGTCGAGTTGTTGTGATGGGTTCCTTATTCCTTCTCAACTTACGAAAATGTAGCGAAAATGGATATATTCGCGGAGGCCGAATCCCAGTTTGGGTCTATAATAACAAGATCAGCATGGCTACGCATACCATGATCCAGTATTATGAGTCCCAAGACCGTGCAGAGGCCGGCTTAGCAATTTTGGTTGCAGCAGGCATCGACGGGGTAATCGAAACGGTCTATCCCAATACTATATTCGCCCAGCATACTCCCGGCGTAGAAGCCTATCAATTGATGGTTCCAGCGTCTCAGCAACGCGAGGCCTATTTCGCTTTATACAAACAAGACCCACCTTCGGAAATGAGGAAAGGTTGGAATTTTCGTGATCCACAGGCTCAGGGACAAAAAAAATCAGGCTTACGCAATCTGATGATTGGAGGTGCCTTGTGCAGTATCAGCATGGCTATCGGCATGGCAAGCTATCTCTTGAATCAACGTCTCTTTGTGCTCTTTTCACTGGCAGGATTTGCCGGAGGTTTTTTCCTGATGATGAAAGGTTGGCAAGCCGTAAAGGGGAGAAGGCAAAACAGGCAATAGGAGTCGGATTAACTTATCAGGAGTTAGCGAGGTCAATTTGCATGCGATCCGCAATACACATACGCATCAGGCACTCGAAGTATCGAACCTGATGCGTATGCGGTTTGATTACAAAACCTATTCAATCACAAGGCGAACAGCAGTATTCTGCTCTCCTCCAGCTATCATCAGGACATACACCCCTTTAGGGTGACTCCTCAAATCCAGCTCATACACAGTATTACTTCCAATGGGTCGCAATTCCTCTCCCAATATTTCCTGCCCTAATGAATTCAGCACACGGATTGTCAATACAGTCGATTGCATCCCATCTATTTCTATCTGGAACAACCCAGGGCCGGGATTGGGATATACGCGTAAGCCTGCAAAAAAGGAAGGATCAATAGCAGTTGGAGGTGGTGGACAAGGCGCAGTAAAGTACGTACCAGGAGAACCGCCAAAGCAACCTGCCGACCAATTAGTAGCAGCGTTAAGATCCCCTGTTTCGTCTATCAACTCTAAGGTATATCCTTCGCCATCCGGGGTAGTAGGCCAGGGCGCATTATCTGCGTAGCGCATTGACTGGAACAAATCTCCAGAAGGCGTAAACAACCTGATACTATCGCCACTATTGCCCAATCCGAAATTGAAAGGCCCTATGACATTGAAAACGAGGGTATGCATGGTGGCAAATGCAGTTAGGTCATTGCTTATAACCAAGCGCTCACCCGGCAAAATACTTGTGCCCTGCGGGATCGTGAAACCATTATTGTCGTTATCATCCCTCATGATCCATGCAGATAAATCGGCTGTATCTGCACCAAAATTCCATAACTCAACCCAATCGCCAGCATTGTAAGCACTATTGCTGTTATAGTTAATCTCCGAAATGGTTAAATCCGGCAATGGCACCACTATGGACGTATCGCATGGTCCAATAAAAGGGGTTCCGGGTGAACCTCCCGGACAACCCGCAAACCAGTTGGTTCCACTTGAAAGTATGCCCGTTTCAGACACCAATTCAAGCGTGTAACCTTGTCCATCTGCCTCTAAAGGCCATGGAAGCTGATCCTGATAGGTCATTGAAAGGTATAGGGTCGCGCCTGTGTCAAACAGGTTTATCTCGTCTCCATCATCTCCCAAATCAAATCCAAAGTCTCCGATCACATTGGAAACGCCCGGATGAATGGCGCTGAACTGCATCAGGTCATTTGCAATAACCAGTCTTTGCCCGGCCAGCAACAAGGTCCCACTGGGAATAATAAACCCATTATTCTGATCGCTATCCTGGAATACCCAGCCAGAAAGATCAGCGTCAACTAACCCGTAATTATAGAGTTCGATCCAGTCCCCGGAGTCAGCTGTATCAGCAGCATGGTAATTAATCTCAGAAACTGTGAAATCGGGTTCAGGAATGACTAGCGGACAAGGCGTCGTATAAGCAGTTCCCGGAGAACCTCCATAACAACCTGCAAACCAATTTGCCGCATCATCCAGATTCGCAGTTTCATCCAGTAACTCCAAGGTATAGCCTTCTCCATCAGGACTCGTTGGCCAGGGAGCCTGATCATCATAGGTTACATCTAGCAGAACAAGCCCTCCTGCATTAAGCAATCTGATTTGTTCTCCACTACCACTCAATCCGAAGCCAAGAGGTCCTAAAACATTTGAAACAGCAGGAAAGACATTATCGAATGCAGCCAGATCAGCGCTCACTACCAGACGTTCGCCGGCAGCAAGCATCGTTCCAGTCGGGAAGAGATACACGTTTGCTGTATCACTATCGCGCATCGACCAGCCTGTCAGATCTACATCTGCATTTCCATAATTATAGACTTCCAACCAATCACCCGCATCCAGCAAAGGGGAAGAATTGTAGTTAATCTCTGAAATCACCACTTCTTCTGTCGAGGGGGCAATGACCGTATCGCAAGGGGTCGAATGCGCCTCACCGGGAGAGCCTGCAAAACAGCCTGCGAACCAATTATTCGGATCGCTCAAGCTCACTTGCTCATCCACTAATTCAAGGGTATATCCATCGCCATCGGGTAACTGGGGCCAGGGTGCCGCATCGCTGTAGGTAAGCGATAAATAGATTGCTCCCAAATCATCTTTCAGGTTAATCTGATCAGTTGTATTCCCCAATCCAAAACCGATTGGCCCTAAAATAGGAACCGAAATACCGGGATGAATGGTACTTAACAGACTGGGATCATTTGCCACCAATAACCGATTGCCGGGTGCCAGCAAGGTTCCCATTGGAAAAGAATAGATGTGTGTCGGATCATTGTCTTCCATGGTCCAGCCTGTCAGGTCAACTGTGTCCGGTCCATAATTAAATAACTCAAACCAATCGCCCATATCCAGGAAAGAAGCAGAATTGTAATTGATCTCGGAAACCGTAAAGTTGACAACCGCTGCACTCACCGTATCACAAGGTCCTGCAAAAGGACCACCCGGCGATCCCAGCAGGCAGCCAGCAAACCAGTTGGCGGTATCACTCAGACTGACAAGCGGGTCTGCCAATTCGAGGGTATTCCCATCTCCATCCGCTTCCTGTGGCCAGCCATTTTGGTCATCAAATGCCATGGACAGGTATAAATTGCCCTGTAAATTGTACAGGCGGATTTCATCGCCAGAATTGCTCAGAGAGAATCCCAATTCACCGATCCGATTGGAAACGGTGGTGTGAACAGAATCAAATGCGACCAAATCTTCACATACAACCAGGTATTCATTATTGGAGATGACAGTGCCCGAAGGAAAGGTGTAAACATGAAAGTCCTGATCATCCCGAAGGGTCCATCCGGAAATATCAACAGGCGCAGTACCGTAATTGAATAACTCGATCCAATCACCAGGATTTTGTCCCCCGAGGGAATTATAGTTGATTTCTGAAATGGTCAATTCCAGGGCTGCAGGACTTCCTGTGAAATAAGCGGTGAACGTATCATCCACATCCACATTCAGTGTCAAGCTAGTATTTACATCCGGGTTTGGGACCAGAGAAGTGGACTGCCAATGATCAAAGGTATAGCCCGGTTTAGAATGAGCGGTCATCGTTACGGGTACCCCATCATAATACACTCCCGTCCAGGGAAAGGTATCAGGATAAACGGTATTCATCTTGATAAAACCTGCACCTGCTGGAGAAACAGCCAACGTTACCTCTACCTGACCATCAAGAGAGAATGTATTTTCCAGTTGATTTCGGGAAAAAGGCATTCGATCCGAGGCAAAGCCGCGAAGTTGGTTCACATACCACTGCCATCCGCCAAATGAGAGGTTTCCCCATCTGGGAATGTGGCGCTGCATTTCAGGCGAAAGCAAGGTTTCCATTGAATCGACGATTCCGATTACATTAGCCGGGTGGAAACTTGTATTCATCAAATCTGCATACCGATTAATAAAGTAATCCTGATAACCAGGGTTCCCCAGAAAAGCATTCAGCAGGTTTTCATGCATGCCATTACCGCCCGTGATACCATTGATTTTATTAGTCTGTGGGGGTCCGATTCCAAAGAGTTCAAATGTCCCATCCAAATCATAGCTGATATACCTGATCGGCCATTTCCGATCCGTACTGCGCCATAAGCGAACATTTTTCCAGGGCCAGTCTTCATTTACAAAATGAATATTATGGATAAAATAATCGGCCAGGTTCCATACATCTACACTGTCTTGCCACAGGTCATAATTTGCCTGAACAGACATATCTACGTTTGATATCTGTTGACTAAACGCCTGAAAATCAAACGAATCACCTGCTGCTACCGTTCCGTCAAAATTCAGGATAACTACACTGTCTGCACTTACTCCATGATTTGCCTCGATATAGTTCTCATGAATTTTTTCCCGGAGGCCATGCATCCCCCAATAGACCCCATTCAGGAAGACAACACTCGGCGTATATGCCATGCCATCTACCAGTTCCAAATCCCGGGCGATCAGGCGATTGACCGGGTCCCGCATATTAGCCACCTGATAATCATCGCCGGCATTGCGTAATACGACCTGCTTGAAGCTGCTTATGTTTTTATCCGAGAAGAACTTATACTCAAATCGATTGTCCCCATACTTGTTTCGCGCAATCAGGCGAATGCTCTTCAGGTTATTCCCTCTCGAATAGTTTCCGAAAATTTTCACCCCGGCATCTTGCACAATATGTCGCACGCCAGAGGTATCAAAAAACTCTACGTGAATTGGTCGTTCCCAGTCCTCGTGGAAATTCGCACCAAAATATGGGAAACTCGAACTCGCATTGGGTCCTTTTACATAGATTCCCGTATTCCAATCGAAAAAATTGTCAGGATCTGTGCTCAGGGAGAATACCGGAAATATGGTATTCTCATTGATGAGGTAGGTATTGGTATAGGCTCGTTCAAACAGTGTACCTGCGCTGAAGCAAGCGGCCCGTATCACCTGAGTCGTATCTACGGTGATCGGCCCGGTATATAGCTGAGAATTCGCATCCGGCATGCTTCCGTCCCGCGTAAAACGAATCTGCGCAGGGCCGGAAAGCGTCAGACTTTGGCTTCCAGTATGGAAACCTGCCGTGAGGGAAAAAATCACCTGATCATCGCAATATCCGGAATAGGAAATGGCGGGATTGTTACTTGCCTCGGGCGTAGGGTCATCGAATACGGCCAGGCTTGTCGATCCGTCTGTATCTCTCCCATACGAATCATTAGTGAGGAGAGGAGGTACCTGAATCTGATCTAATAAACTCCCCCCCGGATCAGATAAAAGGATCGTTTCGCCGCCTGAAGAAATCTTAAAATTAGTGTGCGCCCATGCGCCTGAAGAGGAGTTTGAGTCCGATGCAAAGACCAGTACGTAGTCAAAAGGATCAATGGTGATTCCAGCCGGGAAGGCCCATTTTTGTGGAGTTGCCGCATCATCAGACAGGTAATACCCGCTTAATGGAATAGAGGATCCTGAGTTATTATACAATTCAATCCAATCTGGAAAGCCCCCAAACTGATCCATTAAGAGGCTATCATTCGTGGAGGCAATTTCATTCAGAACAAGTTGGGAGTAGGATGCTGGCAGTAAGCAAAGAAAAGCAAATGCCAAGAGAAAAAATCTCTTCATTCAGGAGTTTTTGTTGTGTCAGGAAAAAAGCTATTAACTGCCGAGACGTATGAAAACGCCAGATAGTTGCTCTACTTAGTAAAGATAGCCATTTCCTACCAATTTCGAACATTATTCCACAGAGAAAAAAAATAATACCTAATTATATTCACCATTGCTGCTTGTTCCTTTAAGCAGTATTTCAGAAGCAGTTCGACTGCCAATAAAACCTACCGAATAAACGGAAAGATCCCCCGCTTACCCTCACATTATTACCATTTACTCTTTTATGGCATCCCCTTCCTTTTATCCTCGAATACCTGTGTAACACAACAACTTATTTTTAGTCTTTTACCACCATGAGTTTTTCACGAATTATTATTAGTATTCTTAACCTGATCGGGCAGCGCGACCTCGCCCGTGCATACAGCAGACACCTCCACAATAAGCGTCTTCAGCGTTATTATTCCCGCAATCCTTATACCTGAGAAGCTTCTTCCTGTCCAAAGGCTGAACGACTCCAAGGTGAGTTCCCGATAAAAAAACGACTCCAATTTTGTTGCAAAACAAAAATTAGATAATATGACAGCTCCTGCAACACAACGAAACTGCTGCGTATGCAATTATGGAGCCGATAAGCACAACTGAAAGAACTCCCCATATCGACTGGGAACGAAATGACCTTTTCAAAGGACTTAGTCCTGAGCAATTATCCGTATTGTCTGGCTATGTCCAATCACAAGAATTTGAAGCGGGAGAAATCGTTTTTAAAGAAGGGGATAAAGGCAAACGGATTTACCTGATTGTCTCAGGTGAAGTTTCTATTTTCAGAGAAGATCAGCGATTTCGGCTCAACACCTTATCTCCAGGAGATAGTTTCGGCGCCATGGCCCTCCTCAATAACATCCCCCGCTCTGCGAGTGTGATGACCATAAAGCCTTCACAGTTGTGCTATATTACCATTGGCAGTTTAAAAAACCTCGCTGCTGATGGACATGAATCCATCTACCTGCAAATCACAAAGAATCACCTCTACAGCCTCTATGAGGTAGTTGATAAATCGGACCGACGGATTATTGAGAGTAATAAAAGAGAACTTAAGGCCACCAAAGCCAAGGTTGCATTTGCCTCTTTTTTTACAACTGTCGTATTTCTGATCAGCCTCTACGTATTTATGCTTCGCAGTAGCATCGTATGGATTGAAAACCTCAGAAACAGCACCTATGTCACCTCTGGCATGTTGCTCTTTACGCTGGGGATTCTCTTGTATATGCTTAAGTTGAACCGGTATCCGATCCGGTATTATGGAATCAATACCCGGAATTGGCGGAAGGCCGTTCCGCGGGCAATCGGCTGGAGTGTCGTCTTCATGCTAGGAGCAACCCTTATCAAAGCGATCTGCATCGCTATGATTCCTGCTTTTGAGGGAGTAGCGATTCTTGGGATGCCGGGCTTTCAGGAGGGTATCAGTCAAAATATGATCTACATTCTCCTCTATATGGCATTTGCTCCGGTTCAGGAGTTTTTCGCCAGAGGGGTGATTCAGGGTACACTTCAAAAATTCCTGACAGGCAGGTTCGTCAATGCCCGGGCTATTGCTATTTCAACGCTTCTGTTCAGCACCACCCATGTACATCTGGATCTGGCCTTTGCATTTTTGGTAATCGTCCCCAGTATCTTTTGGGGCATGATGTACGCCAAACAGGGGTCTTTACTCGGGGTCAGCATTTCTCATATTATGATTGGGGTATATCTGACCTTCGTGATGGGGTTTATGTAGAGCGGAATTCTTTCTTTTTCTCACGCAAAGCCGCCAAGTCGCTAAGCAGGAAGTGAAATTTCTCCTCTGTGCCCCTATTCAATCCCAAATACGATATCCGCTGCAAGCGCTTTGCCGATTTCCGCCTTCGCGTTCATTTCAAAGACTCACCACTTCATCCGGATACTCTACAAGTTTTCCGGTGCGCTTATCAGTCGGCATTTGAGCTTGGGTTTCGCGCAGATAATTGCCGAGCACTGTAGCCAGTTCCTGTAGTTTTTCTGGCTCAGCATCAGCGAGGTTATTGGCTTCCCCTATATCAGCAGGAATATTAAACAGCTCGAAGTGGCGATCTTTGTGAAAATAAATGAGTTTCCAATCTCCAGATCGCACCGTGCTCGTCGGACCAATTCCCGGACCTGTAGGACCCCAGATATTGGGAATGTGCCAAAAGAGATTGCGGCCTTCTGTCGTTGTGCCGCGCTGGGTCAGCATGGGCATAAAACTCTTCCCGTCAATTTCCTGCACAATAGTGGGTTTCCGAATACCTGCCATTTCCAAAATGGTTGGGAAAAAGTCTTCGATGATCAGGTATTCGTCGCAAATGCTACCTTCAGCTACTTTTCCAGGCCATTTGACAAGCATGGGTTCCCGAATACCGCCCTCATGAGCAGCGCCTTTTCCGCTGGAAAGAGGTTTGTTGTGGGTATGGGGTTCTCCTCCTCTCGCAACCGCGCTCAGTCCCCCATTGTCAGACATGAAAAGGATGATGGTATTTTCGCTCAACTGATTCTGATCCAGGTAATCCATCAAATCCCAAAGGCTTTTGTCCATTGCTTCCACCATAGAGGCGTAGCGTGCTTCTGTAGAATCCAGTCCCATATCGTAATAGCGCTGCACAAACCGCTTATCGGCTTCGATGGGGGCATGGATCGCGTAGTGAGACATGTAGAGATAGAAAGGCTTGCCCGTTGTTTGTGCATGATCCAGCTCCTTGATGGCTTCGCGTGTCAGGGCTTCCGTCAGGAAAATATCTTTCCCATGATACTTCTCCAGTCCCGGTACGCCCCAGGGAAGTTTATGACTCCCATCCTCATTGTTCCCAAAGTTTTTGGTCCCGAGGTAACTCCCTAATCCCCCCGCGGCATGGCCCGCGATATTGACATCAAAGCCACAATCCAGGGGATCGGCACAAGGGGTTCCCCGCGCTGCAAAATGCGCCTTTCCCACATGAATGGTATGGTAGCCCCCTTCCCGCAGTACTTGTGGCAAGGTCGTAGCGTGAATCGCTCTTTCAATGCTATCCTGCTGACTTACGCCATTTACATACCAGTCTGGGGGTTGTATGATATCGTCTTTCGCGTCTTGCTGGATGTTGCGATTGAGGGTCCAGTTCGTTACGCGATGGCGGGTTGCATTGATTCCGGTCATGAGGCTGATGCGGGTAGGAGAACAAACACTCGTAGCATAGGCCTGCGTAAACTTCATTCCCTCCCGGGCCAGGCGTTCCATCGCCGGGGTTCGGTACAGCTCGTTGAAAGGTGTTTTCTCCGTCCAAAAAGGAACAGAAGTATCCTGCCAGCCCATGTCATCAACCAGGAACAAAATGATATTCGGGGGCGTTTTTTTTTCTTCCGAAGCGGTGGAACTACATCCCAATACCACCAGCAAGCCGATTATGCTGATCAAGGGAGTACGAAAAATGGGAGGTGTATTTTTCATCATCAAGGGGATTTTTCGACAAAACCATTCAATGTGTATCTTCGAGCTTGCAAAGTACATGATAAGATTCAGATGAAAAACTTCTCCCCTCAAACGATTCCTTTCTTCTCCCAAATCACCCGTTTATTCGCGCTGCTCTTGCTGATGCAGACTCCCCTTTCGGCTCAGGATTTCAAAGTCGTCGGTTATTTTCCCGAATATCGCTTTGGCTTTCAGGATGACATCCGCTACGATCATTTGACACATCTCAATTTCTCCTTTCTCAATCCAGATGCACAAGGCAATCTCACCATCGGCGGACAAAACATTGATCCGGTTGTGGTCAAAGCCCGGGCAGCCAATCCCGATATCCAGATTTTTATTGCACTTGCAGGAGGAGGCCTTACGCTCGAATGGGAAACCGCATGGAATACCTTTATGCAGCCCGCCAATCGCTCTGCATTCATTCATAGCCTCGTGGAGTATGTGGAAGTGCATGATTTGGATGGAATCGATATGGACCTCGAGTGGAGCCATGTCAATAGTTTATACAGTCCTTTTGTCATCGAATTGGCAGATTCTCTGCATGCAAAGGGCTTCCAATTCTCCGCCGCTTTCCCTGGCACCACCCGCTACGCAGACGTCAGCAATGCTGCTCTTGCCGCATTTGACTGGGTGAACCTCATGGTCTATGACCTGACCGGCCCCTGGCAACCCAGCAATCCCGGACCGCATTCGCCTTATTCCTTTGCGCAGCAGTCGATTGCCTACTGGCTGAATCAGGGCCTGACTGCCGACCGGATGACTCTCGGCGTTCCCTTCTATGGAAGAAGTTGGGAGGGCACAGATACGGGAAACGCCTTTACCTACGCCCAGATCGTAGCCGAAGACACCAGCTATGCCTACCTCAATCAGGTGGGAGGTCGCTATTATAATGGCATCCCTTTGATTCAATCCAAAACGATCCTCGCACAGGAATCCTGCTCGGGCATTATGATCTGGGAAATCGGACAGGATGCTTTTGGGAGTCTCAGTAAATTCTCTCTATTGAATGCGATTGATGAGCAAATCGATCTGGGCACTTCCCTTCCGGCAGAGATCCAGTCCACCGTTCGTCTTTACCCCAATCC
>CAYGTH010000075.1:0-20637 GCA_964352745.1 uncultured Bacteroidia bacterium
CAGGACCTCGGGTTTCGGTCTGAATTACCGGTTCTCTTCACCAGCTTAGCTACGTATCCGCTTACTTTTGCAAAGGTGCGGGATGAAAGTGGTGAAGCAGTCCACGCACGCTTTGTTATTCGGAATGAAAACGGCCACATCTTCCCTTCGCAGTCCCAGCGCCAGCCTCCGGATTTTTGGTTTCATTCTCAAATATATCGTACGGAGGGACAGTCGATTCGCCTGCCAGATGGGAAGTATGACATCCTCACCACCCGGGGACCGGAATATTGGCCGCAGCGGCAGCAAGTCGAGGTCAGGGGCAAAGCGGCCAGCATGGCCGTTGACCTGAAACGCTGGATTGACCCTTCACAGGCGGGATACTGGTCTGGGGATCATCACATCCATGCGTCGGGCTGTGCACACTATACCGATCCCACCGAAGGTGTTTTGCCTGCTGCGATGATGCATCACATGCTGGGCGAAGACCTCAAAGTCGGCAGTGTACTCACCTGGGGACCGGGATTCGATTATCAGAAACAGTTTTTTTCGGGAGAAACCCATCCGCTTTCCAACTATCCGTACACCATGCGCTATGATGTGGAAGTTTCCGGATTTGGTTCGCATCAGTCTGGCCATCTGTGCTTGTTGCGACTGGAAGATCAGATGTATCCCGGTGGCGAATCCAAAGACCATTGGCCCACGCTAGGGCTGAACACCTTGCGTTGGGCGCAAAAGCAAGGGGCGGTTTGCGGCCCCGCACATTCTGGCTTTGGCATTCAGGTCGAAAATCAGGAATTGCCCAATTATGACGTCCCGCCTTACAATAGCATCGGCGCTAACGAATACGTGGTGGATGTAACGCATCAGGTCGAAGGCCCCAACGGAACCCAGGTTCCGGCTGTCGATTTTATGTCCGCTGGGGATACCTGGCCCGTCGCCGAATTGAATATGTGGTATCACACCCTGAATTGCGGATTTCGTACCAGAATTAGCGGAGAAACCGATTTTCCCTGTATCACGGGTGCGCGGGTGGGGGTCTGGCGATCTTATGTCAAACTCGACAATGTGCTGGATTACAATGCCTGGTGCGAAGGGATTTCCAAAGGGAGTAATTATGTGTCTGACGGCAAGAGTCACTTGTTGAATTTTAGGGTAAATGAACAAGCGGCCGGGGTAGGTAACAGCGAGTTAGTGCTATCCGCACCGGGGAAAGTGAAAGTGCATATAGACGCGGCGGCTTTGCTCGAGGATATGAAAGCCGATTCTTTCGGTACGTTATTTCTTGGGAATACACCACCCTGGGACCCTAAGCCCTGGAGCATTGAGAAAGCTCGTGATGGAGAGAGCCGCGAAGTCAAAGTCGAGGTGATTGTCAATGCCTACCCCGTGGCGGAACAAAGGATACTGGCCGATGGCAAAATGCAAAGCCTGGAATTTGAAGTGGATATAAATCAGAGCAGTTGGGTAGCGGTACGCATCTTTCCTTCTTCCCATACCAACCCTGTTTTTGTTCAGGTGGGCAATCAGCCGATCCGTGCCAGCAAGCGCAGTGCGGAATGGTGCTTGAAAGGCGTAGATAAATGCTGGGAATCCAAAGAGCAGTTTTATGCCGAAGCAGAAATGGCGGATGCCAAGGCGGCATATGCTCATGCGCGGGCGGTGTATCGGAAGATTATGGCGGAGTCGACGGAGCCTCTGTAACAAAACGAGAAAGTCTGATTTTTTGTATCTTGTCTTCAAACGTGATTATATGGGCGAAAAAGCATTGACACGGTTAACAATTAGCGAATATCTGGCTTTTGAAGCAGGAGCAGATATTCGGCATGAATTCCATCAAGGGGAAATTTTTGCGATGGCCGGTGGGACAAAGAACCATGGGAAAATTGGTTCTAATATTATTACTGAGCTAACCTTGATTGAGCGAAAAAAAGGCTGCACCACCTATAATGGCGATGTAAAAGTCCGTATTGAGGCATCCGACCGATTTGTCTATCCGGAAGCATCTGTAGTGTGCGGAACGGTAGAAACCAGTCCTCACGACGAGAATTCTATAACCAATCCCATATTGATCGCCGAAGTCCTATCCGATACGACCGAAGCCTATGACCGGGGTGCAAAATTCCGACTGTATCAACAACTCCCTTCATTTAAAGAATACCTGCTCATCGACCAACACAGACCGGTCGTTACGATTTACTATCGGAGAGATGAAAAGATTTGGGAGATGCGAGAAGTAATCGGACTGGACCATACCATTTATCTGCAAAGCCTTGAGGCAGAGATCACCATGGCAGATTTGTATCACAACACGACAGACTTAAAAGGACCGTTTGAGGAATAGCAAATCGCTGCTTTTTATCCCGCACAATTTTCCGAAATTGACTCCCATGGAAATAAGAGGTGCAATTACGGTCATGCTACTGGTCCTGTACGCCGGCTGCCAACCCCAGGACGACACCCTATCCAGCTGGTCAGTCTATAAAGGCGATGCAGAAAGTACCAGCTATTCAAGTCTGGATCACATTCATCTCGACAATGTGCATCAATTGGAAGTAGCCTGGACCTATGCGCATGATGATGTGCCGGAAGGCATGCGATTTGGGAAGTATGAGTGTAATCCCATCGTGATTGATGACGTGATGTATGCGACTTCTTCCCGGAGTTGGCTCTATGCCCTGGATGCTTGTACGGGGGAGCGAATATGGGCTTTTGATCCTTTTGAGGGAGAGCGTGGAGGAGGAATGAAACGCGGAGTTACTTATTGGCGGGAAGGAGAAGAGGAACGAATTTTATTCACAGCAGGACATTTTTTATTTGCAATTGATGCAAAAACCGGAAAGCCGATTCCTGATTTTGGGGGGAATGGTAAAGTGAATCTCAATGAAGGCCTGGGCGTGAATCCTGATTCGGTCTGGGTCATTCCAACTTCACCAGGAATGCTCTATGGCGACCTGCTGATTCTGGGTTCGGAGGTTTCAGAGTCTTACGACGCAGCACCGGGTCATATCCGGGCGTTTGATGTGCGTTCGGGTAAGGTAGAATGGATATTCCACACAATCCCTCAACCCGGCGAACCCGGCTACGAAACCTGGCCAGCTGATGCCTGGAAATATACCGGTGGTGCTAATAACTGGGGCGGGATGAGCCTGGATGAATCACGGGGGATCGTTTATGCGCCATTGGGCTCTCCCACCTATGATTATTACGGCGCTAACCGTGCTGGAAAAAACCTCTATGGCAATTCCCTGGTGGCGCTGGATGCAGCAAGCGGCGAATTGAAATGGCATTTCCAAACCACCCATCACGACGTTTGGGACTATGATCTACCAGCTCCGCCCACCCTGGCTACAATCAGCCGCGATGGCAAAAAGATTGATGCGGTAACCCTCACAACTAAAACAGGTTTTCTCTTTGTATTTGATCGGGAAACGGGCGAACCTCTTTTTCCCATCGAAGAACGATCGGTTCCCTCCAGTCGTGCCAGGGGCGAGGAGGTTTGGCCCACACAACCTTTTCCGCTGCTCCCCAAAGCCTATGTCCGGCAACACCTCAGCGAAGAAGACTTGACTGAGGTAAGCGACGAAACCCATCAGGCAGTCCTGCGCCGATTTCAGGAGATGCGATTTGAAGGGCTGTATACGCCTCCGGACTCGCAGGGGACCTTGATGGTGCCCGGTTCACGAGGCGGGTCAGAATGGGGCGGCACAGCCTTAGACCCGACTTCGGGCATTCTCTACCTCAATGCCAATGAATCCCCCGAAGTGATGACCTTGCAACAGGAAGCAACAGCAAGCGTAAAGGGGCCGCAGACCTTATACGCAAAAGGTGAGCGATATTACCTGAACAACTGTGCGATCTGTCATGGCGGCGAACGAAAAGGTCAGATCCCTGATTTTCCAGCGCTAACCAACATTGGGGATCGTTTGGATGAGACGGCGGTTGCGAATCTGCTCCAATCCGGCAGAGGGAGAATGCCCGCTTTCTCACATATGCGCAGCTCTCAGCGAGCAGCCTTGCTGGCTTTTTTGTTTGAGCAAAAAGAGGAAATGGCAACGAATGAGCCAGATGCGTCCAACGTTGAAGGAAGCTATCGAAACATTACCGCCTATAGCTATTTTCGCGATCCGGAAGGCTATCCGGCAATCAAACCGCCCTGGGGCACATTGAATGCGATCAATCTCCATACCGGCGAATATGTATGGAAAATTCCCCTTGGCAATTATCCGGAACGGCAAGAACCAGGTGGCCCGCAGACCGGCACTGAAAACTGGGGCGGGCCGATTGTTACGGCAGGTGGGTTGGTATTCATCGCAGCGACAAAAGACAATAAAATTCGGGCATTTGATAGCCGGACGGGTGATGTGCGGTGGGAATATCAACTTCCCGGCAGCGGGTATGCTACGCCTGCAACCTATCTATGTGGAGGACGACAATATCTTGTAATTGCTGTAAGTGGAAGTGAGGAAGAACCAGGCGGATCGATTATGGCCTTTGCTGTTCCCTGAAAATAATTGCCCGAGTTACCTGCTCCTTTTTTTGCCATTTTTTTGCATATTAAGTAAGGTCTCTGGTTCTGCTATTCAATTGATTCAGTATGAAATATTTATGGGTAACCCTTCTGATTTTACTGTTGTTAGGTCTGGGAAATCTATTTGCGCAGAACTGTACAAATTATTTTACTGGCAAAGAGGTTTACACTATTCTTGAACAAGATAGCCTGATCTGGATCGGGACTGAGTGTCGAATTGTGCAAGTTGATAAGAATTATGTACAGGATAACTTCCTGAATATTGATGACAGGCAAATCTGTAATATTTATCGGGATTTCGCCCTTGATTCACTTGGTAATTTATGGGTAGGAAGTGATGGGGATGGCTTATTTCGATTTGATGGCCAACAATGGACGGTCTTTAATACAACAAACTCTCCAATTCCAAGTGATTACGTTTATTGGCCACGTGTCAGTCCTCAGGGAGACCTGTGGTTTTACAGTGCTCAAAACCTTATTAAATATGATGGGATAATATTTACCCTGGATAGCATTCCTCCATATTTGACTGGTATGTTTGCTATGGAAATGGATACATCAGGAAATATATGGATGTTAAATGTGGAAGATGGTCTGGTCAAATTTGATGGCACGACTTATTCCGAATTCAACACATTTAATACAAATCTTAAATCCGATTTTCTGACATATTTGAAAATAGACAAACAGAATCAAGTTTGGGTTGGAGGTTCAAAAGTGAATTCGGATTGGACTGATTATGAATACTTCATAGCTCGATTGGATAGTTCCGAGTTTGTGCATATAGACTCAACAAATGGTTTGCCACAAATTGGAGAAGTTAATGCGATTGATTTTGATCAGGACCATAAAATATGGCTGGCTACCGAAGGCGGTCTGATCGAGTATTATGATAGCATAGGAACGATTCATTCCCTCGGCTTACCCCAGTATTACGAAGGTGTTCGAACTGTAAAAGTCCTTAGTTCTCAGGATGTGATTGTTGGCACCAGTTATTTTGGTGCTCGTGTATATCAGGATACCGTTTGGAATTCGATTAATACGGCTAATTCCGGTTTGACAGGGAGAACTGTGAAAGGGGTTGAAATGGAAGATAGTGGAATACTGCACCTCATCCTTCAGCATAGTGAAAGTTTTGGTGGAAGTGTTACTAACCATGCCTACATCCAATTTGATGGGACAAATTGGGAGGTCTATGATGCTAACAATATAGATGAGGAACTTCCCCAGGGAGGGGATGGCCTGCTCGTCGGAGGAGATAATAGGATTTATGTAGCATCGGGAGGCAAAATATATGTCCGAAAAAACGGAGAATGGCACGACCGTCAGTCTAACCTAGGATGGGGGAAGATTTCGCTGGCAGAAGAATCTCCGGTAGACTTGATTGCAGGAACTTGGCACCGCGGCCTAAAGCGATTGCACTATTTTCAATGGTCGCGTATTTTTCCATTCAATTCTCCAAGTATTCGTGATGTCAAAATCGATCAACTCGGAAATATTTGGTTCTGTACTATGTTTTCGATCTATAAAATGAGTCCTGATACTTTGATTGAATATGATTGCAATAATTCCTATCTGCCTTGTGGGTTAAGTCCATCTTCCCTGTATATTGATGGTGCTACGATTTATGTAGGCGGCAATCAGGGGCTGCTTGTGATTAATCCTGATTCCACTTGGTCCAAACATTCTATTAATGCGATTAATACTCTCGACATGGATGAGAGTGGGAATCTTTGGGTCGGTACTCGATTTGGGTTATATCAATACAAGGATAGCACTTGGATTCGTTATTACGAAGAAAATTCTGATATTCTATCGAATTATATTAACGACATTGTGGCAAGCGATACGAATGTATGGCTGGCAACAGCCGATGGGCTTGTAGATTTCCGGTTTTGCGGGGGAGATACTTTCCCTGCATCCCTTCTTGCGTTGAGTCGCGACAGAGAATTCAATCAGAGGCAGATTATTTCGGTAGCTCCTAATCCTTGGCATGAATCCACGAGGCTTACATTTGATAATAAGAAAAACCAGGAATATTCTGTGAGTTTATTCGACATGCATGGGAATCTTGTGAGGAAATGGGTTGGCATAAAAACCGATCACCTCGTTATTTATCGGGAAAATTTATCAACAGGAATCTATTTTCTCAAACTGGAGGATGAGAACGGCAATCTTTATAGCATTAAGACACTATTGGATTAAATAGAAGATATTCGTTCCACCCTGAAACAAATACCCGTATCATTTTGGCACAATATCCTACCCGTATTTACATGGTTTTTTCCATAACATTTTGACAAATAGGGAGTTATGTGAATGGCATTCTTATTGTCTCCAATAGGAGTAACATCTGTACTATGCTTAGAAACTACCTCCTTATCGCCTGGCGCAACTTACAGCGCAATAAGATTTTTACGGCTATCAATGTGTTGGGACTTGCAACCGGAATGGCGGCTTGTATCCTGATTTTGCAATATGTGGGTTTTGAAATGAGCTTCGATCAATTTGTCCCCCATAAGGCCGAGATTTATCGGATAGTAGGGGAGGATACCAATCGGCAGACCCGTCTTGCGGTAACCTTGCCCATTGTTGCTCCGGGGATGCAGGAGGCAATTCCAGAAGTGGTGGCGGCAACACGGATTTTGCCAAGGGATGGTACGGTCAGTTATGTGCGGGAGGGGGAAATCCTTGCTTTTCGGGAGGAGGATTACAGTTATGCCGATGCGCAGTTTCTGGAAGTGTTTTCCTGGCCGGTAAGTCCTCCGGAAGCCTTGGAGATTCCCTTTAGTATATTGCTTTCTGAGAGCACTGCACGTAAATATTTTGGAGAGGAAGCCGCAATAGGCAGAGTCCTTACTTTGCATGATGATTTTGGACAGGTTGATTATACAGTTCGGGGCACCTACCCGGATTTGCCTGCGAATTCCCATTTGCAGCCCGAATTGCTTGTTTCCTATCACCATTTGGAAGGGCCAATTTGGGAGCAGTACAACCTGAATGGCTGGAATGCCTTCTTTAGTTATGTTCGATTACAGCCCGAGGCAAATATGGAGCAGGTTGCTGCCAAATTTCCTGAGCTGATTGCTCAGGCGGTAGGGGAGGACTCTGGGTATGATATGGATCTGCAATCGCTGGAAGATATCCACTTACATAGTGGGGAGTATGGATATGACCGTGCCGTTACTGGTGATTTGCAGCGGGTCTATTTCCTCCTTCTTCTGGCTATGTTTATTTTGGTGTTGGCCTGGGTCAATTATGTCAACCTCGCTACTTCCCGTTCTCTCGATCGGGCAAAGGAAGTGGGCATCCGAAAACTGTTGGGTTCCCATCGTTCGCAATTGATTCGGCAATTTTTGTTTGAGTCCTTGTTGCTCAATGCCATTGCAGCAGTTATTGCTTTGACCATGGTTCAGGTATTCGCGCCCTGGGTCTATGAAATCACGGGAATTCAGGGCGTGCCTGAAGGCTGGCTCCTGGTATCTCCCAAATACGCGACAATGCTGGTCGTATTCTTTACGCTGGGCGCTTTTTTAGCAGGCATCTATCCGGCGTGGATGCTGTCTGGCTTTGAAGCCTCAGATGTATTGGCGGGCAGTTTTGGCAGGTCTCAAAAAGGCATTCGACTTCGGAAAGCCCTTGTGGTATTACAGTTTACGGTGGCTGCTCTGCTGATTACAGGGACTTTTGCCGTGTATCAACAACTGAGTTTTATGAAAAATCAGGACCTGGGCCTTGATATTCGCCAAAAATTGGCCATAGAAGGCCCCACGGTTACCGATAGTACCTATATACAACGAATGCAGACCCTACAAAATGAGCTCAGTGCAATTCCACAGGTAGAGTCTGTACTCGCAACGGGAATGCTGCCGGGAGCAAACTTTAATTACGGAACGGGAATTCGTCTTCCGGGCCAGGCCGAAACAGACGGTAAATCCTGTGAGATTGCCTATGTGCAGACTGATTTTTTTGCGCATTTCAATATGCCCATTCTGTACGGACGTGGCTTTGCTCCGCAGCGTGATTCTGACAGAGGTCGTGTCATCGTAAGTGAGTCCGTTTTGGTGATGTATAACCTGCCGGTATCAGAAGCCTCAATCGGACAAAAGGTGATTCTCGGGAATTCGGTTGATCCGGCGACGATCATAGGGATTGTTCCCAATTATCATCACGGTTCCTTGCGCAACGGCTTTGATCCCATCGTATATAACCATGAGGAGAACATTAGCTACCTCTCCCTCCAGTTGCAAACGTCGGGAGTGGACCTGCCGGTTTTGCTAAAGACTATCGAAGCCCGTTTCCTCGAAATATTCCCCGGTAATCCATATCAATCCCTGTTTCTGGACGAAGTATTTGACCGTCATTATGAAGAGGATCAACGTTTTGGACGTGCCTTCGGCTTGTTTGCTGGCCTGACCATTCTCGTTGCCATGATGGGCCTGTTGGGGCTTGCTGCTACGAGCGCGGTTCAGCGCACCAAGGAAGTGGGGATTCGCAAGGTAATGGGAGCCAGTGTCCCGGACATCATTCTCTTGCTTTCCCGGGAGTTTTTGTCTTTGGTACTGATTGCCGCGCTGCTGGCAATGATTCCTGCATTTTTGGGAATTCGGTGGTGGCTGGAGCAATATGCCTTCCGGATGGATGTTTCCATCGGATTGTTCCTGGTTCCGCTGATGTTGGTACTCGCCGTAGCGGCCCTGACCGTCGCTGGACAGACTTTCCGGATTGCCCGGGCCAATCCCGTTGATGCATTGCGGCACGAGTAGGTGAATTTTTTATTCCACGAGCCGCGAGACAATCACACCGGATTGCGACTTGTTGCCTGCGAGGTATTCGGCCAGGGGCTTGCTGGAGATTTCGACCTCCTTATTGCTGGACGAGGCGTGAAACAAATGAACACGGCCATTTTTCCAGATTGCAAAACCCGTATGTACGACATCCAGCCCCTTGATCCCGGTGGTAATCGCGATCAAATCTCCGTCCTTGATACCGGATTCTAATTGCCGGATCGATGCCTTAGGCAGATAGTGATAATTCCAATTCGCATTCAGATCACGCTCTGCCTTTTGAATGGCTGTGTAGTACCCATCATCTGATAATTGCTGGTAGGCACTGCGATGAGTGGACATGAAATTGATGGTCTTTTGATACGGGCTACCTCCTATTTTTGCAGATACATCCTGAATGATTCCTTTTTGCTGATTATCATAAATCCAATCTGTAAAATAATGCAGCCGGGAAGGATAGGCATCCCGCTCCCCATCCCGATACCGAAGGTGTTCCAGCTCCCGAGTAAAGGCTTCAAAGGTGTATTGTTCCTGTTTGGCAAGGCGAGAGAAGACCACCACATTTTCCAGAAAAGTAGTACAGTCTAATCCACTTAATTCCACAACCAGTTGTTCCTGATCGCCGACTTCCAATGTCTTTGCCACATAGGGAGTTCCCATGAGGTGTTTCCCCACTGCGATAGCGATTTCGTTGATGGGTTTTGCACTGAGATCGCTCGCTTCCAACCAGGTCAGGTGAGATTCGCAGAGTGTCTTATTCGCAGCCGTACAATGCACCTGCGAAAGGGCAGGGGAGAAGAGGGCAATTGCCAGGGATAGGGTCAGAAAAAGCTGTTTCATCGGGAGGGAGATGGGGAGGTTATGAGGTATGAGTTGAAAGTTATGAGTTAAAAGTTGATTAACAGAAGGCTAAAGTCTCATATCTGTTGTCTGGCATCTGTAATCTTTTCTCTCCCTACTCAGGTGTATCGAAAAATGCCGTTGTAGGAGCTGCATTATATGAATCGAGGCTAATGCGCCAGGTGCCATCGACTTGCAATTCCTGGATGACAACAAATTTGCCAGCGGAGGCAGATTCTTTTTGTTCAGAATCGATCCGCTTGAGTAAATAATAGCCCACATCGACAATCATATCGGAGCGGACATCTCGCTTTACAAAGCGAAACGAAATGTCCAGCTTTATGTTTTTTTCACGAGCCCAGGTAAAAAGGCTTTCAAATCCCTCCGCAATACTTTCTTTTCCTTCTTTAATAGGCCCACGACTTTCCATATACAATGCGTCCGAGGTATATAATTCCTGCATTTGGCTTACGTCCAGCTGTTGATAGGCTTTGCTAAAGGTAGTGTATGTTACATCAGCTTCCGGCGGGGCGGATTTGAGGTTTACGCCTTGGGCAATAGCGGTGCTGCTTGCACACAACAAAACAAAAAAAGAAAAAAGGAAATATATGGGGTGCTGATTCATGATGGTTCTTTTTGCAAATATAAGAATCGAATCCTTTCTATCTGATGATACGCTTTTTTTCACAAGAATATTTCATTAGGTTTATTTGAGCCTGATTTTGGACTCCGCGACTGATCTGTTTTCGGCTAATTTCCCTTAAGCATATGAGCCTTTCCCTGCCTCCTCATATCCAGGCAATTGTATTTGACGCCTATGGCACCTTATTTAATGTAGACGCAATCGAATCCGGATTGTCACGATATTATGGCACGCAAGCTCCGGCGATAAGTGAGGTGTGGCGTCGCAAGCAGTTGGAATACACCTGGCTGCAAACCTTGATGGACAGATACAAACCCTTTTCTGAGGTTACGGCTGAAGCGCTGGAGTTTGCCTGTGAAGATCAAAGAGTGTCGTTGACCCCTGCCATTCAGGCGGACCTGATGCAGCAGTATTTTGTGCTGGATGCTTTTCCGGAAGTCCCGGAATTACTCGTAAAGCTGTCGGCACACACACAACTGGCGATTCTATCGAATGCAAATTCAGAAATGCTGGCAGCAGCGGCAGATCATAACCAAATAAGCGGAAGCCTCAGTAATATATTCAGCGCAAACTCGGTTGCTCAGTACAAGCCAGTCCCGGCTGTATATGCGATTGCTAGTCAGGGCCTTGGTTATTCGCCCGCCGAGATTGCCTTTGTTTCAAGTAATACCTGGGACGTAACAGGAGCCAGCGCATATGGATTTCATGCTATTTGGTTAAATCGGAATCAGGGTACAATGGAAAAACTAGGTTATCCCCCTGCGCAAACGATACAGGAGCTCGAAGAACTGTTGATGGGTAAATATTGACAGGGATTTCCCTTGCGTTAATCGCATATTAATACTAATATACAAATGCAAACAGGACTACTCAATTACTACTAACACGCGTACTACCCCATGCGGCTGGAAGGAACTCATACATTAGATGCCCCCGTTGACAAGGTTTGGAACCTGATGCTCGACCCCGATATTTTAGCAAAAATCACGCCCGGTATCAAAAGCCTCGAACCCATTGGAGAGGGGAAATTCAAAGCAATTTCGGATGTAAAACTCGGCCCCGTAAGTGGCTCCTTCAAGGGAGACATGGAGGTGACAGATTTGGATAAGCCGAATCGGTTTACATTGAAAATGAAACAGAATAGCAAGATCGGGAATGTTGCTGCTGTCGGTCATATTGAATTGAAAGCAGTAAATGGAAACCAAACAGAGGTGGTGTTTTCCGGAGATGCGAAGCTTTCCGGAACCCTGGCGCGTACAGGACAACGCGTTCTGAGTGGGGTGGCCAGAACCCTGACCAATCAGTTTTTTCAATCATTGGAAGAAGAACTGGTGATTGCAGGGGGCGGCACAGTCGAAAAAGTCAGCATGTGGGCTCGATTTATGGCCTGGCTTCGTAAACTGTTTTCCAAATCATCCAAATAATCTATACCCTTTTTACCTATTACTCCAAATAATTTTTGACACATGGGACTACCAATTAACCTAACTGTGAACGGTGTTTCACAGAGCCATGAGGTCGACCCCCGAATTTTGCTGGTGCATTATCTGCGCGATGTGTTGTTCCTTACCGGAACACATGTTGGCTGTGATACCAGTAATTGTGGGTCTTGCACCGTTTCAGTAAATGGCAAGGCTGTTAAATCCTGCACGATGTTGGCAGTGCAGGCTGATGGCTGCGATGTAATGACAATTGAAGGATTGGCACAAGGCGGAAACTTACACCCCTTGCAGGAAGGCTTCAAGGAAAAGCATGGCTTACAATGCGGCTTCTGTACACCTGGAATGATTATGACTGCATTGGATTTGCTTAAGCAAAATCCGAATCCATCTGAAAGTGAAATTCGCCATGCCCTGGAAGGGAATTTTTGCAGATGCACAGGGTATCATAACATTGTTAAATCTATTCAATATGCCGCTGATAAGATGGGAAAGGAGGTAGCTCATGGGTAGTCTAATTGGAAAATCAGTCAAACGCGTTGAGGACAAACGCTTTATCACTGGAAAAGGGAAGTACACAGATGATATCGTACTCCCCCGAATGACATTTGCCTATATCGTTCGCAGTCCTTACGCCCACGCAACCATTGACTCGGTAGATATTTCTGCTGCAAAAGCAATGGCCGGAGTCGTGGAGGTATATACGGGTGCTGACCTGGTGGAAATCAACGGCGTACCTTGTGGATGGCAGGTGGACTTTAAAAATGGGGATACAATGAAGGAACCTCCCCATAAGCTATTAGTGGCAGACAAAACCCGGCATATGGGAGACGGAGTAGCCATGGTCATTGCCGAAAGTAAGGAAATTGCCAAGGATGCTGCTGACCTGATCGAGATCGAATACGGGGACATGGATGCAGTAGTAGATGCCCGTGAGGCGATTATGGACGGTGCGCCGCTGGTCCATGACGATGTGCCTAATAATATTTGTTTTGATTGGGAATTAGGAAGCCCGCAAGATGAGGTAGCTGCTGCCCTTGCTGCTGCACATCACGTGACCAAACTTGATTTACGGAACCAGCGCGTTGTAGCCAATGCAATCGAACCCCGGAGTGCAATTGGGGATTATGATACGGCGAATGAGCGGTACACCCTGTACACGACTTCTCAAAACCCCCACTTGACGCGCCTGTTACTATGCGCTTTTGTGTTGGGAATTCCTGAACATAAGGTGCGTGTTGTTGCACCCGATGTAGGAGGTGGATTTGGCTCCAAGATTTTCCATTACGCAGAAGAAGCCCTCGTAATATGGGCGTCTAATAAACTCGGTCGCCCCGTCAAGTGGACAGCAGACCGGAGTGAAAGTTTTATGACGGATGCGCACGGTCGCGACCATTACACAACTGCCCAAATGGGATTTGATGCAGAAGGGAAAATGGTCGCCTTGCAGGTACATACCCTCGCCAATTTGGGGGCCTACCTCTCTACCTTTGCGCCTGCAGTTCCTACTTATTTGTATGGAACCTTGTTACAGGGATTGTACACAACTCCTAAAGTAAATGTAGATGTGACGGGCATTTTTACCCATACCACAGCTGTGGATGCCTATCGGGGAGCCGGTCGGCCGGAAGCGACTTACCTGCTGGAAAGATTGGTCGATACCGCTGCGCTGGAAATGGGAATGGATCCGGCAGAACTTCGGCTCAAAAACTTCATTCCTAAATTTGATGGCGTAAATGAACCCGGCTATCAAACCCAGGTGGCATTGCAATATGATAGCGGCGATTACGTCCCGGTCCTTGAGCGAGCGCTGGAGATGGTCGATTATAAAAACCTCCGTGCTGAACAAGCAGAAGCCCGAAAAAACGGAAAGCTGATTGGTATCGGTTTCTCAACCTATATAGAAGCTTGCGGAATTGCGCCTTCAGCAGTCGTAGGTGCTTTGGGTGCACGAGCAGGACTGTTTGAGTCTGCACAGGTAAGGGTTCAGCCCACTGGAAAGGTGAGTGTATACTCGGGTTCACATTCACACGGCCAGGGGCATGAGACGACCTTTGCTCAGATAGTAGCTGAAAAATTTGGCATACCACTGGAAGATGTGGATATCGTGCATGGAGATTCGGATGCAGTCGCATTTGGAATGGGAACCTATGGTTCCCGAAGCCTTGCAGTAGGCGGAAGCGCGATTGTGAAAAGCATCGAAAAGGTAATTGAAAAAGGAGCCAAAATTGCTGCCCATAAACTGGAAGCAAATGAAGAGGATCTCGAATTTGCAGATGGGGCCTGGACGGTAAAGGGAACCGATAAATCCATTGGATTTGGGGATGTGGCCCTGACAGCTTATGTGCCGCATGACTATCCCGAAGGCGTTGAGCCGGGACTGGATTTTTCAAGCTTTTATGACCCTGCTAATTTTACCTATCCGTTTGGGTGCCACATTGCAGTCGTAGAAGTGGATCCTGAAACCGGAAAAGTGGACCTCAAGCGCTTTGTTGCGTGTGATGATGTCGGAAATGTGATTAACCCGATGATTGTCGACGGCCAGATACATGGCGGTCTCGCACAGGGAATCGGGCAAGCATTGTTTGAAGGGGCACTCTATGATGAGTATGGACAGCTCACAAATGGTTCTTACATGGATTACACCATGCCTCGTGCTGATGACTTTCCCATGTTTGAAACGGATCGGAAGGTTACCCCTTGCCCGCACAACCCACTGGGGGTAAAAGGAGCAGGAGAAGCGGGAACAATCGGTTCTACGCCCGCAGTTGTAAATGCAGTCATGGATGCGCTTTCCGGTTATGGAATTCTCAACCTTGAAATGCCCCTTACACCAGAACGGGTTTGGACTGCAATCAATGAAAGCTAATCGTGTACCCTTAATTTTTTACTCACAATGATTCCAACTTCATTTGAATACAAACGTGCCGGATCCGTCGAAGAAGCCTTGCAAATGCTGGGGCAGGCGGGTGATGACGGCAAACTACTAGCGGGAGGGCACAGTCTCCTGCCTGCGATGAAACTACGACTCAATAGCCCTGCTACCCTTATTGACATTGGGCGAATTGCGGAGCTGAACTATATCCGGGATGAGGGAGATAGTATTGCGATAGGAGCCGCGACAACCCATGGCGCGATTGCTGAATCAGACTTGATTGCACAGCACCTGAGCATGGTGTCTCAGGCTGCCGGAATGATCGGAGATGTGCAGGTCCGGAATGTCGGAACTATCGGGGGCAGTATTGCTCATGCTGACCCGGCTGCTGACTGGCCGGCATCTCTCCTCGCAGCTTCAGCCGTGATCGTTATGCAAGGCTCAGGCGGAACTCGGAGTGTCGGCGCGAGTGATTTCTTCCTGGGGCTGTACGAAACAGCCCTCGGCGAGGGAGAGATCATTACGGAAATTCGGATACCCAAACCTCCCGCAGGTACAAAATCGGCCTATGTGAAATTCTTCCAACCGGCCTCCCGCTTCGCAATTGTAGGCTGTGCTGTTATGACAAAACCAGGAGGGGGTGCAACTGTTGCCTTTACAGGGGTATCTGACGTCGCCTTCCGTGATGCTGCGGTGGAAAATGCACTCGCAGGACAGGCTTTGTCGGCGGGTAATATTGAAGCTGCTGCCGCACTTGCTGCGGAAGGAGTTGATATTATGGGAGACCACTTTGCAGGGGATACTTATCGAAAGCACCTTGCCAAGGTGTATTGCAAGCGAGCCCTGATGGCGATCTCGGATCAGAGCTGATGTATGATTAATAATGCGAAAGACGCAATCCGTTTCAAGTGGATTGCGTCTTTCGGTCTTTAAGGAAAAAGATAAAGGGTTAGAAATAGGCAACAGCAACCAGGGGTTCACTGCCATTTCCGTAGGCGGGATAGTCTGCACGACCGGGATCAAGCTTGTGCCATTTGGTAATGGAGGCCATTAAAGACTTATTAGTTTCATATTTATGCAGAAACCCGCTCTCGAACATATTCAGCAAATGCTCGCTGAACAAGGATATATCACCGAGCAAAGTATTGTGATGTCTATTTTTCTGGGAATGCAGCTCGGTAAACCTTTATTGATTGAGGGGCCTGCAGGAGTAGGGAAAACCGAAATCGCAAAGGTCATGGCAAAGGCCCTTGAGACAAATTTGATTCGTTTGCAGTGCTACGAGGGCCTGGATGCCACTCATGCCTTATACGAATGGAATTACCAGCGGCAGTTGCTGCATATCAAACTGGAGGAGCAGGAGGATAAATCTGTTGCTGAAAAGGAAGCTACCATATTCGGAGACGATTTTCTCCTGAAGCGGCCTTTGTTACAAGCCATCACGCAGGAAGCCTCACCGGTATTGCTGATCGACGAGATCGACCGGGCAGATGAAGAGTTTGAAAGCTTTTTGCTGGAAGTCTTATCGGATTGGCAAATAACCATCCCGGAAATCGGAACCATTTCCGCAACACATATTCCCTATGTTGTGGTAACCAGCAATCGGGTGCGGGAATTATCAGAAGCCCTGCGTCGGCGCTGTTTGTATCTCTATATTGATTATCCTGATTTTGAGAAAGAACTAGCCATTGTGAAGGGGAAAGTGCAGAATATCAATGCCCAACTTGCGGATCAGATTTGCCGGTTTATGCAAGAAGTTCGCAGAATGAAACTGGAGAAAGTGCCCGGTGTTGCCGAAACCCTGGATTGGGCGGTGGCCTTAGCTACTATGCACTTTGACCACCTGGAAAAGCAGGTCGTAGAAGATACCCTCGGGGTTATTCTCAAAGATTGGCAGGACATCAGGCAGGCACAGGATTCTCTATCTGAATTATTTGCCAAAGTCGGCATTGTCTCGAAATTAGAATAGAGGGAAGACAGAAGACAGAAGACAGAAGAGAGAAGAGAGAAGACAGAAGACAGAAGACAGAAGAGAGAAGAGAGAAGACAGAGCATAGATATGAAGTTCCTCTTGAAATCCGAATTCAAATCCAACCCCAATCTTCAAGCTCCAACTCCCAACTTTTAACTCAAAACTCCTAACCAATAACTCCCCTATTGACTCTCCTTACCCGACATACAGACCTGACTTCTCAGGTAATTGCTTTTTGCCGGTATTTGCGGACAAATGGATTTGTATTGGGGCCTGCTGAAGAGGCCGATGCCTTATTGGCCTTAACAGTTTTGCCAATGGAAGACCGGGAGCAGTTTCGGTTGGCGCTGCGTGCGGTGCTGACCCGAAGCCTGCTTCACCAGCGTAAATTTGACGACTTATATGAGGAGTACTGGGCCTATGTAGAACGAGGGGTAGATTCCAAGGTTCGCAACAAAGAAACGCCAAGACCGAAAGCCAAAAAGAAACAGCAGAAACCCAGCTTACAAGCCCTGAAAAGCTGGCTGTATGGCAATAAGCAGGAAGAAGAGACTGAATTGGCGGTTTATAGCCCTGCGGAAGTGTTGGGGCGTAAGGATTTTGGGGCATTTTCTGAGGAGGAACTGGAAGAAGTGATGAAGTTGATTGCGATCATGGCGCGCAACCTGGCCTCGGGTTACAGTCGTCGTTTTCTGGCTACGCATCGCCCCGGGAAGTTTGACTTGAAGCGGACCATTCGCCTCAACCTCAGGCGAGGAGGAGAGATTGCTGAACTCGGTTTTCGTAAGCGAAAAATGCGAAAACTGAGGATGGTACTTCTCTGCGATGTGAGTAAATCTATGGATCTGTACAGCCGGTTCCTGATTCAGTTTGTGTATGCCTTTCAAAAGAGTTTTCGCCAGATTGAGACCTTTGTATTCAGCACCTCGCTTCACCGCATAACTGAGGAGTTGCGCACCTATGATTTTTCTCTTGCAATGGAGGCTCTCGCTGATAAGGTTCCTGATTGGTCAGGCGGTACACAGATTGGCACTTCTTTCCAGACGTTTGTAAATGACTATGGAAGCCGACTCCTGGATCGGGATACGGTTGTGCTGGTGATGAGTGATGGCTGGGATATGGGAGAGGGCGAAGTGCTGGGGGAGAGCATGCGGAGTATCCAGCGAAAAGCAGGTAAGGTCATCTGGCTCAATCCCCTGGCTGGAAACGCTGCATTTGAACCCACTGTTAAAGGCATGCAAGCGGCCTGGCCCTACATTGATGTGTTTGCACCCGCTCATAATGTAGAAAGCTTGCGAAATGTTATTCAATTGATCCGGTAATCTTTTATCTTCCCACTTCAAATCTAATAACCCAATCTCTCCTCCTATGAAAGCCCTGATCGTCGTTTGTGCCATTGCCTGCTGCCTGCTGGCCTGTAATACTCAACAAAATGGAACCCAAACGGCTTCCGAATCAAATTCGCCTATTCAGGTGCGCGAATTTATCTATGATACCGCCTCTTTTCCGAGTTGCCATGCTTCGACGATTGTCGAAACCGAAGCCGGAACCCTGATGGCTTCATGGTTTGGGGGAACGGAAGAAAAAGCGAAGGATGTCGAAATCTGGATTTCACATGTGGAGGCTGGCAAGTGGACAGCTCCGAAGATGGTGGCAGATGGAGTCATGAATGATACCCTGCGTCACCCCTGTTGGAATCCGGTATTGTTTCAGCGAAAAGCGGGACCGCTTCAATTGTTCTACAAAGTAGGACCCAGTCCGAGCGACTGGTGGGGGATGGTTATTGAATCAACTGATGAGGGGAAAACCTGGTCGGAGCCTGAACGGCTACCGGGCAATTTTCTGGGACCTATTCGCAATAAAGCTGTCCAGTTAGTTGACGGTACGATTCTTTCTCCTTCCAGCACAGAGTACGAGCATGAAGGGTGGCGCGTGCAGGTTGAGCGAAGCACAGATTTGGGGGAGAATTGGGAGTTGATCAAGGTGGCGAATGCTGAGGTGGAATACGACGCCATACAGCCCGCCTTTTTGACCTATTCAGATAGTCGGATTCAAATGCTGTGTCGCAGCAAACAAGGCATTATTACAAGTAGCTGGTCCGATGACAGTGGTGCTTCATGGTCCCCGATGGAGGCTACCGAGTTGCCTAATCCTAATTCCGGAATTGATGCGCTTACACTTCAGGATGGTCGGCATGTTTTGGTGTATAACCCTACTGAACCGATCGTAGGAAAATGGGGCGGCCCCAGATCTCCTTTGGTCGTGGCAGTTTCTAAAGATGGAAAAGAATGGGAGCAGGTAGCGATTCTGGAAAATGAAAAAAATGCGGAATTCTCATACCCGGCAATCATTCAGGCAAAAGATGGGAGTTTGCACATCACTTACACCTGGAAGCGGGAAAAAATTCGCCATGTAAAAATGGACGTGTAGGAAATGTTCTCAATCTCTTGCGCTGTTGTTATTTTTTTAATCCCTGTCTATGCCTATTCGCCAAGCTTACCGGATGCACAAAGCAGGCTCCATTGCCCATCTGAAAAAAGTAGAAGAATCTATCTCTGAGATTTCCGGTACAGAAGTGAGGGTAGCCGTTAAGGCGATCGGTCTCAATTTTGCGGATATCTTTGCCATGTTTGGCGTATATAGCGCGACGCCAGAAGGGAGTTTTGTGCCGGGGCTGGAGTATGCAGGAGTCGTGGAGGCAATAGGGGAGGAGGTTAGTGAACTGAAACCTGGAGACCGCGTAATGGGAGTTACCCGATTTGGGGGCTATGCAAGTCTCATCAATACAGATGAACGCTACCTGGTGCCTTTGCCCGATAGCTGGTCATACGAAGAGGGGGCTTCTTTTTTGGTTCAAGTATTAACCGCCTATTATGCCCTGGTTCCATTGGGTGCGGTAAAACGCGGAGATGTGGTGCTGATTCATAGTGCAGCAGGAGGCGTAGGCTTGCTGGCGAATCGTATTGCCCAAAAACTAGGCGCTACCACAATTGGAACGGTTGGAACCCCGTCCAAGCTGAAATTATTGGAAGCAGAAGGTTACGAACAGGGAATTGTAAGGGGCAAAGACTTTGCAGCAAAATTAACAGCAGCCCTTAAGGGCCGGGAATTGAACCTGATCCTGGAATGCATCGGTGGAAAAATTCTCCAAAAGGGATTTGAATCACTCGCGCCAATGGGGCGGATGGTCGTCTATGGTTCTGCTCAATATGCCTCACCGGGTGCCCGCCCCAATTACCTGAAAATGGTATGGCTGTATCTGACCCGACCCAAAATAGATGTGCAGAATATGACCAATTTGAATAAATCGGTGATGGCGTTTAACCTCATTCATCTGTATGAGCGGGCACCCATTATGCACGAAATATTAGAGGAGATAGAGGCACTGAACCTTGCGCCGCCCATTGTTGGGCATGTATATGAGTTTGATGAATTGCCTGATGCTATCCGATTCTTTCAAACTGGAAAAACGATCGGGAAAGTTGTGATACAAACGGATAACACAGGTTCCTGACTCCTTTGTGGAATTAGCATTCGGATTCCCAATCCTTTTTTGTAACTTGATTATTCC
>CAYGTH010000076.1:0-20609 GCA_964352745.1 uncultured Bacteroidia bacterium
CTTTTGGAAGGGAGGTTGGCTTGTGCGGAGGGAAGTCTTGCTGGCTACACCATCACACCCGAAGCATTCTTCGAAGGCAATTCCGTCTTGCCCATCAGGTGAAGGTCCACCTCGCGGGCGGCTTCCCGCCCTTCGGAGATGGCCCATACGACGAGGGATTGACCCCTGCGCATGTCGCCTGCGACAAATACGCCGGGGACGGTTGACTGGTAGTCCGTGGAGGCGACATTGCCTCGGCCATCCAGCTCGACGCCCAATTGTGCGAGCATGCCGTTCGGTTCAGGGTACACAAAACCTACGGCCAGTAGGGCCAGTTCACAGGGGATTTCGGCTTCAGAACCGGGAACTTTTTCAAATTGCTTGCGACCGTTTTCGCCGGTTTTCCATTCGAGGCGCACGGTTTGCAGGGCGCGGAGGTTCCCCTTTTCGTCTCCGAGAAACGCTTCTGTCAGCAGTGCCCAATCCCGGTTTGCGCCTTCTTCATGAGAAGAGGAGGTGCGGAGAACCATTGGCCACAGCGGCCAGGGATCATCCGGTCCGCGCTCCAGAGGCGGTTTTTCGAGGAGTTCTATTTGGGTGATCGAAGCCGCTCCGTGGCGATTAGAGGTGCCGACACAGTCGGAACCGGTATCTCCGCCCCCGATGACGGTTACGTTTTTGCCTGCGGCGCTGATCTCGCCGAGTTCCTCCGTCCAGCGGTTCGATACCTTTTTGTTTTGGCGGGTGAGGAAGTCCATGGCAAAGTGAACGCCATTGAGGTCGCGACCGGGGATATCCAAATCCCGGGGAACGGTCGATCCGCCGCAGAGGACTATGGAATCAAATTCTGCCTGTAGATCTGCTACGGGAGTTTCCTTGCCGATGTGCGCATTGGTTTTGAAAACAATGCCTTCCGCTTCCATGATGCTGATACGGCGATCAATTACCCATTTTTCCAGCTTGAAATCCGGAATTCCATACCGAAGCAGGCCGCCAATGGCATCTTCCCGCTCGAATACCGTTACCAGATGACCGGCTGTGTTGAGCTGTGCTGCGGCAGCAAGGCCCGCAGGACCAGAACCGATGACAGCTACTTTTTTGCCCGTCCGGGTAGCGGGCACCTGTGCCTTGATCAGGCCGAGGTCATACGCTTTTTCGGCAATGGATTTCTCGATGTGTTCAATCGTAACCGGAGGCTGGTTGATCCCCAGTACGCAGGAAGCTTCACACGGCGCCGGGCAAATCCTTCCGGTAAACTCCGGGAAGTTATTGGTGGATTGGAGAATTTCAATTGCATATTCCCAATTCTCCTCAAATGCGGCTTCGTTAAATTCCGGAATCACATTGCCCAACGGACATCCATTGTGGCAAAAGGGCACGCCGCAGTTCATGCAGCGAGCGGCTTGTTCCTGCGTTTTTTCATCAGCGAAGGGCACATAAATTTCCCGGTAGTCCTGGATGCGTTCCTCCGGTTTCCGACTTTTGGGCAATTCCCGCCCGTATTGCATAAATCCTTTGGGGTTTCCCATTAGCCGATCAATTTATATTGCTGTTCTTTTTGTTTTTTCAGGGCTCTCTTGTAGTCGCGCGGCATCACTTTCACAAAGGCTTTCAGAGACTTAGCCCAGTCTGTGATGATGCGGAGCGCAACTCTACTTCCGGTAAAAGCATAATGCTTTTCAATGAGTTCATTGAGGGTTTTGATGTCCTCATGTTCGATGGGGTCAAAGTCCACGAGTTCGGTATTGCAATTGATCTTGAATTGCTGATCCGGATCAAATACATAGGCCACACCGCCACTCATACCTGCTGCGAAATTGCGACCTGTAGGGCCGAGAATCACAGCGACTCCTCCTGTCATGTATTCGCACCCATGATCTCCAATTCCTTCGATCACCGCTCTTACGCCCGAGTTCCGGACGCAGAAACGTTCTCCTGCAATTCCCCGAATAAAGGCTTCACCAGATGTCGCACCATAAAAGGCCACATTGCCGATAATGATGTTTTGGCTGGGTTCGAAAGTGGCTTCTTTGGGCGGATACGCGATCATCTGGGCACCGGACAGGCCTTTCCCAAAATAATCATTGGCTTCTCCTTCCAATTCCATCCGAAGGCCTGGGGCTGCAAATGCACCAAAACTCTGGCCGGCAGATCCCTCAAATTTGAAGTGGATCGTTCCTTCCGGAAGGCCGGTTCCTCCATGTACTTTAGACACTTCATTGGAGGTGAGCGTGCCGACTGCCCGGTCTGTATTTTTGATTAAAAACTCCTGATAAACCGGTAGTTTCTCTTTGATGGCTGCTTGAGACGCTTCGAGCAATTCCCAGTCAAGAATTTCTTCCATTCCGTGATCCTGCTCAATTTGCTTATATAAGCCGATGTGGGCCGGAACGGAAACTTTTTTGATAATCCGTTTCAGGTTTACCGTTTTTTGTTTCCAGTGTTCGAGGTCTTTCCGAACCATGAGGTGCTGACTTTGGCCTACCATTTCATTTACGGTACGGTACCCCAGCTCTGCCATGATTTCCCGGAGATCTTCTGCCAGGAAATGGAAAAAGTTGACGACGTGCTCGACTTTGCCTGAAAACCGCTTTCGCAATTCTTTGTCCTGCGTCGCAACGCCAACGGGACAGGTATTCAGGTGGCATTTTCGCATCATGATACAGCCTTCGACCACGAGTGCGGCGGTTGCTACACCCCATTCTTCAGCCCCGAGCAAGGTCGCGATGGCCATGTCTCTTCCGGTTCTGATTTGTCCGTCAGCCTGTAAGGTTACGCGGCTACGGAGGTCATTCAGGACGAGGGTTTGGTGAGCTTCCGCAAGGCCTAATTCCCAGGGGAGACCTGCATGGCGAATCGAACTGATAGGAGAGGCTCCGGTTCCGCCATCGTGGCCGGAAATGAGAATGTGATCTGCGTGTGCTTTGGACACTCCTGCTGCAATCGTTCCTACGCCTGCTTCCGAAACGAGTTTGACGCTGATACGAGCAGCTCTATTGGCATTTTTGAGGTCGAAGATCAATTGTGCCAAATCCTCGATGGAATAAATATCGTGATGGGGTGGCGGTGAAATAAGCCCTACACCCGGGGTGGAATGGCGTACGCGTCCGATCCATTCATCGACCTTGTGGCCGGGCAATTGACCTCCCTCTCCGGGCTTGGCTCCCTGCGCCATTTTGATCTGTAATTCGTCCGCATTTGTGAGGTAATTGCTGGTTACTCCAAACCGGCCCGAAGCTACCTGCTTGATGGCAGAGCGTTCCCAATCTCCATTTTCTTTGCGTGCAAACCGAATTTCGTCTTCTCCGCCTTCCCCGCTGTTACTTTTTCCACCGATTCGATTCATGGCGATGGCCAGGGTCGAATGGGCCTCGTGTGAGATCGAACCAAATGACATGGCACCGGTTGCAAATCGTTGAAAAATAGATTCTTTTGATTCTACTTCTTCAATGGGAATCGGTTCCTGATTCTTAAAGGTAAACATGCTCCGGAGGGTACAAGCCAGTTTGGACTGGTCATTGATCCGGTCTGCATATTTTCTGTATAGTTGATAATCCCCCTTTTTGGTGGCGTGCTGGAGGAGGTGGATGGACTCTGGATTGAACAGGTGAAACTCTCCGTTTCGTTTCCATTGATAAATCCCGCCTGCTTCGAGTCGCTTGTTGGGGACTGTTGTTTCCGGATATGCGATCCGATGGCGGGCCGTGACTTCGCGGGCGACATCGTCAAAAGAAAGGCCGCTTATCCGGGAAATACTGCCGTAAAAGCAGGTTGAGACTACTTCTTCACTCAGTCCAAGAATTTCAAATATCTGAGCGCCGTGGTACGATTGCAGGGTTGAAATTCCCATTTTGGAAAAAATCTTCAAAAGGCCATAATTGATGGCTTTAATGAAGTTTTTCTGCATGGTCTCAAGCGGTAGATCCGTTGCTATTTTGAATGTGGACTGAACCGTTTCGAGGCTGTCGAGTGCCAGATAGGGATTAATAGCAAGGGCACCATATCCGATGAGCGTTGCAAAATGATGGGTTTCATGCGCATCTCCCGTTTCGACGAGGAGCGCAGACCGGAATCGGAGTTGATGTTTGAGCAGGTAATGATGGACAGCCCCTGTTGCCATCAAAGCCGGGATCGGTGCATATGCTTTTCCTGCCTTTCGGTCGCTGATAATCAGAATATTTGCGCCTCCCTCTTCCAACGCAGCCCGTGCCTGTTCACATAAGGTTTGAATACCCGTTTCGAGTGACTGGCCGACAGGGAAAATAGCATCTATCGTGGCTGTCTTGAAGTCATTTACATTGATCTGCCGAATCTTTTCCAACTGTTCATTGGTCAGAATGGGATGCGGAATATCAATGCGACGACAAGACTCTGGCTCCTCAGCTAATAGGTTTTGAGAGCCGCCTATCCAGGTTTCGAGCGACATAACCAATCTCTCCCGAATGGGATCAATCGGGGGGTTACTGACCTGGGCAAATAGTTGTTTGAAATAATGCGACAGGTGCTGACTTTGATGCGAAAGTACTGCCAGCGGCGTATCCAGCCCCATTGACCCGACAGGTTCTTTGGCGCTAATGGCCATTTCGCCCAGGATCATTTTCATATCCTCGGTGGTATAGCCAAACAATTGTTGTCGCTGGAGAAGCGCGGGCTCCTCAAAATCCCGTGGGAGTGGGGACACCTCCGGAAGCGCCTCAATTTTGGTGGTATGTTTGTTGAGCCAATCCCGATACGGGCTTTGCGAACAAATTTGCTCTTTGATTTCTTCATCGCTGATGATGCGACCTTCTTCGAGGTCCGCAACAAACATTTTCCCTGGCTGAAGACGCCCTTTCTCCAGAACATTAGCCGGATCAACAGGTAAGGCGCCTGTTTCAGATGCCATCACCAGGCGGTGGTCTTTTGTCAGGGTATATCGGGAAGGGCGTAGTCCGTTTCTGTCGAGGGTTGCGCCCACGATTTTCCCATCGGTAAAGCAGATAGAAGCGGGACCATCCCAGGGCTCCATGAGGGAAGCATGGTATTCATAAAATGCTTTCCGTGTCTCGTTCATCCGAGTATTTTCTTGCCAGGCTTCCGGAATCAGCATCATGATCACGTGTGGAAGCGATCGGCCGCCTACTACGAGCATTTCAATAATGCTATCCAGGTTTCTGGAATCAGATTTCGTCAGGTCGCAGATCGGGATGATCAGGTCCAGCTCTTCCTGCGTAAAATAGGTGGTTTCAAACAGCCGTTCCTTGGCCCGCATCCAGTTTACATTTCCCTTAATGGTATTTATTTCTCCATTATGGGCAATGTAGCGGAAAGGTTGAGCAAGCCGCCATTGGGGGAATGTATTTGTAGAAAACCGGGAGTGGATCAATGCCAATGCAGACTCCACCCGCTCATCCTGCAAATCTGGAAAATAAGTGCGGACCTGATCGGTGCGGAGTTGTCCCTTATATACAAGGGTCCTGTGGGAAAGGGAGGGGATATAAAAATCATCCCCGATATTAGGCACTTGCCGATAAATCTGCCGACTGCCGACCTTGCGGAGCACAAATAGTTTTCTTTCCAGACTGTCGGGGTCAATCAGACTCTTGGCTCCTACAAAAATTTGCTCGATATGCGGCGCAACTGAGCGCGCGGCAGAACCGATTCCTTCATCTTCGTAGGGCAGTTGCCGGTATCCCAGTAGCTTGAGTCCCAAATCTTCTATACTGTCATTGAGTATTTGGCGGCATTCGGCTCTTTGCTGTCCATTTCCGGGAAAAAATACAAGTCCTACTCCGTATTTGCCGGCCGCAGGCAAGGTGATCCCCAGCCTTGCACATTCTTCCTTAAGAAATCGGTGGGGTTTTTGAATCAGGATACCTGCACCATCTCCTGTTCGCGGATCACATCCGCAGGCTCCCCGGTGTTCCATGTTTTCCAACATGGTCAGCGCATCTGAAATAATTGCGTGGGAAGCCCGATTTTTTAAATCTGCAACAAATCCTATCCCGCAAGCATCATGCTCCATTTCGGGAAGATAGAGGGACTGTTGACAAGGGTCAATGGACTCACTCATTTGGGCAAAAATTATTGCTAAAGGTTGTAAAGTTGTTGTATAGCCTGTCCAAACTGATACCTTTCATCCTCATTAAGAAGGAAGAAAGGCTTATAAAATAGCTGTTGTTGGAAAATAGTAAAGAATTAAGTCTTGTTAATTAATCCGTATTAAATCCCAATGTGAAGTGCAAAATATAAAATAATATCTATATTTTTTGCATAAAATTCAAAAAATGACAGCAGGTTGTACGGCTTTGATAGCGAGCGCGGAATCAAAAAGTGGATGATATAGCGGGGCCTGGAAGTGGAAGTGGGAAGCGGGTATCGGCAAATAACCAATAGAAAAAGCCACATTGCTCAAGAATCGCAACATGGCTTTCACTACGGGTATAAAAAATGCAGAAGTAAGCAGACCGTATTGAGAGAAAGGCTATCTGTATTTGAACAGTTGGGCGCTCTCAGCTCAAATCTTTCTTACTCCTTATTTCTACTTTACGTCTTTGACCGTTTTTATGATCCGCGCAGCTACTTTATAAGGATCTGCGTTAGAAGCGGGTCTTCTATCTTCAAGGTAGCCCGACCATCCTTTATTTTTGGTATATAAAGGAATACGGATGGAAGCACCTCTGTCAGATACTCCATAGGAGAAGTCATTGATAGAAGCGGTCTCGTGCAAGCCTGTGAGCCGTTGGTCATTGTATGCGCCATATACAGCAATATGCTCTGCAACTACGCTTCTGAACGCTTCACATACTTTTTCGATCTTTTCTCTGGAAGCAGCTGTTCTCGTATAGGTATTAGAGAAGTTGGCGTGCATACCAGATCCATTCCAGTCTGTTGCTCCCAGTGGTTTGGGGTGATATTCGATGTAAAGACCATATTTTTCGGAAAGTCTTTCCATCAGGTATCTTCCAATCCATATTTGATCACCTGCCTCATGAGCGCCTTTTGCAAAAATTTGCCACTCCCACTGACCAGCTGCTACTTCTCCATTGGTGCCTTCTATATTCAGTCCGGCAGCAATACAAAGATCAAGGTGCTCGTCTTTGAATTCTCTGCCAAATACATTTTGGCCGCCTACTCCGCAATAGTAGGGTCCCTGAGGAGCCGGGAATCCATTTGCAGGGAATCCCACAGGGAGCTTAGTCTCAGTATCCATTAGGAAATATTCCTGTTCGAATCCAAACCAGAAGTCAGCATCATCATCGTCGATGGTAGCTCTGCCATTTGAAACATGAGGTGTGCTGTCGGCATTCAATACTTCTGTCATCACCAGATACCCGTTTTCGATTGCCGGATCCGGGCAGATGTATACAGGTTTCAGGATACAGTCAGAAGATCCGCCTTCTGCTTGTTGGGTGGATGAGCCATCAAATGACCATTCATCGCAGTCTTCCAGTTTACCGCTAAAGTCGCTAACGACTTTGGTTTTGCTTCTGAGACCTTGTGTTGGACTAGATCCGTCCAACCAAATGTACTCTAGTTTACTTTTCGCCATAGTGAAATAATATTAAGGACTAAAATAAGCTTGAAGAGGTAGAGTTTAGAAAATATTCAACAAATGTATGTGTATTTTATGTAATCTCAAAAATGAGGTGTTATAAATATGACTTTTTTAAAGAACGGCTAATCGAAATAGCAGCCCATCCTTTGATATGCCTTGATTTACCCCCGAAACCCGTCCAGGCAAGGTGTAATTATTTTGTAAAAACAAGAGATAGGTGTCAGATTTGAGGGTTAATTTGGTATATATATTAATATAATGGGTATTTTTTGTGTGCAAATGGTGTGTTTTTGTGAATTATTGGGTAGATGATCGTTCATTTTGGTTACTAGTGGGGAGTAGTGTGATGAAATGAGGCTATTTATGTGATTAAGTGGATGTACCTGCTCTATTTTGGCAAATGGGGCGTAGTTATTTTTGATTATCAGGGATTATTATTCCTTTTTTAGAAAAAAAGTGAAATTAAGCAGGGATTTGGAAGTGAAATATTGAGGATAATACACGGTTTTGTTGAATTTGATGTGAGATTTTGAATGGAAATGAATTTTTTTTCAAAAAAAATGAAACAAAATAAAATAGACATATCCAGCTATTTTATATCCGACTTGGTATTGTCCATAACTTGTAATTTTTGACTTGATCTGTACTGGATGGAAGATAAATAGGCCATTCAGCTGATGATTCCGTTTACTGCCTTCTCTGAGAAAATCAAAGATTTTGAGCCGTAGGGGCATGTTTTAAGAGGGGGTAAGCGAGTTTTTTTTTTATTTATTTTAGTTTTGGAATATTTTAATTGGGGATGTTTATTTGATTTTTTTTGAAAAATTAACTGGGGATGGTGCATATTTTTAAATCACCAGAAGTTCAAAATTGTGTAAATATTGGAGCTATTTTTGCGAAATCCATAATTGACAAGTGTGTTTTTTATAAATAATTCAATATGTTTGTAGCCGATCCTGTAAGGGAACAGTTACACTCATTACTTATTCAAACCTAATTCTTGTTTTAAATTCTTCGATTATGGACGAAACGATTACAGATTCCTTATCAATGGTCATGTCGCAGCAGGCGGCACTGACCGACTCGCTCGCATCATTAAATGCGGCACTTGCCGAGACTCAGGCCTCGGTGGCTGACAGTTTCCTAACCGGTAATAATGTCTGGATGATGTTATGTACTGCGTTGGTATTTATTATGCACCTGGGATTTGCTGGTGTAGAGGCTGGTTTCACGCAGGCAAAAAACACAGTTAACATCCTTTTTAAGAACACGCTCACGCCAGCAATTGGCTTGATTACCTATGCATTCATTGGCTTTGCCTTGATGTACCCAGGTGATTTTAATGGGTTTCTTGGATTGGGCGGTATGCTCGGTGTACCAGAAGGCGGGCTTGGAGTAGGCTATGCAGATGGGGGCTACACGTACTGGACGGATTTCTTGTTCCAGGGAATGTTTGCCGCAACTGCTGCAACTATTGTTTCTGGAGCTGTAGCTGAGCGTATCAAGATCAGCAGCTATTTGATTTTCACCTTCTTCTTTGTAGGCCTGACGTATCCTATCATTGGTTCCTGGCAGTGGGGGGGAGGATTCCTCAGCGAGTTAGGGTTCTATGATTTCGCCGGATCTACTCTGGTACACTCTGTAGGAGGTTGGGGCGCATTAGCTGGTATCATATTAGTAGGAGCCCGTAAAGGAAAATACAAAGACGGAAAAGTAAATGACTTCCCGGGTTCAAGTGTGCCTTTGGCAGTAATTGGGGTGTTCCTCCTTTGGTTAGGATGGTTTGGCTTCAATGGCGGATCCGTGCTTTCTGCAGATCCTGGGCTGACTTCTTTAGTGCTGGTTACTACCTGTTTAGCAGCAGCAGCTGGTGCAATTGGAGGCGTTGTTATGGCCTGGATCGTATTCAAGCGCTTAGATCTTGGAATGGCACTTAATGGTATCCTTGCCGGTCTGGTAGGAATCACTGCAGGTGCTGACCTGATGAGTCCATGGGAAGCCATGATCATTGGCCTGATTGCCGGTGGATTAGTTGTGCTCTCCGCAGTAGGATTAGATAAGTTGAAGCTGGATGACTGTGTAGGGGCCGTTTCGGTTCACCTTACCTGTGGTATCTGGGGAACCCTCGCAGTAGGCCTCTTTGGTGCAAATGCGGGTATGAGTCAGCTGATGTATCAATTGGCAGGAGTGGGCGCAGCAGCCGTCGCCGCTTTTGGTTCAGCATTCCTGATTTTCTACGTCTTAAAAGCAACAACTGGAATTCGCGTAAGCGCCGAGCACGAAGCGTCCGGACTGGACAGCCATGAGCACGGAATTCGCGGATACACGATTGTATATGATGAGTAAGTAAGTAGACAGATTTTAGTATACAGATAAAAGACCTTATCTGTCTGATAATCAGTAGTATCCCGTCTAGATACTCTATACGTTAATCTGTCCATCTACTTAAATCATGAAAATATGGATGCGTTTTCGGTTTGCGGGCTCCGGAAAGATATATCTCCTTGACTGGGGACTGGCCTGAAACCGTTTATCCGAAAACGCTATCCAACTAACAGGCCGATTTGCGGCCACGGTATCGTACTTCATTTCATTATTATTTTTTTGCTGGCGGAATGATTGTAAACCATGGGTTTGCTTCCTGGGATTCTTATTGCCTGATGCACCCTTTTCTCTGCCCGCTCTAATCCTTTGTTCTGATGAAAAAATACACATTTTTACTCCTGATGTTTTCGCTCATAATCGCTTCCCCCATGATGGCGCAGGAAGAAGACGAAAAGCTTCAAATTTCTGGTTCAGTAGATACCTACTATAAGTATGACTTTTCCGGTCAGTCCAATATCGGGACTAGCTTTGCGGGAGACCATAACTCGGTATCCATCGGTATGCTGGATCTCGTATTTGAAAAATCAAGTGGAAAGGCTTCTTTCGTAGGAGAGATTGCTTTTGGTCCCCGGAATTTGGGATCTGCAGGTCCTTCTAATTCTTCGACTGGCGTATTGTCAGGAATTACCAGTGATACTTCTGGTGTCATTCCGGTATTCGGTGCTGTGTCTGATTATGCACCTCGTATTCAGAATCTGTATGTTTCTTATGCCCTGACCGACAAGCTTTCTATCACAGGGGGATATATGGGAACCTTTGTAGGATATGAAATCATTTCCCCAACCGGAAACTTTAACTATTCTACTTCCTATCTTTTCACCAATGGACCTTTCCAAAATGGGGGGGTAAAACTCGATTATGCATTTTCCGACCAGTTTGCTGTCATGGTGGGGATGTTTAACCCCTGGAATGTATATACTGCTGACCCGGACGTAGGGCCTTCCAGCTTTGGAGCACAGATTTACGTATCTCCTGTTGAAGGATGGGATGCTTATATCAATTTTGTAACAGGAGGCGAAAGCGGAACTGAAGTAGATCTGACAACTACCTATCAGATTTCTGATCCCCTGATGCTGGGGCTGAATGCAGCCTATTATTCTGATGGGGGCGAAGGTTCAGAAGAGGCTTCTTTCTCCGGTGCAGCAGCTTACCTGAATTACAGTGTGTCTGATGCAGCAGCTCTCGGCCTTCGCTATGAGTATTTTTCAGCTTCTGCGGCTAGTGGAATTCTCAGTGGAGTAGAAGATGGAAACGTAAGCGCGATCACCCTTTCTGGAAATATCAAAGGAGGAGACCTTACCTTCATTCCTGAGCTTCGGTTCGATACCTCTGATCAGGATATTTTCTTTAATAGCGATGGTGCAGCGACAGGTTCCGCTACCCAGTTTTTGGTAGGAGCTGTCTATTCTTTCTAAATAAGAGTTAGTGTTGGGGGGAGTCGAATGAATGTGATTTCTCCCGCTGTTAGCTAAAGAATATTGTTTTAGGTTGTGAGTATGTTGTACCTACCCGGCAGTCTCATCTGGCTGCCGGGACTTTCAAAAAAAGAAATGGGTACCGCTTACCTTCGTCGCATTGCAGCCCGGTTAAGTGGGGCATGATGTGAGCGAATGGGACCATGGTCGCGACCTTGTTGGTGATAATAAACCAATTGATCCCTGCTATAGGTCTTCGGTGGTGGATGATGACAGGGCCTTTTTCGGGTAGTTTTTTGACGCCTGGAACCAGGAGTAACACCTCTGGAGGTTTGGGTCAGTAAATCCGGACTCCTGGCATGTTCAACTGATTCTAAGGGGGTAAAAATAGAAACAGCCTTGGAGACTTGCGGACGAATAGATGTTTTTCCCCGGTTCCTCATTTGCTTGTAAGGCTGGGAAAAAGCTGAGAATGAACCGCATAGCAAGGACAATAAAAACAGCTTATAAAGTGTTTTCATAGTAGTAAGTAGTAGTAGTGTAAATCCTTCCGTTTCGACAACGGAAGGATTTTTCCTTTTTAATCGTACTTAAAATAAGCATCTTTTTTTACATACTAAAGGCTATTTTGTTAACGAATAAACATAGATGAAAAGGTTTTGCATGCTTTGGGGTAGTTTTGACTCGAATTGTATGATGCCTTTAATTTTTCTTCTTACCTATATGGCTAAAATCGCAGGAATATTGAATAGTCGGAGAGCTTTTAGTTTGGAGAAATCTGGCACTAACCTGGGTATTTGTATGGTCTTATTTGTCCTTTTGAGTAGGCAGATGCCTATTTCGATTGGGAGCAACAAGCCATTAACAGATCGCTTTAATGCGGATTCAGCTTATGCCTTTGTTAAGCATCAGGTAGATTTTGGGCCTCGGGTCCCGAATACCGCGTCACATCAGGCTTGTGGGGCTTATTTAAAGGCTGAATTAAGCCGGATGGGCTGGCAAACAGAAGCCCAGGAAGGAATTGTTACTGCATTTGATGGAACCGATCTGGAGATCCGGAATTTGTTTGCGAGCCTGTATCCAGAGAAGCCCAATCGAATCCTGTTGCTCGCACATTGGGATACGCGGCCTTTTGCGGATAAAGACAGTCTGAATCGGGAGATGCCCATCGAAGGGGCCAATGATGGTGCCAGTGGAGTAGGGGTCTTATTAGAGATTGCGCGGGTATTAGGCCTGGGACAGGACCGCCCCTATGTAGGAGTAGATATTTTGCTGGTGGATGCCGAGGATTATGGTGCGCCATCGTTTGTAGGAGACACTGCCTTTGACCGGGATTCCTGGTGCCTCGGTACCCATATGTGGGCCGATCAGGCTGATACGAGTTATCGCCCCATGTATGGCGTCTTGCTCGACATGGTGGGCGCTAAGGATGCTGTATTTGTTCGGGAACATAAGTCGATGGAGCAAGCTCATTTTGTCATGAATCGCACCTGGCGAATAGCCGAAAGATTAGGGTATAAACATTTTTTTTCCTGGGAAGAGGTAGATTTTGTAGGGATAGATGATCACATAGTTGTCTATGAAGAAAGGGGCATTCCCTGTATTGATATTATTGAGTATGACGCAACCACTGCTAGTGGTTTTTTCGATCATCATCATACACACGGAGATGTACTCGCCGAAATAGATCCTCAAACCCTGGATGCCGTTGGAGAGACTGTACTTGAATTGATTTTTACTCAGTATTGATTTTTTCGAATGATAAACAGGCTGCTTGCCTGGGCCCAACCTCATTTGAGGAAATAGAGATTGCGAGTGTCGGTATCTAGCCCGATTGGGTCAGTATTCTTGCATCAATTCGGATTTTTTTCATTCGTATTTCAAATCATTATATTGTGCAAATGCGGGTACACCTGTCATATATCGTTTTTGGATTTCTCATAGCGTTGGGGCTACCTGCTGCTTGGGGACAACCTGCCGATACGCTGTTCAATTACTGGGATATGCCGCTGGACTCGCTGTCCACATTGCCGCGGCAGGAAGATCCCAGTGAATTGGAATCCACGATCAATGATGCGGTGTCTGTCTCCACCAAAAAAGCCCTTTCGCGTCGCAATTCTCCGAATGTGATTACGGTCATTACCGAAGAGGAAATCTATAATTCCGGGGCACGTGATCTGGTAGACGTATTGCGGATGGTACCGGGGTTTACATTTGGTCTCGATGCCAGTGGGCAGATAGGCCTGGGCATTCGGGGAAATTGGGCACATGAAGGAAAGGTGCTTTTGCTGATGGATGGGCAGGAGATGAATGAGATTTATACCGCCAAGCTGTTTTTTGGAAACCGTTTTCCGGTGCAACTGATCAAGCGGATTGAAATCATTCGCGGGCCGGGATCGGCTGCCTATGGGGGGTTTGCAGAGTTGGGCGTTATCAATATCATTACCCTGAGTTCAGACGAATACAGCGGCTTTCATGGGGGATATCTGTACGGCCAGATGCTGGGCGAAGAAGGAGCTCGTGCCGCCCGTAACCGATACTTTTACATCGGTAAAAACTGGAAAAATCTCACAATTAATTACTCCACGCTGACCGGCAATGGCCAGCGGAGTGATAGGGATCATTATGGGTTCTACGCGCAGGAGCTGCGGGATCAGCTAGGGGCGGGTAACTCTGTGTCGCTGGCCGGAGATGCGGACATTGATCCCAATCTGCATAATTTTTACGTGCGGTGGAAAGGCCTTAGTTTTCGGTCGCTGGTAGATTATTATCAGGTACGGGATATCACCTTGCTCGATTCTCTAGGACGACGGCCTTTACAAAACGGCATCCGTGCGGCATTTTCTGAATTGAAATGGGAGATGAAACTTTCCGACAAGTTGACGTTTACGCCTCAATATATCGCTACCTGGCAATATCCCAGCTTGATCTCCCGGAGCGACACCTTTCGGGTGCGGCAGACACAGCGGGAGATTTCGAGAAATCGCTTGTTGCTGACAGCTAATTATAAGCATAGTCATCGTCGGTCCTATCTGTTTGGCGTTGATGCCTACCGGGATGTGCTTGCCTCGAAGGTCAGTCTTCAGAATTTGATATCGAGCCTGGGACAGTCTGAATACTATAATTTTGCGGTATTTGGACAGAGTATTCTGCGGTTACCGACCTTTAACCTGACTGCGGGTCTCCGATCAGAATACAATACCCAGTATGGATTTGCCTTTTCTCCCCGATTGGCGCTAACCCGCCGCTTTGGAAACTTTCATTTCAAGCTATTACTTGACGGTGCCTACCGGGCGCCTACCATTGGCAATGTAGCGTTTTCCTTAGATGAAGGGTATTCCTTTAACCGGGACTCCAGCCAACTGATTCTCCAACGTGGCCTGGACCCGGAGAGAACTATCTCAATAGAAGCTGAAATGGGCTATAAGATCAGCGAGGACATCTACCTGACTGCGAATCTGTATAACATGACTATTTTCAATCCCATCGTGTTGAACGCTTATCAGGATGAGAATATCAGAAATGTTTTCGGGGATCAGGCAACGATATCCGTATATCAGAATTTTCAGCGAGCGGGTACCCGTGGCCTGGAAGTCGATTTTCAATTTAAAAAATCCTGGGGCCACCTGAATGCTAATTATTCCCTCTATAGCTCCGGGCAGCAGACCTTAAACTCTCCCTATTCGGTAAGTTCCTTTGCGTTTGATCCGGATTCTCGGGAGCGGGTGGATACAGATATGTTATTGGCCTTCCCGCATCATCGGTTTAATCTCAGCGCTACCTATAACCTGAAATCCAAAGTATCCTTTACTTCCACTGCGCATTTTTATGGGAGCAGATATGGCTACGATGTAGTCCAGCCAGTTCCTGGTTCTCAAAATATAACAGGAGTCCTGGTAAAAGAGAATCCGATCTTATTGTGGAATGTGTACGTTCGGCATAAGGATTTTTTGATGAATAACCTGGATGCCGGACTCGGGATTTATAATGTGATGAATGCTGATTATCGGTTTTATCAGCCTTTCTTTGGCCTGAACCCGCCAGCACCAGATCGTTCGAGAACCCTGCAATTCCACTTGGCTTACCGATTGGATTTTAGGGATGGAAAAAAACAACACCAATATAAATAGTTCCTTTTGTCAGGACGCTTTTGCTTACCCTTTGTACATGAAACACGCCTTACATTACCGGAGAATTTGTTGTACCGCTTTGTTGCTGGCCTCACTGTTTATATTGGGAGAGCCTGCATTTCCGCAGGATATCGATGTGAGAACCCGGGTAGTGTTTATTGTTAAGTTTGTTGAATACATCAAGTGGCCCACCTCCAGAGTTGCGCAGGAGGTTCGCAAGATCGGGATATATGGCACTGATAATGAATTATTGCGGGAATTGCAGGATGCTGCACGTCAATCCCGAAAAAAATACCGATTGGAGATCAGGCAGATCACGAACCTGGAAGATGCAGGAGAGGTTCACTTACTCTACCTCCCCGCTTCCAAAACGATCAAGGAAATAAAAAAAGTAAACGAGAGCCTGGGGGATGCTTCTGTTCTGATTTTTGCAGAGCGGGAAGGAACGGCCCGGATAGATGGCGCCACTGTGAGCCTCTTTGAAGAAGAAGCCAGTAATCGGATGACTTTTGAATACAGCGAAGGGGAATTGAAGCGCCGGCAGTTGACAGCCGCTCCCGAATTGCTGAATATGGGCTTACGTGCAAAATGATGATACGAATCCGCTTAGTTGTCAACCTTGCCTGGGTATGGATGTTTGTTGCCTTACTGGTAGGGAACAGTATGCTTGCGCAGGAGACTGAAAGCAGATTTGAAGCGCTCGAAGTAGCGGGCAAGGAAGAAATGCGACGGGTCTCTTGTATGTTGCAGGACCACATTGGGTTTATGTGGCTGGGGACTTCCAATGGCCTGTATCGCTACGATGGATACGAGCTCAAAGCCTACCAAAATGATTCGGAAATAGCCACATCGCTTCCGGATAATTATGTGTATAGTCTGTTTGAAGATCAGCAAAATCGCCTGTGGGTCGGGACGGATGCGGGGCTCTCCTTGCTGGACCGCGAACAAGGAGATTTTCAAACGATTCCTCACCGCTCAGGAGATCCGACTACCCTCTCAGATGCTGCTGTCTTGTCGATTTGGGAGAATGTAAATGGAGAACTTTGGGCAGGTACCAGGTCCGGACTCAATCGCATCCGGTTTGGAGACGAGGAAAATGAAGGCTCAATCCGTACATTTTCTTATCAGATCCAGCAAGTTGAATTTACCAAAGGGCTTTCTATTCAGACCATCTATCCGGATAGCAAAGGGGATATTTGGCTGGGTACAGGGGACGGGTTAATGAAGGTAAGCGCAGTCGGTGACCCAATTCAGGCTTTTACGGAAAGCTCGGTGGCCGAACAAGTGGGACTGGTAAATAGTCTGTATGAACTTGATGAGGGGAAATTATTAGTGGCGGGGACTGCCGGATTGCGAATATTTGATCCCCTAACGGGTCGATTTGGCCGAACGCCTTATGACCCGAATGATCGATTTGGACTGCACGATGCAGGCATTAAGGTAATTGTCGCGGATAATTTGGGCCAAATTTGGGTGGGCGCTGAGACGGGAGGCCTGTTTCGGATAGATCCCAATACAAAAGAAATCACCAATCACCATGTAGTGGAGGAAATCAATCCCCAATCATTGATTTCTGATGATGTGCTCGCGATTTATATTGACCGTTCAGGTTTGCTATGGGCTAGTTCCTATTTGTATGGGGTATTTAAGCTGGATTTGATTCGCATTAGCTTTGGCATCATCCGGCGTACCCCCGGTGTTTCGGGTACCTTGCTAAGTGATGATATCAACACAATCTCAGAAGATCTGCATGGGCAGGTATGGATCGGTACAGAGCGGGGCGTAAGTCTGATGAATAAATCCAATGAACAGCACCATTATTTACAACACGATCCTGCAGATTCAACTTCCTTGAGTGATAATGCCGTGTACTGTTTGCTGGAGGATCGGGAACAGAATATGTGGGTTGGAACGGTAGATGGACTGAATTTTGTCAGTGCAACTTCCATCGCAAATAAAACCTATTCATTTCAGCAGTATCGGCATATTCCGGGGAGTCGGTTAGGCTTGGTGAGTAATGACATTGTTGCCTTGCTGGAAGATACCGTGGGGCGGATTTGGGTGGGTACTCCGGAGGGATTGACCAGCATGGAGCCTGACAAGAGAACGTTTATTGCTTATCGACACATTGAGTCCAACCCAACTTCCCTGAGCGATGACGGAGTCCGTGTATTATTCCAGGACCATGAAGGTATCCTCTGGATCGGAACAGAAAATGGCCTGAACAGCTTGCAGCCCAATCTGGATGATGGGAGTGCTTTTAGGCGTTACTTACAAATAGATGGAGATACCAATTCCCTGCCCGGTAATACCATCCTTTCGATAGCCGAAGACAGTCGGGGGTACCTGTGGGTGGGAACGGAAGGAGGGCTCTGTAGCCTTTCACCGGATCGTCAGCAATTTCGTACTTATACCCGCACAGACGGACTCCCTGCCAATGATATTTGTGGGATTTTGCAGGATGATGAAAATAGCTTGTGGCTCAGTACCACTGAAGGGATTAGTCGCATGAAACGCCGGGGGGATTCCGATTCCTATTCCTTTGTAAATTATGACAGAAGCAATTGGCTGCCTTTTGATCAGTTTAATCCGGCAGCGTATTTCCAAAATAAACGAGGTTTTGTGTTTTTTGGCAGTAGCAAAGGCCTGGTGTATTTTCATCCTGATTTGATCAGTGAAAACGAATATCCTCCTCCCGTTGCGATTACGGATTTTGAATTGACTTATTTATCAGATGAGGAGCGCAAGGAAGTTGAACTGCCTCAGAATATCAGCGAAACGGAAAGCCTGAATTTTCGATATCGCTACAATAACATGATTATCCGCTTTTCGGCCCTGAGCTTTCTGGAAAGTGACAGGAATGAATATGCCTATATGCTCGAAGGGTATAATGATGAATGGCAATATGTCAAGGGGCAACGAAATGCGCCCTTTACCAACCTGGATCCCGGCACCTATACCTTTCGGGTAAAAGCAGCTAATAATCATGGGATGTGGAATGAAAAAGGGGCCTCGCTAAAGATTGTCATTCGTCCCCCGATCTATCTGACGAATACTTTTCTGGCCTTCTGTATGCTCCTGGCTATTTTGCTGGTAATCGCCTATGGGAAAATTCGAACCCGGGGATTGGAGAAAAATAAAAAAATCCTTGAGGCGCGCGTAGAAGAACGGACGGCAGAAGTGCAGCGCCAAAAGGAAGAGTTGGAAACCATTCTCGAAAATCTGAAATCGACTCAGACCCAATTGGTAGAAGCTGAGAAAATGGCTTCCCTGGGATTGCTCACTGCAGGGGTGGCGCATGAGATCAATAATCCGATCAACTTTGTGAGTGGGAATGTCGAGCCCCTTAAACGAGACATTACTGACCTCTTAAAAATCCTGGCAGCCTATGAGGAGCAGATCAGTCAGGCCGAATTACAAGGTAACTTTGAGGCTGTGGTGAGTTTGAAGGAAGAACTGGATTTTGATTTTCTGGTGGAGGAAATCGATCATCTGCTTGGCGGAATTCAGGAAGGCGCTCGCCGGACCTCTGAGATTGTAAAAGGCTTGCGTAATTTTTCGCGGCTGGATGAAGATGAATTGAAACTTGCGAGCGTGAATGAGGGGATAGAATCAACCCTGTTGATCCTGGGCAGTGAACTGCGGGAGCGGATTGAGGTGGTTAAAGAATTGGGAGAGGTCCCTGAAATTTTGTGTTACCCCGGGAAGCTGAATCAGGTTTACATGAATGTCATTACAAATGCAATTCAGGCAATTGAAGACGAAGGAAAAATATATATTCGTACCGCTGTTGAGGAGGGATATGTGAAAGTCTCGATTGAGGACACCGGGCGGGGAATGACTGAAGAAGTGCAGCAGCGTATTTTCGATCCATTTTTCACCACAAAGGAGGTGGGCGATGGTACTGGACTGGGATTGTCGATAAGTTTTGGCATTATTGAAAACCACAAAGGCAAAATTTCAGTAAAAAGTAAACCAGGTGCAGGTAGTGAATTCGAAATCCTGCTCCCGATCAATCGTCCTGACAGCTTCAGTTCTTAATCATACATTCTCGAGTTATGCCAAAAAGCAATTTTTGTATTTTGTATGTGGATGACGAAGCCCATAATCTAGCCTCTTTCAGGGCGACTTTCCGAAAAGATTACCCGATTTATATAGCCCGCAGTGGTAATGAAGCATTAGAAACCCTGCGGAGTCATCACATTCACCTCGTCATCAGTGATCAGCGGATGCCCGGCATGACAGGCGTTCAGTTTCTGGAGCAAGTCAACAGGGAGTATCCGGATACCATCCGAATGGTACTGACCGGGTATAGTGATATGGAAGCGATTGTAGCTGCGATCAATACAGGAGGGGTCTTTCGATTTGTATCCAAGCCCTGGGAAGAATCCGAACTGCGGATGACCCTGGAAAATGCACGGCAGCTCTATGACCTGCAAACCCAGAATAAAACCCTGGTCAGTCAATTGCGTCAAAAAGTAGAAGAACAGGAGCGGACGCTTCGGCTGTTTATGCGGTATATTCCTGAACCGGTTGTCAAGCAGGCGTTGAGTCAGCAGCATGAAGATTCATTTCTGGAAGGAGAACTCCGAAATGTAGCAGTGCTGTTTTGTGATATCAGGGGGTTTACGGCCTTTAGCGAGGTCTTGGCTCCAAGGCAGGTGGTATCTTTCCTGAATCGCTATTATAGCCTCATGGCCGCTTGTATCAAGCGACACCATGGTTCTGTCAACCAGTATGTGGGGGATGAAGTCTTTGCAACCTTTGGTGCGCCCATTTCTTATCCCAACAATGAGGAAAACGCAGTCTATTGTGCATTGGAAATGATGGAAAACCTACCGGTTCTCAGAGAGGAATTTAAGGATGTCCTGCCCCCCGATTTTCAAATTGGAATGGGGATCGGAATCAATAGCGGTGAAGTCGTCGCGGGTAACCTGGGATCAGAGGATCGTATCGACTATTCCATTACAGGCGACACTGTAAATACCGGAAAAAGAATCGAAACATTGGCCAAAGATGATCAGCATGCGATTTTGATTAGTGAGTCGATCTACGACAAAACCCGGGATTTAATCGAAGTAACTCCTTGGGAGCCGATATATGTCAAAGGTAAAAAAGACAAAGTTTGCGTATTTTCCGTAAATGGAAGAAAATATAGATGAG
>CAYGTH010000077.1:0-20596 GCA_964352745.1 uncultured Bacteroidia bacterium
GCTCTACAGATCCCGAAGTGCTCTACACCTATGGAATGCTGCAATATGACGCCGGGCAAGATTTCCGGGAGGCAGGCAAACGCTATTTTGCCACTCAGGAAGACAAGGAGCTGCTGACTGAAAAAAATTGGGAAGCCATTCAGGCCTTTACCCAGGGGCTCGACAGTCGTGAATTTCAGTACCTCCTCAAAAAGCGCAAGAAATTTGGGAAGCTATATGGCATGAGTGCAGTCGAAAGCAAAATTGCCTATGTATGTCGGCAAAATACTGTCGCAGCCGTCATGACCCGTAACAACGAGAAATACGACAAGGCGCTGGCAATTGCAGAGAAATACCTTTCTGATGATGGCAAAACAGCCAGCCGTTTACAAATGACCTATTTCGGGGCCAAAAAAGATTGGAAGATGTATGCGGAGCGAACCATTGCCCACTTTACTGCCTATCCCACAGCCAGCTCCAATGAGTTGAACAGCGCCGCGTGGAATTTCTACCTCCATGTGGATGATGCTGCGCAATTAGAAAAAGCCGCCGACTGGGCACGGCAATCCGTAGCAATCGATAATGCCTATTATAACAACGATACCCATGCCTCAGTCTTGTACAAAATGGGACGTTATAAGGAGGCCCTCAAAGCTGCCAACAAAGCCATTGGGTTGGCCCGAATGGAAGGTCAGGATCCTACGGATACCGAAAAGCTCGCCGACAAGATTCGTGCAGAGCTAAACTAGATACTTCTCGCTTCGTACAAAAGATAAGCATAGCCCTTTTCCATCAGGCGAAGGGCTATCTGCATTATTTAAAAAGACCATGAGAAGGCTAAACTGGAAAAAATGGCTCTTGCGATTCTGCTTACTCGGCTTGCTGACAGGACTTAGCATTCTGGTCTGCGATCTATGGGTAGCCTTTTCTGCCCGCAGTCAAGTATTCAGCGATATCAATGAGCTCCCTAACAATGATGTTGCCCTCGTTTTGGGAACCAGCAAACGGGCCAAAGGCGGACGTACCAACCTGTTTTTTAAATATCGAATGGATGCTGCAGCCCGGTTATATCAGGCAGGAAAAGTTCGCCATTTTATCCTGAGCGGTGATAACCGATTCAAAGAGTATGACGAACCCAATGATATGAAAAAGGCGCTCCTGGACAGGGGAATTCCCACCAGCGCAATTACCCTCGATTATGCTGGATTCCGCACCTTTGATTCGGTTGTCCGGTGTAAGGAAATATTTGGCCAAAGCCGTGTTACCATCGTCTCCCAGGAGTTTCATAACCTGCGGGCCGTATTCATCGCCAAAAGGAAAGGTATAGACGCAATTGCCTTTAATGCACGCGGAGTTTCCAGCAGGTATTCTCTCAAAACCTGGCTACGGGAATACCTTGCGCGGACTAAAGCCGTTTTAGATGTATATGTTCTGGGAACAAAGCCGTATTTTTTGGGAGAAAAGGAAAATATTCCGATCTGACCCCACACGCTTATGCAAGAAATAGAAGTAAAAATACTGGAAGTCAATAAGGCAGCCATCCAGGCAAAACTGGAGGAACTCGGTGCAGAAAAGCACTTTGAAGGGGAATTGCATGCCCTCTTTTTCGACGACAAAGAGAATGCGATCACCGCCAGGGGAGACGTGTTACGCATTCGGAAGGAAGGAGATGAGGTCGTATTGGCCTATAAATCCTACCTCGGAAAAGGGGAGGCCAAAATTATGGAAGAACTTGAAACGAATGTTTCCGATTTGGAAATGACACGAAAAATATTTGAAGGGATCGGCCTCACAACCCGACAAGAAACCCGAAAAATCCGGACGGAATACCTCCTTGCCGGTACAAAAGTTGTAATAGATGAATACAAAGATCGACTGGCTTATATCCCCACCTTCATTGAGGTAGAAGCCCCCGATCTCGAATCTATGTATCAGGTCGTCGAAATGCTCGGCTATTCCCGTGCTGATTGTAAAGACTGGAATACCTACGACCTGATGATTCATTACGCAAAAGAAGGCGAAGCACAACCTAAATAAGTCGATGATGAAATCGGGGTACTCTTGGATATGCTTGCTCATATTTGTAATAGGAGGCGGACTCCAGGCACAGACCATTCGGGTAGAAGAAGTGCGAACCCACATTCACGAGCTTCCCGTTTCAGGTTTTCGAATGCTGCTCAATCAACCCCAAAGAGTAATACGAACTGGCATTGAGACCTATTTGGCGGCTTTCTCTGAACAGCCTTTTTCCTTTGAGCAAAGCCTGATTTATGAATCCCTGACCTATCCCCCGATAACGGATGCACATCCGATCACCTTATATTATGTGTTTGAAGAAACAGAGGGCATATTCACCCAACTGACCCTCATCGCGCTCTACGACCATACCCGATCTATCAATACCCGCCAGACTCCCGATTTGTCATTGCGGTTGCTACTCGATGCTACGGAAATGATTCGTAAGATGACCGGAGATGAACTCGATTTTAGTCATTTGTTTGAGTTAACAGACGGTCAACAACTTCAACTGGGATTTGGGAAGCGAAAAGCTACACATATCAGCGATTTTTACCTCTCGCATCAGCCAGACCGGATCGGTGCAGAAGAAGCAGAAGCCGTTCTTCTTCGTCAAAATCCATTTAAAACACCGGCGCCAGCAGACTTCGCAACAGACGAGCAGGTACTGGAGCAATTAGCCGTTCGGTTTCATACTTACATGGAACGAAAGGATCCGACAAACCCTTCTCCATTTGTGGGGAATGAAGCTGCCGGACTTGTCCAGCTATATCGGGATTCTGTCAGGCAAATGAGCGAGGAACTCGCTACCTATAAGCGCGAATCTGCCTTTTCCAAACTCGCAGAAACCTCAGCCATGACAGCAAAAGGTCGTGAAAAGCTGCGAGCCGATTCCCTTGCCTCCCGACTATTGGTCGCTCAGGCCCTGAATCGAGAGTTGACCCGCACCAATCAACGCCTGGACTACGCCCGGACTCGGAATACTACCTACGAACAGCAGCCGGGAGATAGCACCGCACTGAAGCTTCAGCGCCTGCAAGAACAGATGATTCGCTTGCGAACAGAATTCACCCTTCGGCAGCAAGAGCTTACCGAACGAAATCAGGAACTCAGAAATCAACTCACAGCCAGTCAGGAAGAAGCCCAATCTCTCCTGAGTCAGCTTTTAAAGGCTCAAACACGCGTACAGGCAGCCGAGTCTGCTGAAGAACTGGCCCGCATTCGAGCAGAAAAGGAAGCGGCAGAATCAGAACTGGCGCAGTTACATTCGGCCAATTCGAATCAGGAAAACAATCTTTCCAGTCAGGTTTCGGATTTACAGAAAGAAAATTCCCAACTGCTCGATCAACTCCTTGATGCCCAACTCCGATACCGCGACTTACAGGCGAGGATGCTGGAATTTGAAGGCGGCCGTGCCCGACTGGAACAGGGACTTACAGAAAAAGACCGTCTGAATAGCGAATTGGCTACCGAATTACGACTTGTTCAGAAGGAGCTTACCCTCGCCGAAACCCGCTTACGGGGAAAAGAAACCCCCAGCGATACACAATCTGAGATTGGGAAGCTGTACCGGGAAAATCGACGCCTGCAAGTATTCGCCGATTCACTGCGACAAGAAAATGACCGCCTGAATCCCAATTCTATTTCCGCCCGGGAGCAGGCTCTCAGAAGCCAACAACAAAGGGAAGCACTCATTCAGTCCCGTCAACGCATCCGGGAAAAAGAACTGGAACTCGAAAAGCGGGAAAAACTCATGGCACAGCGCGAAAAATTCATGGCGCGCCAGGAAGCTAATCCGGAGAAAAAAGAACTCCTCGAACAACTCAATGAGGTACAGGCACGCTTGCTTATGCTTGAGAGTGGAACCTGGCGGCTGTATCCTCGTTTTGGAGCGGGTACTGCTACCGTGGATGGAAACGAATTCCCGACCGTAAGTGTCCATTCCCTTTTGAAAACAAAGAATCATATCTCTCAAACTATTCGCGAATATTTTGCACGTATGCAGATTCGGCCCACTTCCGGAACCGATCTGCGGTTTGAAAGCATTTCTTTACCCGATCTGCATCCCGACCCTGTTTCGCTGACCTTTTTCCTGGAAGCTGATGCTGAATCTTCTATACAGATTCAATGTCTCGCTCAAACCCGTACAGGCATTGTACTGTCGGATCCGGAAAATCCTTATTACGAGCGATTCATTACCTTGCTGGAATTGGTCTTTGCCGAAGACCGGTGATCCTATTTCGCAATAAATCTTAGCCATTCTCTTCATCGGAGCCAATATTTGGAATTCCAAAGGGATTTCGGCTGGATTTTGTCAAAAATTTTAAGGATTATGTTCGCTTCAGCATGTATCATCCGCTGAAAATTTCGTTATCTATTTCAGATACTGCCCATCTTGTAAACCTGTACAATTGTCATGGCTTGTTTCCGCATCCAATACCTCCTGCTTCTACTGACGTTTCAACTGTCAACCTCTGCTCTTTTCGCGCAGCCCGTTCGCTTACCGGGACAGGAAACCAAGATCATTCGGCAAAAAGCGGTAGAGCTGCAAGAGGTGGATACCATGGGATTTTCCATCAGCAACCATCCGACCTTCCCCAATGTCAATCAGAAGTCTTTTTTCGAGGATCGATCTGCACTGGCAGCAATTAATCGAACCGATCCAGATGAAGAGCCCTATAAACTTCGGGACCAGCTAATCGATTATATCAATCAGTTTGGAATTGAGAATTTTCACCGAAATGTGGATTTACTCTGGCGTGCGGGAGAAGTAAATCACCAGCTAAAAGATACCGTCAAGGCCGTCTTTTATTACGAATTGGCCCTCCGTCACAATCACGGTGCGCCGCGCTCCATTCAGGAACTTAATGGCCTCAAATCGCCTACCAATAGCGAATGGCTCCCCATTGAAAAGTATTACGAACTGCTTGAGTTCAGAAAAAAAATAGACCCCCTGATTCCGCCCAAAAAAGTACATCTCAATATGGGTGAAAAAATCAACTCGAATCAGCCGGATTATGCCCCTTTTATGCATCGGTCTGACAGTGTGTTGATCTTTACATCCCGACGGGAAATACAAAGCAAAGTAGAACCGGGCGCCAAGAAGGGACGCTATAGTTATAATTACAATGACAAGAACTTCATTGATCCCTTCATGAAAAAAAATGAAGACCTGTATTATTCAATGGTTGATTTTGTCTCCGGAGAATGGACCTTCGCAGAAAAGCTCTCCAGTGATATTAATACAGAATACAATGAAGGATCAGCTTGCCTGAGTCCCGATGGTCAAATATTGTATTTCACCCGGTGTAATTCGCCGGACGGATTAGGAGATTGCGATATTTATCAAGCACGATTTGATGCCGGAAACTGGATCAACGTTCGTAACCTCGGTGCGCGCATCAATTCATCTGCCTGGGATTCACAACCCAACATTTCTGCAGACGGAAATATCCTCTTTTTCACCTCCAACCGAAAAGGCGGATTCGGAGGAAATGACCTCTATTACACCGAAAAAAATGAAAATGGAGATTGGGGAAAAGCCTGGAATCTCGGGCCATTTATCAATTCCCCCCGTCATGAGGTAACCCCCTTTTTCCATGCAACCAATCGAACTTTATACTTCAGCTCGACCGGGCAGTACAACAACTTCGGCGGCTACGACATTTTCAAAGCAAGATGGCTTGGCGTGCACTGGGAAGACCCCATCAATGTAGGCCCTTTTGTCAATACCAATGGCAATGAATATTACTTCTCCATTGACGGGGGCGGTAAAACCATCTTCTACGCCCGTTCAGATGATCGCGAAACGGATCATATCCGCCAGAATTTTGACCTCTACTCGTTCCCTATGCCGATGGAAGCACGGGCAGATGCAGTAGCCAAACTCAAAGGGGTGTTGCTGGATTCAGTCTCAGGATATCCCCTTACCGGACTGATTATGGTCATTGATTTGGAAGAGGGGATTGAAGTAGCTCCTAAAAAAATAAATGACAGGGGGTACTTCGAGTTTGCCCTGAAAAACAACAATAAGTATCGCATTTATGTGCTGGGAGACAACTTCCTGACCATTAAACACGATATTGTTTTAACAGGGGATACGACCTTTGACATCTTTACCCGGAGCCTTGAGCAAGGCAAACCCATTGTCTTTGAGAAACTGGAGTTTGGTTCCAATAGTGACAAACTGCGATCTCGTATCCAGCCTCAAATGGATTACATCGTTAAGTTTTTAGAACGATACCCGATGTATAAACTATCCGTTGAAGGGCATACGGACTCTGATGGACCCGCCGAATACAATCTCTCACTTTCAGAGAGAAGAGCTGAAAAAATTGCGGACTACATCATTGTTAAAGGAGGATTTGACGTTGATCGGGTTACAGCAAAAGGATATGGAGAAACCCGCCCCCTGGTGCCCAATGACAGCGACGAAAACAAACACAAGAATCGAAGGGTAGAATTCAAACTGATTCCCAATGATTCTTACGACGGAGAAATGTGGCATGCGACTGAAGAGGAATTGTTCTATGATTTCCATCTTAAAGACAAAGAAGCAGCCGATGAATTTGAACCGGGAGAAGAGCACGATGAGTTTCTGGGAGATGATTGGATGGAGGAACTGGAAATGGAAGATGACCTCGATCTGGATCAGGAATTAAATGATGATGCACTGTTGAAAGTTGAAGATGAAGGATAACCTGTATCAAAAAACCAGCAGTTAAAATCCGGGGAAGGCATTGACAGTGAAGTAGTAAGCCTTCGTTTAAACAGCAAAAAATACGGTTAGTTCGTTAATTTTGGCGAACGAAACACTAAATACAGTTTGGGGAGTAAAAACCTTATTTATTAAGAGCAGAGTGGCACAATATGTGATTTACTCATAGTAGGTCTTTTATGGCTGGGGTATAGATTTCGGACCGATATGGGTCAGCCCTTTTTCCGGATGGAAATCCGACAGTACGAAAAAACGGAATGTACCAGTTTTAAAACTGGTTTTCTGAAACACACCCCAAATCCTTACGCCCCCAAAGAGAATGCGGATAGATAATGTCCGCAAATGAGTAGAAATGTACACGGTAATCCGTTACCATTGTCAATAGATATTTGTAGCCAGCCAGTTCACCCACTGTTTTTATTCATGCTAAGATGGTACAGACGATAGATAGAGTGTTACCCCTTCCCCAAGAGCATATCGAAAAGCTCAGGAATACTGAGCAGAATCCACGCTTCCACGCTGAGGGAAATGTGTATAATCATCTCTTGTTTGTATTAGAACAGTTTGAAAAACACGCGGATGAGTTTGACCTCAATGAAGCAGACCGGGAAGTCTTATACTGGGCAGCCATTCTGCATGACATTGGAAAACCCGTTGTTACACAATGGCGAAGTGGCCGGCTGACAGCAAAAGGACATGAACGTGCAGGTGTGCCCATCGCACGTGATATTTTGCTCAATCGTCCCGAGGTATCAACTGTGCAGCGTCAGCGGATTCTCGACCTCGTAAAACTGCATCATATTCCGTTAAAATGGGGACTTCGTCAAGCGACCCTATCAGAATACAAGCAATTGGCAACCAAGATCGACCTGCGAATACTGGGAATTTTTTCCCTGTTTGATATTATGGGCAGAGTCTGTATCAACAAGCCGGAAACCCTGGAACTCATCGGCCAATTCAACGAAGTAATTGTCCCCAGAATCAGATATGAACTCGGCACGTATGATGTGATTCAGCAACGATATCAACATGCGGGCTATCAAAAGAAGAATGCCTTGTGGCATGCGCTGAAATATGATGATTCGAGGCTACTCCAAAAGATCTTGAATATGGGATCGCCCGAAGATTCGCGGGCAAAATCGACCTGTGTCATCACAATTGGTCCGCCGCATGCTGGCAAAACACAGTACGTGAAAGATCATTTTCCGGACTTCCACCACTTCGACCTGGAAGCCTACAAAAGCAGAAAAGGTCATTCGACTGAAAGCGAATACACATTGGATGTCAACCATTTCATGTCTGCTTTTCTCCGTGAACGCCGCAACCTGGTAATCGACGGAAACAACCTCAATCAGGATACTCGACGTCGTATGGTTGATTGTGCCCGGGATTATGGCGTACAGGTACACTATTTGTTTTTTGAAAAAACGCAGGCAGAAGTGATGGCCGCCAATGCAAAGGCTGCTCACCCCCTGAAGGAAAGCCAGATTCAGTATGCTTTCAACGAACTTGACTATCCCCATCCGTGGGAAGCACATAAATTGGAGATTGTATCTGCCTGAGCATTGACTAGAAACTCTCTACTCCGGTTAACTTACCGGGCCTAAATGACAAGGGAAGAAAAAATCTCCATTGTCATTTTTGTATTATCCTGATTATTTTGGCAAATATGATGGACATCTCTATACACATCGGCAGACAGTCTTTTCGGGTGTCTCAAACGTCAATCGACATTGCCATTCCCATGCACTTCAATGGGCCACAACCCAATGCCTACGGAGTTCCCGGTGCGCAATCCAGTGCCTATGAAGGCGGAGGCTTTGTAGGGGATGTGCGGCAGGGGGGAAGTTGTAATTTTGAGACCTACTCCCTCACCCCACATTGTAATGGAACCCATACGGAATGCGTGGGACATATCACAGCAGACAGAATATCGGTGCATGAGGCCCTGACTGATACCTTCATTCCGGCTACCCTGATTTCGCTCAAGCCTATCCGCGAGACAGTGGATAGCTACCTTCCATTTCTGAATGCAGGGGATTGGGTATTAGACCGAAAGATGCTGGAACAGGCACTGGCTTCCACAAATCCGCAATTCTGGCAAGCCCTGGTCATTCGGACTTTGCCAAATGCAATGACAAAAAAGAGCCGGGACTATATGGAGGTGCCGCCCCCCTTCTTCACACTGGATGCCATGGAATTCATTCGAGCCTGTAATGTACGCCACCTCCTGATAGATATGCCCTCAGTGGATCGATTGTTTGATGACGGCCATCTGAGTGCTCATCATATTTTCTGGGAAGTAGAACCAGATTCCCATCTTGTACCCGGAGGGATTTCCAATCCAGCTACCATAACGGAGATGATCTATGTTCCCGATCAGGTTCCAGACGGCCCTTATCTCCTCAATTTACAAATCGCCCCCTTCATGGCGGATGCTGCCCCCAGCCGTCCCCGATTATTTTCTATCCAACCTCACTAAATAGAATGCAAAGTATGAGTTTTAGTTGTCTCATAAGAGAGACCCGGGTGAGAAGGCTCTTTTTCGGAACAAAAATTGCCAAGAAGGGCTAAAAGCCTAACCTGAATAGCTTTTTGTCAAAAATTTACTAACTTATTTATCTAAATGGCCATTTTCCCGTATATACTAATTCCTGTCTGTTTCTTACCTTCATTGAGTTAATATGAAAATACTGGCCCCATTTTCCCGCCCCAAACAAGATACTGAAGCCGCTTACCTGCTACATCGGCAGCAACATCGGTTCCTCAATATCCTGGGATCAGGTATTCAGCAATTGACGCAGGAACATGCCCAGACAATTGCCAAAGCAAACCTGCAAGCGGGTAAAGAAATCAGCAAAAGTCTGGATCAGGGATTTCAGGAGGTACGAAAGGGACAAATCCAGATTCATGATGCACTAGTGGATCAAACTCAGGTAATTCAAAGTGGATTTGATGCAGTCGAATTCCGCCTCGCGGCAGGTTTTGATCAGGTAGCAGGCGGACTCAATGAAGTAGCCAACCGGGTTGATCAGGTCGGAGCCGTAATCGTAGAAACCGGAGAACGACTCTTTACAGGACTCGCGGGTATCAAGGCTTCGGTGGACATGGGCATGGTCAATGTCATTACCCAATTTGAATTGCAACGGCAGGAGATACAAACGGGGTTTGAGCAGTTATCCGATTTGCTCGAAAATAATCGCAAGACAGAAGCGCAGGAGCGATATAGAGATGGTGCCACAGAATATGAAAGGTACCTCCAGCATCCGGACGAACCCCAATTTCTGGTGGACAGCCTGGAATATTTGCAGGAAAGCGTTCGCATTTATCGGGGCAATCCTTTCTGCCACCTCTATTTAGGGCATATTTATCAGGAACCGGCGCAATATTTCGACCTGGAAAAGGCGCAGGAACACTATCGCTTATGTGCCACCTATGCAAAAGGACTTCACAATGAAATGCTCGCTGCATTGGGGTATTTCCTGGCCGCATGGATCAGTTATGTACGGGGAGACCATCGGGAAGCCATTCGACTCGGAGAACAATCCCTTGAATTTGACAAGGAAAAGATTCCGGAAAATTATTACAACCTTGCCAAGTATCACGCTCGCGCAGGAAACGAGGACCAGTCTATCGAATACCTGAATACCGCGATCCAACAATTTGATCCCTTTTATTCCCTTAAAGCAAATATGGATGCCGATTTTGAGGCCCTCAGGGAACGCTTAAATAGCTATTTTAGCAAAATCAGAGATGAAGAAGCCCATCTCTTAGCACATAAATTATCAGCATTCGGAATTGATTCTTTCCTACTGGAAGGCGACTCCGATCCACAAAACCCTGAATAAGAAAACAGGACGAAGCCGAGTATGGGTGTTTTTGAGCAACATAAATTACGCGACCAGGAGTATCGCAGCCGCTTCGAGCAGAAGTTGGCAGAGATTCGCAATGTGCGAAAGGAACATACCTTTATTGCCTATGCCACCAACCGGCGATTGATAGAAGAGTTGGAGGAAATTTATGCGGAAAATATTCAAGATTACGAGAGTTGTTTTTTATTGAATCAACAAGCTTTTGAAAAATTTCAGCATACCCTTGACGATGCACCGTCTCACCTTCACAAGGCAAGAATCCGGGAACTCCAACAGGAAATTTCTCCGATCACCAAACTCCTGGAAGCTGAAGACTACAACTTAAATGCGACCTCAAAAAAGCGAATTGAAGATTCGATAGAAAAGCTGGAACAGTACCAACAAGAATACGCAGGCTGGCAGGAAGACCTAAAAACCTACCGAATGCAGCTCAAAGAGTTGATGAATCAGGTCTGGTCCGAACAATTTGAAACCTATAAACGGGCGTATCAGCACCGAAAAGCTGCAGTAATCGGCGATCATTTGCCCACAGAAGCCATTCGACTTTCTCCGACTGCGGTACAGGCAGCTATTGAGGAGCGCAGTCAGGAAGTAAATCGTCTGCTCACCAAAGCTCGAAAAACACCTAAATACCTGCCTGCTGCCCAGGCATTTCAAGATAGTTATGCCTCCTATGAGGCTTTTCAGCAATTGGAGCAGGACATCGATAAGTCCTTGCAAGGGCGTGGTCTAATTCGATGGGTAGCCCTAGCAAGTTTTGCCCTCTTAATCGCAGCAGGTGCTTATTTCGGTCCCGATCTCTATCGGGAATATAATGAGGACAACTTCTGGAAAAAGAGTAAGGGAGAGAATACCTATGCCGCCTACCGAAACTATATTGAAACCTACCCGGAAGGCAAGCACGTGGTCAAAGCGGTAAATGCGCAGATGCTACTCGAATATGGAGAAATCCCCGATTTTGCAGATATAAATGGGGATCAATTTGCTTATGAAGGTGCATTGGTGCAGGGAAAACCCGAAGGAAAAGGAACTGCTGTGTATGAAAATGGGGATAGATACGAAGGGGAATGGCAAGGGGGAATTCGTACCGGAATTGGGAGTTTGACCTATGCAAATGGGGATGTGTACGAAGGCATGTGGAAATTTGGGAAACCAGAAGGAACCGGAACCCAAACCTTTGCAAATGGAGATCATTACGCTGGCGACTGGCAAAAAGGAAAATATCATGGCCGCGGGACCCTCAATTACGCGGATGGCAGTTTTTATGATGGCCAATGGATCAGTGGTCAAATGGAAGGACGTGGCACCTTTCAGTCAGCCGAGAATCTCAAGTACTCCGGCAATTGGAAAACAGGAAAACGGCAGGGAAATGGCACCCAGGACTATGCAGACGGAAGTACCTATATTGGCAATTGGCAGGCAGATGAGCGTACCGGTTTTGGGACTGTCTATTTCCCAGATCGCAGTCAATTTGCTGGTCAATGGCGCCACGACCGAATACAGGGACAAGGGACCTTTACTTCCAAACTGCGGGAATCATTTACCGGCAGCTTTGAAGGAACCCCTACCCAAATCACCCTCAAAGACGCTACCGGCCGTGTGGTTCGGCAGGGAAAATGGGAAGGCGGACTGTTCTTGTCTTATTAACCCCCAAACGACTGGGGCGTTTTCACTTCCCCACACTCCTTAATTCTCATTCAAAATTCGTAAATCGGAGTAGGTAACCCGTAACGCTGAATCACCCCTATGCCTGAATCCCTTACTGACTCCCACAAATTCAATCTTTGGAAACAAAACCTCGAGACAAATGGCCTCACCATAAACGGAATTGAGGAGATTTATACTGTCAATCGCGGAAATGGGGAAGTATTGTTTTCCCTGCTCAAACTGGATGCACATAGTCCGGAAGGAGATAAAATTCCTCCGATTTGTTTTCTGAAAGGAGAAGTCATATCGATTCTCATCTGCCTGATTGACAAGGAAAGTAAAGAAAAATACCTGTTACTTGTCAGGCAGCGACGAATCTGCAATGGCGGGGACCTCTATGAAACCGTAGCGGGAATGGTAGATCTCAATGATGATCCCCATGAAGTAGCCCGAAAAGAAGCCGAAGAAGAATCCGGAATCGTCTTGAGCCTTGAGGAAATCCAATCCCTCAATACAGAGCCTCTTTATGTGTCAACCGGAACCTCTGATGAGGCCATTTATTTTTTCTATGTGGAAAAGGAATTGGACCGGGAAGCGATTTTCCGCTATCATGACAATAAAATGGGCTTGATATCCGAACATGAATCGATCGTTACCCATATTGCGACCATTCCTGAGGCCCTGCAACTCATCAAAAATACCAGTAGCCTGCTCAATGTACACTTGTACCTTGCGGCTATCGCCCAGACCTAAAAAGAGCATCCCACCTTCCAGTTCAGGAAGGTGGGATGCTAGTTTATAATTATATCTGCCGGTTAACCATTCATGGAGAGCAAAAACTCTTCATTGGATTCGGTATTGTTCATGCGTGATTTCAGGAAGTCCATGCCTTCGATGGGGTTCATATCTGCCATAAACTTACGCAGTACCCAAATGCGATTGATATCCGCAGGATCCATTAACAGGTCTTCTCTTCTCGTACCAGAGGCCAGTACGTCGATAGCCGGGAATACCCTGCGATTCGCCAATTTGCGGTCGAGCTGTAATTCCATGTTACCGGTTCCTTTGAATTCTTCAAAGATCACCTCATCCATTCTACTTCCTGTATCGATCAGGGCAGTCGCCAAAATGGTAAGTGAGCCCCCATTTTCAATATTACGCGCCGCACCGAAGAATCGCTTTGGTTTGTGAAGGGCATTTGCATCAACCCCACCAGAAAGAATTTTTCCGGAAGCAGGCATGGCTGTATTATGTGCACGAGCCAAACGAGTAATGGAGTCTAGCAAAATGACAACATCATGTCCACACTCTACCATTCTTTTGGCTTTTTCCAGTACAATCTTGGCAACCTGAACATGACGTTCGGCTGGCTCATCAAAGGTAGAAGCAATAACTTCAGCGTCTACATTACGCGCCATATCCGTCACTTCTTCCGGACGTTCGTCGATCAACAAAATGATCAAAAACGCTTCCGGGTGGCGTTTAGCAATCGCATTCGCCACTTTTTGCAGCAAGATGGTCTTACCCGTTTTAGGCTGTGCTACGATCAACCCCCGCTGTCCTTTTCCTATAGGAGAAAACAGATCAATAATCCGGATCGAAAGATCATCTTTTTTTCCTGTTTTTGCCTCTGAGAGCCGGAATCTTTCTTCCGGGAATAGGGGAGTCAGGTGATCAAAATAAATCCGGTCGCGGACCTCTTCAGGAGTACGGCCATTGATTGCATCTACTTTCAATAAGGCAAAATATCGTTCTCCTTCTTTGGGTGGGCGAATCTGTCCGAGAACCGTATCCCCTGTCTTAAGTCCAAAAAGTTTAATCTGAGAGGGAGAGACGTAAATATCGTCAGGGGAGGGGAGGTAGTTGTATTCTGTAGACCGCAAAAAGCCATATCCTTCTGGAATCACTTCTAATACGCCCTGATTACTAATAATTCCTTCAAAATCACTGAAGGCCTCTTTTTTCTCATCCCGGTTAATCGTCCTGTTTCCACGATTTTGCTGCTTTCCTTGCGGTTTGGGCTGATTCTTAGATTGCGGGTCTTCCTGCTTATCTTTTTGTTGGTTATCTGTATTAGGCGTCCTATTTCTTCTTGAGGGACGTTTATTCCGGTCCTGAGGATTATTGTCCTGTTTTTTTCCATTCACAGGCTCCTCAGCTACCACTGGATCTGCATTAGTATTTTCAGCTACTGGTTCCGGCTCTTTTTCTTTCTTCTCAGGTTCAGGTTCCTTAACCTCCTCAACGACCTCTTCCTTCGCCTCTTCTGGCTCTGCTTTCTTGCGGGGTTTTCGGGCTCTTGGTTTCTTAGCAGCCGGTTTTTCCTCTTTCGCTACGGGCTCTTCTGTTTCCACTACCTCAGCAGTCTTCTCAACTTTCCTCGTCTCCTTCTTAGGTGCTGGAATCTCTTCTTTAATATCTGATATCTTTTTCTCAGGCATTACGGCCTGTTTATCCAATATCTTAAAAATAAGGTCTTGTTTGGCGAGCTTTCCATGATTTTCTATATCAAGTTTCTTCGCTATCTCCCGTAGTTCGGAGATACCATTGTTATTAAGCTCAATAATATCGTACATATAAAGCAATGATTGTTTCAAGCAATGCTTGAAGACTGGTGTCGTTTAATGATGAAGTTGTTCCCTAATACGATTCCAAAGGTATGGTCCTCTCTTCAGAAAGCAACAAAATAAGTGTAATGATAAAGATAAAGCTCAGAGGATGTGGAGAGCTAATGGATTGAGTTCTTCACAAAGGAAGGAAACTAAATTGTGTTTTCCAAAAATTTATCAGAGAACAACATACATTTAATGTATCTATTATATACGAAAAAAGTAGGGATTTTGTTAATTCGCAAGACAATATGCAACTATGCTAGAAATACAGACATTACGACAAAATCCGGAATCTGCTTCACAAGCACTTTCTGCAAGAGGCGTGCCGAACGCAACCGAGGCGATAAAAAATATCGTAGCGCAGGATGATCAACGAAAAAAGATCCTGACTGACCTGGAAGCCCTTCGATACGAAATGAACCAATCGGCAGCTTCTATCGGTCAATTGAAAAAGGCGGGCAAGCACGAAGAGGCAACTCAGGCGATCAACCGGACCGGAGACATCAAGTCGGAAATGAAAGCCCTTGAACAGCAACTAAGTGAAATAAAAGAGTCGACCTACGAGCTATTGGTTGTCCTTCCGAATATTCCTCATCCTTCTGTTCCAATAGGTAAGGATGCAGCTGATAATGTCGTAACTGCCCAAAATGAGATATCTGTACATTTTGATTTTACTCCACTCCCTCACTGGGAACTGGCGCGTAAGCATGACATTATAGATTGGGAATTAGGCTCCAAAATCAGTGGTGCGGGATTCCCTGTATATAAAGGACAGGGGGCACGTCTCCAAAGGGCCCTGATCGCATTCTTTCTGGATCGGGCAGTAGATGCTGGTTTTATGGAAATCCAGCCTCCTCTTTTGGTCAATGAGGATTCAGCGTTCGGTACCGGGCAACTACCCGATAAAGACGGACAAATGTACTTTGCCGAAAAGGATGGGCTCTACCTCATCCCTACTGCTGAGGTGCCCATTACCAATTTATATCGGGACATGATTCTGAATGTAGCAGATTTACCCGTAAAAAATTGTGGCTACACCCCTTGTTTTCGGCGGGAAGCCGGATCTTACGGCAAAGATGTAAAAGGCCTCAATCGCCTTCATCAATTTGACAAAGTAGAAATGGTAACCATCAACCTCCCTGACAGCTCCTATGAGCAGTTGGAGCGAATGACCGAACATTCCGAAAGCCTCCTTACTTCCCTGGAATTACCTTTCCGCAGATTACTCCTTTGTACAGGGGATATGAGTTTTGCTTCTGCCAAGACCTATGACCTTGAAGTCTTTAGCGCAGGTCAGGAAAGATGGCTCGAAGTGAGTTCCATCAGTAATTTTGAGACCTTTCAGTCGAATCGTCTGAAACTTCGCTACAAGGATGAAGATAAAAAGACACAACTGCTTCACTCCTTAAATGGTAGCGCCCTCGCATTACCGAGAATTGTAGCGGCTTTGCTTGAAAACAATCAGCAGGCAGATCAAAGTATCCGTATACCGGCAGCACTACAACCCTATACAGGTTTTGAGCAGATTGGATAGGAGGGAGAAAGCATCAGGAATAGGGTCCAGACAGACAAACGATCGGATTTCGAAGTTCTTATCTGGAAAAACCCTTTCTTGAATGTTTGAACCTTTCAGGATATTTTCTACCTTTGCAGTCCTTAAAGAAAAATCATCATGAAGCGTACATTCCAACCGAGTAATCGCAAGCGCAGAAATAAGCACGGATTCCGTGACAGAATGTCTTCTCCGGGAGGCAGAAAGATCCTCGCCAACAGAAGGGCGAAAGGAAGAGTGAAGCTGACCGTTAGCGACGAAGGAAGACATAAGCAGAAATAATGTCTGGGGGAGATTTACCCCGACTGAGGCGTTTTTCCCTTCCTAAAAAAGAACGTCTGCGCCGAAAGCGCGCATTCGAATATTTATTCGAGCACGGCAACTCTGTCAGAGTTGGCGTGCTTACTTTTTTGTATGCCGCGAATATCCCCGATGATTGGACAGATGCACCCGTTTCTGTTGCCGTCACAGCCCCCAAACGGAAATTCAAGCGTGCCGTAGATCGCAATTTGCTGAAAAGGCGAATGAGAGAAGCCTATCGACAGCATAAATATATCTTAATTGATAAAATACAACGATTATCGAAAAATATCGTTGTATTAATAATCTATCGTTCCCACAAGATCACAGATTACCAGGTCATTCAGCACAATACGATAAAAGGGTTGGAAACAATCGCCCAACGCCTCAATGCAGCTGACGAAGATCAGAATCAGCCCAACCCGAACGCGTAGTTCAGGAAATGAATTGTTGGGAAATTGAATATTTTCACAAAACAGTAACCAGCTTTTCACATGCACCTGAATTACTTACGTTAGGGAATTCGGAAAATGCGAAGGACAGAACGGAGCAATCCTCCACAAATAGCAAATGAGTCGCTATTTTGATCCATTCCCTCGCATTTTGTACCAGCTAACATGTCTGGATTATTACATTGTCTTGGAATCTGCAATTTTTCTACGCGGTTCTGTAGCGGGTATTCCCTAATTTCGTTCAGCCCAGTAGATCATTTGAAATTGGAAAAAGAATGAAGCAGTATAGAAAAGTCGTGGTTTGGCCGGTCGTCCTTTTGCTCACCTTCTCACTTGGATTTATTACCAAATCCTCAGATAAATACTTCGAGATATCCAAGAACCTGGATATTTTCGGAAAGGTTTACCGCGAAATCAATACCATGTATGTTGAGGATACTGATCCAACAGAACTCATGCGTACAGGAATCGATGCGATGCTGGAATCACTGGACCCTTACACTAATTTTATCAGTGAAGAAGAAGTCGAGGATTTCCGGTTTATGAGTACAGGTCAGTATGGAGGGATCGGCGCTGTAATTGGAAAACGCGAGGAACGAATTCTGGTACTGGAACCTTATGAAGGTTACCCGGCTGATAAAGCAGGGCTAAAAGCAGGAGATCAGGTTATTCGGATAGATGATGTTCCGATCAGTGGAAAAGAAAAAAATGTTTCTGATGTCAGAAGTTTGCTCCGGGGGGAAAAGGGTACCGAAGTTCGTCTCACAATCCTCAGAGGTGGCGAAACTGAAGCCCAAACCTTAACCCTTACCCGAGACCGGATTCGGGTAAGTAATGTCCCTTATTTTGGAATTGTACGAAACGACATTGGGTATATCTCTTTGACAGGATTTACGCAGGATGCAGGGCAGGAAGTCGAAAAAGCTACCCTGGCACTGAAAAAACAAAACCCGGGCCTTCGCGGTATTGTTCTTGACTTGCGGGGAAACCCTGGTGGCAGATTGGATGAATCCGTCAATGTGGCGAATGTCTTTGTGGATCAGGGGGAAAAGATCGTAGAAACCCGGGGCAGAATGGACGGTTCCCGACGAATCCACGCTGCAAGACGATTAGCTACCGATACGGAAATCCCACTTGCAATTTTAGTCAATCAAAGAAGTGCAAGTGCCTCTGAAATTGTTTCCGGTTCCATTCAAGATCTGGACCGGGGCGTTATTATCGGACAGAGAAGCTTTGGAAAAGGACTTGTCCAAAATATTCGATCTCTCAGTTATAATACGCAACTCAAAGTAACAACTGCAAAATACTACACCCCCAGCGGGCGGTGTATTCAAGCCATAAATTACGGTGAGCGAGATGAGACCGGAGCTGTAATCCGGATTGCAGACAGTCTCCAAAACCAGTTTTTCACCCGCAATAACCGGGTGGTATATGATGGGGGTGGCATACAACCTGACATCGAAGTCGCAGTCCAGAAAAATCACCTGTTGACACAGGAACTGGACAGACAAGGTCTGATCTTTGACTACGCTACTTTATTTACCGATACGCATCCCGCCATTGTCGAGCCGGCTAAGTTTCAAATTACCGACCAGATTTACGATGAATTCATCCGCTATATCCGGCAACAAAAATTTGATTATACGACCCGGGCACATGACCAATTATCAGAACTCGAAAATACTATTGAAGCCGAAGCCGTACGATCTGACTTTGACCAGGAATTAGCTGCCTTGAAGTGGCGGCTGGATCAGCAAAAGGAACTAGACCTCAATAAATATAGAGATCAAATTTCACGCGTATTGCGCCAGACCATCATCAAACGTTATTATTATAACCAAGGCGCTATTATTGCTTCGCTCGATGATGACTCTGAAGTAAAGGCAGCCATAAAAGTACTGACAAATCCCGACCAGTATCGTCGGATTTTATCGGGAAAGCACCCATAAAGAGAGTACACAGACTTTAGTATAAAGATTAAAGACTTTATCTGCTTGATAAGCAGCATCTAAGTACTCAGTACTAAAATCTAATCCTCTACTTACATAGAATAGATTTTGGAAACCATATCAGTTTCCCGCTAACTTAGAGGCGATGCATCATGCATCGCCTTTTTTGTATGTCAAACCACATTCTATTGAAGCGATTTCTCCTTTTTATATGGGTGTGCATCAGCAGTCTGGCTGCTGATGGGCAAGACTGCTCTTGCGAATCCCCTGCAAGTCCGCAAGCAGCCATAGCTGGAGCAGATATTGTCTTCTCTGGCCGTGTTATCCAGGTTACAACCAATTGGATGTCGGGGGGTATGAAGTTTACCTTTGAGGTAGAGGAATACTGGAAAAAACGGGTGGACAAGTATTTTTTTGTCAATAGTGGCTGGGAATCGAAAGACTGTGGATATTTATTTGAGGACGGGAAAGAATACCTGGTCTTTGTACACAAAAAATTCACGGCTAAAACCGATCGCTGCTCCGGCAACCAATTGCTGGATTCTGCTACAGAAGCACTTGCTGAACTCGGCCCAGGCCAACCGCCCAGCCAATCGCCGAATCTTCCGGGGATGTATCTTACCCTGGCCATAATGGGAATTGCATCTCTGCTCTTCGTTGCATTTATTGTCCTCCGAAAACGCATATTTGCTCCCCAAAAAACATAACTGTTATGAGTGCGCTTGAAGATCCCGCTGCATCAGTCCAAATCGAATCTGGTTGGAAAGAAGCCCTCCAGGCAGAGTTTGGGAAACCCTATTTTCAGGAATTAAAATCATTCCTGATTGCCGAAAAAAAGGCCGGACAGGTAATCTATCCTCCCGGACCACTCATCTTCAATGCCTTTAATGCTACTCCTTTTGAGTCAGTGAGTGTGGTCATTCTGGGACAAGATCCCTATCATGGTCCCGGTCAGGCACATGGACTTTGTTTTTCTGTTCAGCACGGGGTAACTCCTCCGCCTTCTCTCAAGAATATGTATAAGGAGTTGCATACCGATGTCGGATTTGTTACTCCGACACATGGAAACCTGGAATCCTGGGCCGGACAGGGCGTATTGCTGCTCAATTCATTACTCACTGTACGCGCCCGGCAGGCCGGATCGCACAAAGGGAAAGGATGGGAAACCTTTACCGATGCCGCAATAAAAGCAGTCAACGACCATAAGGAAGGGGTAATCTTTTTATTATGGGGACGCTATGCTCAAAACAAAGGGGAAATCATCGATCCTCAAAAACACGTCGTGCTCAAGGCTGCGCACCCTTCGCCTTTTTCGGCTCACAGCGGATACTTTGGATGCGGCCACTTTTCCAAGACCAATGAACTCCTTCAACGACAAGGAAAAGCCCCCATCAACTGGCAGGTATAAAAGAGATAAATAAGCAGACAGATTTTAGTATAAAGATATAAGACTGTATCTATCTGATAATCAACAGCATCCTGTCTATATACGCTATACTA
>CAYGTH010000078.1:0-2298 GCA_964352745.1 uncultured Bacteroidia bacterium
TTCTGTGCTGTTATGGCAATCCAGATATCGAGACGCCCCGAATAGATCAAATGGCGAAGGAAGGCGTTCGATTTGTAGATTTTCATTCCAATGGTACCGTTTGTAGCCCTACGCGTGCAGCGCTTTTGACGGGAAGGTACCAACAAAGAACAGGGGTTACCGGCGTAATCACAGCTAAGAACCATAGAGATAAAGGGCTCCCCCTTTCAGAAAGAACATTTGCTGAAATACTCAAGGAGAACGGCTATGTGGCAGGCATTTCCGGAAAATGGCATTTAGGGTATCAGGAAAAATTCAATCCTATCCATCAGGGGTTTGATGCGTTTTCCGGATTCGTAAGTGGGAATATTGACTATCATTCACATGTCGATCAGGAAGGGTATCAAGACTGGTGGCAGCAAGACAAACTAGCGGATGAGATCGGATACTCCACAAACATTATCACGAACAAGGCCATTGATTTCATTACCCAAAATAAAGACAAACCTTTTGCGCTGTATATATCTCATGAGGCACCTCATTATCCCTACCAGGGACTGAAATCAAAAGCGGATAGATCTCCGGGAGATACAATTGGTGTTGATTTTAATCCACTTGGTTCTGAAAAAGAAATTGTCCCGATATACAAAGAAATGATTGAGATCATGGATGCCGAAATTGGTAAAACCCTGGATTTACTCAAGCAACTCAAATTAGATGATAATACAATTGTTATTTTTTGTTCAGATAATGGGTTTTCGCCTAAGGTAAAATCTAATACAGTACTTCGGGGCAATAAGGGAACCGTATGGGAAGGAGGCCACCGTGTGCCTGCTATCATACGATGGCCGGGGCACATAAAGCCCAATACGATTAGCAATGAGATTGTATTGTCCATGGATTTCTTCCCCACATTCCTGGAGGTAGCTGGAATTGAACAACCCAAAAATATAGACGGAATCAGCATTGCCAGCCACTTATTTTCACAAGAACCCTTGCCAGAACGCACGGTTTTCTGGCAGCATAACAACGGCGCTGCCGCGCGAAAGGGGAGATGGAAATTGGTAGTGCAAAATGCTAAGACTCCTCCCGAATTATATGATTTGGAGAATGATTTGAGGGAAGAACATGATGTCGCTGAGGTGCATCCCGAGATCGTCAAAACCTTGAATAACGAGCTCAGGACTTGGCAGGAAGATGTTTCTGGAAAATAATAAAAATGAAACCATTTAGCTTTATTCTAGTGCATTGGGCAAAAAGCACCAATGCAACGCACAAGCCTCCCCCGTTTTCCCGATGGCTTCTGCATCGCCGACCCGCTTTGTGGGAAACCTTTGGCTTTCCATTCATTCATACTAATCGAAGATCACCCCATGGCGGGCAGGCCCAGCAGCCTCGTGGTCGGGGGTCGGATTGTAGGGCTGCCTTAGGCTGCGAGGGTGCTTTTGGTACTTTTGGCACCTTCCAAAAGTACATGAGAATATAAAAATAGATCATTATTTCACTCGTGTAGTTAATGCCACCTATCTATGAAAACCCGTACTTATATATCGACATTTCTCTATTTGATTTTATTGGGGACATTTTCCCTTTCAACCTCCTGTTCTCAGCAGGAAAAGGTGATAAGTATCGAATCATTGCTCAATGAAATGATCGACCGTGATGCTATAGCAAGCTTTCCGCAGAAAGACTTTCGGTTAAGACAGGAAAGTAGCTATAACAGAGCCTCTACCTCTCCTGAGGACACACTAGGATGGTTTACCAATCACGATTTCAATTCAAAGGAAACAGATCAAAACTTTATCCGAATCGAGGAGAACAATGGGGAGAAAGAATGGGTAGTTATGGACCACCAGGGAGCAGGGGCAATTGTCCGCACCTGGATGCCCTTTCGAAATCCGAAAAACCCCAATACCAAAAACATCATCAAGATCTATTTGGATGGCGCAACCGAGCCTGTGCTGGAGGGGAACGCACTTGGCCTCTTAAATGGGACGGGGCTTATTCCTTTCCCCCTGGCCCATAAATCACTTCGTTCGGCTGTTTCATTTTTTCCCATCCCGTATGCAAAAAGCTGCAAGATCACTCTTAGCGAACGACCCTTTTTCTATCAGTTTACTTACCGGGAATACACAGAAGGAACAGCCGTTAAAACATTCACCCAGGAAGACTTTCATCTGGCAGAAGGGCAGGTGAAACAAGTTTGTCAAACCCTGCTGGCTCCTGAAAATTCAACGGAAGGGGAAGTCGTTTTTTTAACTGAAACGCTTAGCTCAAAAGCGGAAAAATCAATTGCATTACCAAGTGGCACTTCAGCGC
>CAYGTH010000078.1:2308-20494 GCA_964352745.1 uncultured Bacteroidia bacterium
CGCTTCGTACGCTTTCCCTCAAACTTGGAAGCTATGCAGATTCTACCATCACTCGTTCTGTGATCCTTAAAATGGATTTTGATGGTCAACAAACCGTTTGGTGCCCAATTGGAGATTTCTTTGGTTCGGGAATCGGGTTAAACCCCTTTCAGGGCTGGTATCGAACCGTAGCGGAAGATGGAACCATGTCTTGTCGCTGGGTAATGCCTTATCAGGAATCCGCAAAGCTATCGGTGCTCAACCTGGGAGAGGAACCCGTAGAGTTGAAGCTGGAAGCTGTGGTTGGAGCTTGGGATTGGGATGAAAACAGCTTGTACTTCAATGCTGCCTGGCGGGGGCAGTACCCTGTGTCTACCCGGCCATTCTCCGATTGGAATTATGTGACCCTTCAAGGGCGTGGGGTATATGTGGGGGATGCACTTACGATCCTGAATCCTGTTGAGAGATGGTGGGGCGAAGGGGATGAAAAAATATGGGTCGATGGCGAAGATTTCCCCTCCATTTTTGGGACCGGTACAGAAGACTACTATGCCTATTCCTGGGGAGGCATGAGTACTGATTTTTACGAGCACCCATTTCATGCACAACCACGGTCTCATGTTTACAATAAATTAAACCGAAAGACAGCAATAGGTGAAAAGAATTCAAAAGGGTACAGCACAGAAACGCGCACCCGTTCACTGGATATAATGCCCTTTGGAAGTTCACTTCAACTGGATATGGAAATTTGGAGTTGGACAGATTGTGATATGGCCTATGGGGTGGGTGTTTATTGGTATGGTGATGCAAGCACTACTTCCAATCGCTCGCCCGATCCAGCAGGTGTCATGTCAAGATATTAGCATCATGAGAATAAAAACAAAATGAAAAATAATCCCTTGTTGCTCGTTTATCTACTCGTTTTAAGCCTTACGCTTTCAACGTTCCTATCATGTGGCCAACAAAAGGAAGAAAGCCTTACCCTAACTCCACCTTATGACGGAAGTTGGGAATCCCTGAAAAAAATGCCTGTTCCTGATTGGTTTAACGATGGAAAAGTGGGAATCTTCATTCACTGGGGGCCTTATAGTGTTATGGGGCACCGAAAGGGCGGTAAAGGATATGCTGAGTGGGCACCAACTCATATATACCAGGATTCAACGTACTACTATCCCTACCTGAGAGATCGCTGGGGTGCTGCCCCCCCAGCGTTTGGATACAAAGATATTATTCCCGAATTCAAAGCTGGAAAATGGAACCCTGATGAGTGGGCAAAACTCTTTGCTGAGGTAGGGGCTAAATATGTGGTGCTTACTGCAGAGCATCACGACGGCTGGGCCAATTGGGATTCAGAACTTACGCCCTGGAATGCAATGGATATGGGTCCTAAAAGAGATTTGGTGGGCGATTTGGGTAAAGCTGTTCATCAATACGGACTCAAGTATGCACCTTCTTACCATAGAGAAAGACATACGAGTTTTTTTACCACCCAAAAGTATGTGGTAAACGCAAAGCCACATCCTGACATTTTGGAAGAAATCAAGCGGGTTCCAGCAGCAAAATCACTCTATGGTCCGTTTGGGGTTAGCAAAGAAGCTGTGGATGAATATGTAGCGCGTTGGAAGGAAATACAAACGAAATACCAACCTGATTTTTTATGGTTGGATGACATACCCATATTTACACGTGATGGCAATGATACCCGTAAAAATCCACAAGTATTTAAACCTGAAATCCAATATTTCTACGATCAGTGTCGCCTCATGATCACTGATTTTATGAATAATGGGGCTGCAAATGGTCAGGCTGTTTATGTCAATAACAAAGGGAAAAATCGTAATTGGCCCGATGGAGTAGGGTGTTTGGAAAAAGACAATTTGAAGCTAAAGGTGATTGGGCCCAAGTGGCAAAGTTGTACAACCTTCGGCACTTCATTTGGCTATCTGGAAAATGATCGGTACAAAACGCCTCAGGCGATCATCACCGAAATGGTGGAGGTTATCTCTGGAAACGGGAATTTTTTAGTGAATATCGGTCCACGCGCAGACGGTACCATTCCGGAAGCGCAAGTTGAATTACTTCACATCATGGGAGACTGGCTGAAAATAAACGGTCAGGCTATTTACGGAACCCGCTACTGGAAAACCAATCACCAGCAAGCAGGAAACCTGGCGTTTACAACAAAAGAAAAAACACTTTTCGCTATTGCACTTGAAAAGCCAGGTGCTACCATCACAATAGAAGCCACAAAAGGCTGGAACGAGAACGAAGTGAAATCAGTTAGGCTGCTGGGGTCAGGTGCTGAAATAGATTGGAACATAAGTCCGGAAGGATTGGTCATAAACCCTCCTGCTGACCTTGGGAAAAGCAAGTATGCCTGGGCCTTTGAGATTCATACGAACCGCATACAGCATGCTCCAAATGCTATGCAAACAGATGTTGATAAAGTTTTTTAAGAGAAATGGACAGGATTAATTGATCATGAATATGAAAACTCATTGGTACATTTTAATTACGGTATCCTCATTTCTATTTGGACAATCATGTGCTGTTCAACCTCAAAATACACAACATGCTGATTCACACATGGTCGATGCCTGGATCATTGAGTCCCAGGAAGATTGGTTGGCCAATATGGCCCAGCAAACGAATATGGATATCATCAAAGGGAAGCTCGTGCCAGCAACTTCTCAAGCTACTTTTCAAAGCACAATAAAAAAGTTTCCCAAGAAGCGCATAGTGAAGTCAATCACCTTTTCGCAGTCAACTGAATGGCTAAACTGGGAGCCGGTTTCCAATATGGGACCGTCCAACCTGGGCGATGCGCCTATAGCCCTGCAGGTGGGACCGGGTAATTATTGGATGTTTGGTCGGTATAAAAAAAGTCAAAGTCAAAAAGATGGATCTTTTGAGGGAGAGCTGACCACCTGGGAAGGATTTGAGGTAGCGTTAAAAACAACTCCTTTCAACAACCAATTTGATGCTCCTGGCGGCCTAATGCCCGGTAAGGGAGGCTATCATGCCTGGCAAAGCAGAGACATGAAAACCTGGATACATCATGGCGCAGTGTCAGAGAGTTTTTCTCGCTGGATGACAACTGCTGAATATGTGGATGGGAAGTTTTACCTCTATTACGACTACCCCAATGACCAGGACCCGCACCTTTACATTGATGAAGACCTGACAGATGGTGTGCCAGGAAAAAATATGGGCATGGCTTTCAATGATCCCACACACGGTTCTGACTGTGCTGTTATCCGTGATCTAAGGGGTGATTTTCATCTTATTGTTGAGGATTGGACCCCTATCGATGCATCCACCCATGCCTGGGATTCCCCTTTGGCGGTGCATGCTGTTAGCGCTGACGGAATCAATGATTTTAACATCTTGAATCCTCCGGTGGATGAACGTACCCAGCCAACAGGAAAATTTGCAGAATACCCCCATCCGCATTGGTATGCAGAAGTGCCGGAAAGATTCCCCGGAAAAATGGCACCGGATGATGTTCCTCAACACAGAATCAAGGCAGGGGATATCCGTGCTTTTGCCCAATACGAAATCCATGAGCCAGAACAGAATGCGTATGGGGACTGGGCTTCCATCTCAATCGGAGGGCAATACTATTTATTCTGCGATTTTGATCCGGCCGGCGGACATGGTAGAGAAAGTATGAGTGTCGCCTGGTTTACTTCCGACGATATCAACAAACCCTTCACTTTTTGCAGCAATATTGGCCAGGGACATCCGGATCCGGATATCGTATTTGCCGAAGGTCAGTTTTATTTACTGACCCAGATGGAGACCGATTATATCAGTCCTGGACCCTGGGTGGAAACGGTTGAAATGCGTATGGGGCTGGATACAACTAAGGATGGAGTCATTGACCGATGGAGCGACTGGCAGCAGGTAACTGAGCAATATGACTATATAGAGGGTTTTGCCAAGCAAGTTGAAAAAATACCCGCACAGTTGGATCTTGCAGGCCTTCCTGAAGGATATGCTTTCCAGTTTGAAGTTAAAATCTTTGATACAACAGAAAACAAATCCAAACCCATTCTAGACAAAGTGGTCGTCATGTTTGAGCAGTAGCATAAGAGAGCCTTCTAAAACCAGGATTAAGATGATGCAAAACGTAAACGTACAACTTCAAGCGGTCAGATTTGCAAGGATTATACTTGTGCTGTCCCTTGTTCAATTAGTTGCTTGTACTTCCGGCAATTCAAACCAGGCAGTAACTCAGGCAGAAAAAGAACCCGAAACCGTCAGCTTTTCCTATTCAGACATTACTGGAATTGGGATAGATTCCCTGTACAACAGAAGGGATCCCAGCGATGTGATCAAAGTAGGCAATAAGTACTACGTTTGGTATAGCCGAATGAATAGCCCGATCACGCCTGGTTATTGGGCCACAATTTGGTACGCTACCAGCCAGGATGAAGGGCATTCATGGAAAGAACAAGGCATGGCACTTGGGTTGGGTGAAGAGGGGACTTTTGACAGCCACTCGGTATTTACCCCCAATATGCTAGCTCATAATGGCAAATACTACCTGTATTACACAGCGGTCCAACCGACACCGGGCAAAGCCGATAAAGAATTCGAGAACAATTCAATTAACGACTATACTGCCATCGGTTTGGCGGTTGCAGAGAGCCCCGATGGTCCGTTTAACCGCGTAGCCAATAATCCGATATTAAAAGTTTCCCCTGATACGACAGCCTTTGATAGCTACCGAATTGACGACGCCAGTTTGTTGGTGAAAAATGAAAAAATATGGATGTATTACAAGGGGAGATGTTACATAGACGGTAAGGAAGGCCCCAGGCGCACAAAAATGGGAGTGGCCATTGCTTCTCAGCCTGAGGGGCCCTACCAAAAGCATGGCGAATCTATCCTGGATGAAAGCCATGAGGTGCTCATCTGGTTGCAAGATGGAGGAATCGCTTCATTGGCCTCTATCAATTCTTCTATCGAGTTCGCTCCGGACGGAGAAACATTCACCCCTTTGCACCAAAACTTAACGAATATTCCCCAAGCACCAGGTTTATATCGGCCTCATCTGGAAAATGGTAATCCTGTAATTGAAATTCCGGGTTGGGGCATTTCGATGACAGGGAAAAATGGGAAAGTCTACTTACTCCGATATGAGATACATAAATAGCAATAGGGACCAATGGAAAATGAAATGAAAATAACCGTTATGGAAAGGATAAAATACGTCATGATCGCATTCCTCCCGTTTGTGCTATGGAGTTGTGCTCAGACACCCAATAATGAAGAAAAACTTCCTAATATCATCCTTATCAATGCAGATGATTTGGGCTATGGGGATCTGGGCTGCTATGGAGCTACGCTCGTCCAAACACCTAACATTGATAAGCTGGCTAGCCAAGGTAGATCGTTTTCAGATGCTCACGCCGCTTCGGCAGTGTGTTCTCCTTCCCGGTATGGGTTGTTGACTGGCACGTATCCACTAAGACGAAATTTCTGGGGGCCGATTGGTGGCATAGATGATGGTCTAACAATTGACACCACCCAAATGACCCTCGCCAGCTTGCTAAAAGATGCAGGGTATTCAACTGCTTGTATAGGGAAGTGGCATCTTGGTATGGGTGTAGATAAACCAGATTACAACAAAGAATTAAAACCAGGACCGCTTGAACTTGGGTTCGATTACTTTTATGGAGTGCCAATGGTAAATAGTGGTCCTCCATTTATCTTTGTTGAGAACCACTCGGTAGATGGATACGATCCTGAGGATCCATTTGTGTTAGGTCAAGAATCTGTAACGCAGAAATGGCCGGCAAAAGGAGGATACAATGCTATTGGAGGGGCAGAAAAAGCTCATTTGCTGTATGAAGACGAAAAAGTAGGAACGACTCTTAAGGATAAAGCCCTTGACTGGATGAAAAAGACCCATTCAAATGATAAGGACAAACCTTTCTTTCTTTACCTGGCCACCACCAATATCCACCATCCGTTTACGCCTGCTCCACAATTCAAAGGAACGAGCGAAGCAGGTCGCTATGGAGACTTTATCCATGAATTAGATTGGATCGTAGGGGAGGTACTGGGCACGCTTAAAGAGATTGGAGAGGAAGAGAATACCCTTGTGATCTTCACAAGCGATAATGGTGGCATGTTAAACAACGGTGGACAGGATGCCTGGAAGGCTGGGCACAGGCTCAATGGAGACTTGTTGGGATTTAAGTTTGGAGCTTGGGAAGGGGGACATAGGATCCCTATGATTGCGAAATGGCCGGGAGTCATTCCTGCGAATAGTGCATCAGATCATTTGATTGGTCAGGTTGACTTGTTGTCAACATTTGCAGCGATAGTGGACCAGCCATTGAAGGGAAGTTACCAAGATGGTGTCAATCAACTGACAGCATTCAAAGGGGAGGCAACAGCTCCCCTAAGAGAAATGCTTATGATCACCCCCAACAGCCCTGAGCATTTGGTGGTAAGAAAAGGAAAATGGGTATATATCCCCGGTCAAGATGAAGGCGGTTTCCAAGGGAAAAAAGTTGGAGATCACCTATTGGGAGGTGCTGCCGCATTTGCGCTTACCAAACAAAAAAACAGCGATGTGGTCGATAATAAACTCAGGGAAGGTGCCCCAGCAGAACAACTGTATGATTTGGAAAAAGATCCCTATCAGTCAGAAAATGTAGTTACAGAAAATCCAAAAGTGAAAGAAGAACTTCAACAAATCTTGTCTGAGTACAGACAAAAAATAGGTCCGTATCCTAAGCTGGGATGGATCAATATAGAAGCAGTCGCTGCGCGTGAGAAAAGAAAACTGGAAAAAATACAAGAAGAAAAATAGATATTATGAAACACCGAGGTAATAATTGGCTTGAAATAATGCTGATAAATATGTGGGTGTGTGGGATGCTTGTGTCTTGCCAACCCAATAAAAATCAGCCACAATCTGATCCAGAAAAGTCGAACACCGATAAACCCAACATTCTCTTTATTCTTGCAGATGATGTTGGGCAGGAAGTGCTCGGTTGCTATGGTGGTGAATCCTACAAAACACCCCATATTGACGAACTGGCCCGTACCGGGATGAAGTTTCAGCATACCTATAGTATGCCTACATGCGCTCCTTCAAGACTGACAATCATGACGGGAAAATATCCGCTTCGATTCGGAGAAGTTCAGTGGGGTGCCTTTCCAACATCTGAGGAAAAGCACACTTTTTCATCCTTAATGCAAGCCAACGGATATGCTACCGGAATTGCTGGCAAATGGCAACTCTGCATACTTGGAGATGATCCAGAACATCCAGCCCGTCTCGGCTTTCAACATTCTGACCTGTTCGGCTGGCATGAAGGTCCTCGGTACTACGAACCCATGATCTACCGGAATGGGCGAGTAAGAACGGATACTAAGGCACATTATGGTCCTGATTTGTACACGAGAAGCCTGATTGAGTTTATGACTGTAAATCGCGATCGCCCGTTCATCGCTTATTATTCAATGGCATTGTGCCATGAAGTCACCGATGACCTGGAAACGCCCGTCCCTCATAGTCCATTTGATCGCTATGACAGCTATCCGGAAATGGTAGCAGAAATGGACCGAGCTGTTGGCCGCTTAGTTGCTGGGCTCAATGCGTTGAAACTTAGAGAGAAGACCTTGATCATTTTTGTAGCGGATAATGGTACACCACAAAACCTGATCGTAAGGGCTGAAGGAAAAAAATTGATCAAGGAGCCAGTTTTTTCCATGCAAAACGGAATCAAAATCCCCGGAGGAAAAGCTACGCTTACGGATGGTGGGACTCGGGTACCGATGATTGCCAACTGGCCAGGAACCATCAGGGCAGGGCAGGTTGTGGAAGGTCTCGTGGATTTTACCGATTTTTTACCGACGTTCCTTGACCTGGCTAAAGCGTCTGAGGCCATCAGTCAGAATATCGACGGATTTAGTTTTTCCAACTTATTGCTTGGCAAAGGAAAATCAAATCGAACATGGACCTACGCGGAAGAGTCAATTCTGCCGCTTCCCGGAGGCGTGGAGCCCTCCGGTACTGGCTCTGGATTGAAATGGGTACGCACTGCGGATTGGAAGCTGTACAACGATGGCAGACTATATGATATGAAAAATGATCGCTTCGAACAAGCTTCGATTTTACCTGAAAATGATACAGAAACAAGTAGGGAAACTCGCAACGCATTAGCACTTACCCTAAAAAATAAGTTCGATGAGAAGGCCCCCTGAAAATGTATGCCTGATAGCGGCACTATTCTTTTTGATTTCCTGTGGAACCGGGGATCAAAAATCTTCAATGGGGAAAGAAGACCTTCCCAATGTGGTTTTTATATATGCTGATGATTTGGGGAGGGGCCTTCTATCCAGTGAAGGGCAAAAGATTATTGAAACCCCCAACATAGACAAATTGTCCGCTAGGGGAGTACGGTTCGAAAATGCCTACGGCAGTATGTATTGTGCACCTGCAAGAGCCAGTCTGTTAACGGGGTATCATGACTGTCAGACAGATAAATGGAAGATAGCCAGAGGGGGCACATATATAAGTCTGTCAGAAGATAAAACACTGGAACATACGACGATTCAGCAGGCTTTGGATGAGCAGTATGGACCTGTTCCTGAAGATGAGATGTTTTTGGCAGAAGTGTTTCAGCAAGCAGGCTATGTCACAGGCCAATTTGGTAAATTAGATTGGGGCTTTTCTACCACGCACAAGCAACTGAAAAGGCATGGCTGGGATGAGTATTACGGATATTACGACCACGTCAGGTGTCATGGCTTTTACCCTCCATTTTTATTTGAAAACGGAAAACAGCTTACCGTAGAAGGCAATACCCTTGCTGATTGTGGAAAAACAAAAGAGTCTGACGCAAACGGAGGATACGAAGATCGATGGAATATGGAAGGGAAAAAGCACTATTCGCAAAACCTGATTCTGGATAAGATGTTGGCGTTTATCAGAGAACATAAAGAGGATCGTTTTTTTCTTTATCATCCCACGCAATTGCCGCACGGCCCATCAGCTATTCCTGAAATCCATCAAGATTTTGTCGATAACCCGGATTTAACTGAAATAGAGAAAACCTATGCTTCCATGGTGAAGATGTTGGATGATCATGTGGGTATAATGGTCGAGGAGCTAGAGAAGCTGGGTCTATTGGAAAATACCATCATTGTATTCACCTCAGATAATGGACACGAATTGTACTATCCAAGCGAAGGCAAGCTTGTTAAGTCTAATAAAGAAAACTTACGAGGAGAAAAAATTGACAACATAAATACGAAGTATTATAGCAACACAGCCGTGGATGTCTTTGATGGGAATGATGGGATGGCTGGGATTAAGCGAAGTAATTGGGAAGGAGGAGTCAGAGTGCCGCTCATTTATTATTGGAAGGGACACATTGAAGGAGGAAGAACCGTGAACCAGCTAGTGGCCAATTATGATATGATGGCTACTTATGCAGACCTATTTAACATAGAACTTCCTGAAGAAAAACAGAGTCTGTCATATCTGCCGGAGTTGTTGGGAAATGAAAACCCAACGAAGAGAGCACAGACAGTATATGCGTCATTCATGGGGCCAGCCCTTGTGACCCATGACGGTTGGAAATTGAGATATTATACACCAGAAGACATATTTCAATTATACTATCTACCCAACGACTATCGAGAAGAAAATAATTTGATCGAAGAGAACAACGACAAGTTTCTGGAACTCAAGAAGACGCTGTTGCAAGCATGTAAGGGAGACTTGAATAATGGTTATTTCAAGCCAAATGAGCGAGTGCTGTCAAAAACTGTTTGGAGTAAACCCTGAAATTCACTCTAACAAAAATAGTTTTGAAGCATAAGACGCAGACATTTTGGGGACCTCTTTGCTATAAAAGCGATGGTTTTATGCATGAGTATTATTCATCTTAAGCCTGTTATTGGCGAAATAGTTTACTACTAATGGAAAATACCTTTTATATTTTGGAACAAACTGAATATTAATTATGAAAGAGTTAACAATCATCGGGTCAATTGGGATATTATGTATCCTGATGTTTTCGTGCACCGCTAATCATTCCACAGAAGAGCAAGAGCAGGTAACCTTATTTGGGGAAAACTCATCAGATTGGGTTGAAGGAGGGGATGCCAACTGGGATTTTTCAAATGGTGAATTGATAGGCACAGCTGATAGTACCGTGGGATTTGTCATGACAAAAAGTGTCTACAACAACTTTGAACTTACGCTTGATTTCAAACCAGATAGCACAATCAATTCGGGAATATTTATACGCTGTGACAGTTTGGATATATCGGCCACAGACTGCTATGAAATAAATATATGGGATTTAAATCCCAATCAGGATTATAGAACCGGGGCAATCGTGCTACGAACAGAGCCCCTATCATTTGTTGAAACCTTAAACAAGTGGAATACCTATAAAATCCTTGTTGACGAGGACCATATTCAGATATGGGTAGATGGGGTGTTGACAACAGATTTTCACAACAATGAACTCACAGAAGGTCATATTGGACTACAAGCTTCAGGGACTGGTAACATTCAGTTTAGGAATGTGAGATTGAAAAAAATAGTGCATTAACCCATGAGAGAACAGGTTAAATCAAACCATTTAGTACTTTTTTGGCTGACCTTATTGCTCTCAACAGCAGTTCATTCCTCATTATTTACCTTGGCTTCTGCATTGATAAGCCAATATTCATCACTCTCCACTTTACTACAAAGGCTGGTTGTTAAGAAAATGTACGGTAGGGAGAAAAAAAACATGATAAGATGTACCAAAATAATCTGTGTAAGCTTCATGTTTCTAAGCTTCTTGAGTTGTAAGGAAAGCAATGGTAATAGACCAGCCAAAAACCAGAAAGAGAACAAAACCAACATCCTTTTCATTTTTGCCGATGATTGGGGCTGGGGCGATTTGAGTGCTCATGGTCACCCCTATGTAAAAACGCCTAACATTGATCGCCTGGTTGCAGAAGGAACAGATTTTCACAGATTTACAGTAGCAAGCGGGGTCTGCTCTCCGAGCAGGACAGCGGTGATGACCGGTCAGTTTCCGGCAAGGTATAATATTGATGGCCACTTTGCATGGGTTCCTCAAAACGCCAAAAGAAATATGCCCGATTGGTTGGACTATGAAACCACGCTCTTGCCAAGGCTATTGCAAGAAAATGGGTATGCAACTGCTCATTTTGGCAAATGGCATCTTTCGAACAACATGATCCTGGATTCCCCTACGCCGGCCCAATACGGATATGACACCTATGGCGCATTCAATTGCTCCGGTGAACAAATGCCATTTTATGAAGATGCAGATAACGCTATTGCCTTTATGGAAAAAGCGCTGGAAGAGAATAAACCCTTCTTTATCAATATGTGGCTGCATGAACCCCATACCCCGCATCATGTTGTACCTAAATATCAATGGGAATTTCGGGAGTTGGAAGAAGCGGATAATATTTATGCCTCGGTCCTCTCTCATGCAGATGAAAGAATAGGAGAGGTGCTGGATGCATTGGACCGCTTGAATATAACAGACAATACCCTGGTTATTTTTAGCTCCGATAATGGTCCTGCCAGGGCGGCTACTCCCACTGAACTAAAATCCTACCTGGATACAGCTACTGGATTGGGGTACAATATTGCCGGTTCCAAGGGAATCACAGGAGGGAGAAAAGCCTATAAAGCGGCACTGTTTGAAGGCGGAATCGGTGTTCCCTTCATTGCACGTTGGCCTGGGAAAATCAAAGCGGGAGCCATTGACACGGTTTCATTGATGTCAGCCGTAGATTTACTCCCGACCTTCTGCGAAATTGCCGGAGTAGAACTTCCTGAGACATATAAGCCAGATGGCCTCAGTCAGGTCTCCACCCTGAAAGGCAAACCCTATCCCGCCAGAACCCAACCTCTTTTTTGGAAAATGGGAGGAGCCTGGCCTGTCAATGAACAAAAACCAGATCACTGGGTGTCTTATGCGATAGTGGATCAAAACTGGAAACTGGTAGCCAATCGGGATTTGAGCTATGTAGAGCTCTACGATATTGCGAAGGATGTTTACGAAAAAACCGACTTGAAACAGGAGAAGGCGGAAGTAGTTAGCAAGTTAATTGCGCAAATACGGGATTGGCAAAAAAGTCTTCCGGAGGGCCCAGATGAGAAACTATTTTCGAAGGAAAGACTGGAGTTGTAGGATTTCAATGGTATGCTATCAGGATAAATTATGATCGTTTCAGATACTAAAAGACTCTATTTCCTTAATGCCTGAAATATCAACTCCGCCAAAGCACGATAGCCAGCTTTGTTGGGATGCACGCCATCTTGCACGGTAAATAATTTCGGTTGATGATCGAGGGGCGTATTCAGGTCGATGAAGCCAACTTCCTTTTCTATCGCTACCTGTTTAACGCTGACGATCAACTCTTGAAGTCGGGGTTTACGAATCGTCAGCCCTGCTATACGATCCTTGTTCAGGCCGGGGGTTTCTAATACCATCGGAGAAGGGGCACATATCCAGATAGCGGGTTTGACAGGAAGGGCTTGTAAGGAGTCAATCAGATCCCTATAGTCGTCCCTGTATTCCTCCTTATATTCCCAGCACTTCCGTTCGCCGCAAGTTCCTTCCCCACAGGTGTCATTTGTGCCCAGGCTGATGATCACCATGTCAGGGGCGGTTGCTTTAATCTTAGGCAACTCATTCCAAACGGTAGGTTTGCCCTTTCGAATCAGGGTACAACCGCCTACGCCCAGGTTTACGACATTGTATTGCTCGCCCAGCAATTGTTGGAGATGTGCAGGGTATGACTCTTTTTCCGGATCATCCAGACGAGCTCCGAATGTAATGCTATCCCCGATACAGGCAACTGTAATCTTGTGCATTCCCAATCCCTCAACTATGACCGGGAACAGGACAAGGCCGACTAACAGAGCCGCAAAGATGGAAAGGTGAATGTTTTCTCTCATAATACTTCAATGGGGTAGGGAAGGGGATAGATTACAGACAACAGACAACAGACAACAGACAAGAGATGAAGATGACAGGCAATAGACAGGATCTTGCTGTTAATCCATACATTAATTCTGTTGAAAGTCGTAGCTGTTTAGCAATCTGCTATAGCCGGATTCCGATCCGGCTGGCCAAGTGCCTGGCTCACGATGCCGGTAAGGGAATCCCCGGATTTACATCCGGGGATTTGTATGATCCTAAAGATGGAAAATCAGCCAAAACTCACTCATTCGCCTTATTGGCTGCTCTCCTGGCTGCGCGTTCTTCCATATATATTTCCAGCTCTTCTTTGGGCATAGGCAAATCGGAATATTCAGCTACCCATTCCTCAAAATCTTTTTCAAATACCTCATCCTCGACGACAAAAGCCTCGTTGATGTATTCATATTTATTTGTCTTCATGCAATACCGATTGAACTCATCCCGTAGGGCTGTAAATTCACCCGAGATGACGACTTTCTGTACCAGGTGAGGCGGAATGAACGCTACTCCGGTGGTTTTTGCCAATACAACATCTCCCGGCAAAACCGACACGCGCCCTATCCGAATGGGAGCATTGACATTAGCGATCATCATATTTTTGATGGCTGAGGGGTCAGAACCTCTTATCCAGGCATTGAATCCCTCGATCTGAGACAGGCCCTCGACGTCGCGCACAGATCCGTTAAAGATGACGCCTCGCTTTCCGGCTCTGTATATCGCATTCCCCAGGTTATCCCCGATCAGGGTGCCTTCTACCATTTTTCCATAACTATCTGCTACATACACATCTCCATCCAGCAATTTGATGATCGGGGCATAATTGGTAACTGGTGTTTTGGTTCCTTCCTTTTCCGCCTGTTGCTGAACGTATTCGTTGAAATCTGTTCTTAGCGGCATAAACTGTGCAGTCAGCACGCGTCCGGTCATCACCTGTTCCGGATGGAGGATTTCCCATCCATTCCCGTAGGTGCTGGCAAAGTTTTCAAATTGATTTTCATATCCATTCCTGCGCAAGGTGCCCCACACTTCTTCCATGGAAAGTGCTTTTAATCGTTCCAGGAGTTCATCGGAAACTTTGGGCCTGCCGTCCGGGGTACGTTCGCCCTCCCACCCGGCGGTTAATGCTTCGATACTTTCAGCTGGCCATACCACATGTTGTGCATATGAGAAATGACTGAATAAGGCAACGACAACGAGTAACAATAATACTTTTTTCATGACAAATAGAATTAGGTAAGTCTGGAGATATTGTTCATTAGCCTAAAAAACAGAACTTATTCGACTTATTAAAATATTGAGGCAGTTTAAGAGGTCGCCTTCTTTTCTACCCCTCGGTTGGCGGAAGTAGATAAGGATTCCTTAAGTCGGGCTTTTCTATATACATTAGGGTTTCAAACAGAGGCTTACCCATTAACCAGTTGTTATGAGTGTATTAGATAAATTCAGACGTTTCAAAGAACTCCACATAAAGGGAAATCCGATCATGCTGTATAACATTTGGAATGCCGGGAGTGCGCAAGCCCTCGTCGAAGCCGGTGCGCCGATTGTAGCAACCGGAAGTAAGCCGCTGGCGCTTTCGCAGGGATATCCCGATGGAGAGGTGATCCCTTTTGAGGTACTGCTCCAAACCGTTCTACAAATCGTGAATGCCGTGTCAGTTCCGGTGAGTATCGATTTCGAAGGGGGCTATGCAAAGTTAGATCATGAATTATTAGCGAAACGTACTGCCAGCCTTCTGGAAACCGGCATTATCGGGGTGAATTTCGAAGATCAGGTCGTGGGTTCGCAGGGACTTTATGACATAAAAACGCAAGCAAATCGGGTCGCCATTGTTCGTAAGGCAGCACAAGACAGGAACGCTCCCCTTTTTATCAATGCACGCACGGACTTGTTTCTCAAAGAAAAAGACAAACAGAAACATGCAGGGCTGATGGAGGAAGCAATAATGCGAGCCCGGGCTTATCAGGATGCGGGAGCTGATGGATTTTTTGTCCCTGGTTTGGCTCATCCTGAGTTGATTTCCGATCTGTGTGAGCGTATTGATCTGCCCGTGAATATAATAAAAACCCCTACGGCTCCTGCCAAATCGGAATTGGCTGCCAGCGGAGTTGCCCGGATTAGTTACGGACCCTATGCCTATCTTGAATTGATGAATACATTCAAGCAGAATGCGGAACAGGCGCTGGGGTGAAGAAGCGCAACCGTAGAAAAGAATAATATCTTCGATCTCACTTCCTACGCCTCAGACATCTTCACGAGGATTTTGGGTTGCGTAGCTTCCCAAAAGAACCCAGAATCCCCTGCTCACACGAACAAGAGTTAGATAGCAATTCACGGTTTAGATGAGTATGCCCAATTCTGGGCACTACGAACAAAACGCAAGTCATCAAATTCCAGCCCCCATTGTGCTGTTGGGAGATTCCAGACCGAATTTCAAGCTCTGCAATGAAATTCGTCTGGAATGACGGTCTCTTTTTGCTGCCACATATCTTCGATTGTGTTCGCCAGTGAGCGATTTGTGGAGGCTTAATGCATTGATAATGAGATGCTTAATTTATTTTTCAAGCCGGGAATTACTGAAGTAGAGTATCCCGTCTAAATACGCTATACTATAATCTGTCTGCTTACTTAATAGCCTTTGCACGGGATTCTGCATCTAAGAGTAGGTGCTGCATTTCCTCAACAATGGATTTGTTTATAGGGTCCATCGCAATATTTTCATTTTCATCGGGATCATTTTTTAAATCGTACAGCATGATCTCTTCTTTTTCTCCGCTGTAATGCGTGTAGGAATAGCGATCTGTAATGATAGCATCCCCCCTTACAAAACGGCTGTAGGCATACTTCCGAAACGATTTTTCGGGATTATCCAACACCTTAACGAAGCTTTTTCCATGTAGTTGATCAGGTTGTGTTAGGCCAGTTAGGTCACAAAGAGTTGGGAATATATCCGTAGTTTCGATGAGGGCATTACTTTGTTTGCCCTTTGCTCCATTTGGAACTTTGATAATGAGCGGAACTTTCATGGCTAAATGCATGGTATTGTGCTTGCCCCAAAAATCATGTTCCCCTAAATGCCATCCGTGGTCACCCCATAAAACAATTATGGTGTTTTCAGCTAAGCCGAGGTTTTCTACTGCTGCAAGCACATCTCCAATTAGCTTGTCTACATAACTTACAGAGGCCAAATATCCATGTTTCATTACCTGATGGAACTCATCTGATTTTGGTGCTAAGCCAGCAAGGTGGTAACTGTTAAATTCACCACTTCCATGTAATGCCTCAGGAGCATGTTCAGGCAGATAGCGATTGTCAGCTAATGAGATGGAATCCCGAGGGTACAAATCCCAGTATTTTTTAGGGGCATAAAAAGGTAAATGCGGGCGAATGAAGCCACATGCCAAAAAGAAGGGTTCGTTGGTTGCTGAGAGTTTTTGCAAATACTCGATAGTTTGTAATGCAATCTTCCCATCTGGATATGCAATGTCTGCCACATCAGGGGACTCATAAACCCTTCCCCGCCCTCTTTCACTCAGGCTATCCCTTGTGGTAGGGTCCAGCGCCAGCTGAAAGTTCAATTTCTCACTTCCTCCCATCCAATTGGGTTCTGTCCAACTTTGTGATTCGCAATCATCGCGGTGATGGAATACTTTTCCTACTGAGTACGTGCTGTATCCATTCTCTTTAAAAACCTGGGGAAGTGTTTTCGCTTCAGGAGTGTCTTTCGACACATAGGTTTTATAGTTTACAAACCGGGTTTTTGTAGGTAGAATCCCTGTTAACAAACTTGCGCGGGAAGCTCCACAAACCGGCACATTACAATAAGCACGATTGAATAATAGTCCTTCTGATGCCAGCTTGTCGATATGTGGGGATTGAATCTGCCGGGCTCCATAACAGCCTAATTCGGGCCGGAGGTCATCTACACAAATGAACAATACATTGGGTCTTGACGCCGGTTTTTCTACTTCGGTATTGTGTCCCTGCAACAACGCTGAGAAAAATAACAGCACCATTAGAAGTCGATTGTGATTCATGATTTTTAGTTGTATATACCTGACCACTAGGGATTTAATCAACTCCTCTGCCCCCGAACCTACAGCAGCTTAGATAGTGACGATTTTTTATCCTCAACATATTGCATAGGTTGTGTTGACACAAGTTAACGATTGCAAGCACATGAGTAAAGACTATAGATGATATAACCTGCTCTCTTCAATCATAGATCATTTTTCTGTTCATGAAATATGAATCGGAACCAATCACTCCCCTCAATAACTCAGGTGTATGAAATGGAACATAAGTATAATTGCAACTCTTTTTGTCTGTTTCACGATCAGTTGTGGGCAGCCTTATCCGGATAGAGATTCTGCTTTGATATCGCAATCCAGTAGCCAGGAGGTTATGCGGACAAAACTTGCTGAACTCATGCAGGTGTCAACTCAAAGGCCTCCTGCTGAAGAGTTATCATATACTAAAAAACGCTTGTCTGAAGAAGAAGCCTATACTTTATATCGGGTTGTCATACGATTGAGCCCGGAAGATAGTATTCCAGCTTTCTTATTAACGCCCAAAAAAATGCCTCCCCCTTATCCTGTTATGATTTGCCTGCAGGGGCATGCCCCGGGTATGTACATTTCTATTGGGGAACAGGCTGTCGGCGATTTAAGCTGTAATCATGTGTCTCTCAACCTTGCTATGCAGGGGAGGCCGATGCTGGGGAAAAGGGTGTCAGATATTTCCTGTGCAATTGATTTTATAGAAACTCAGGACGAACTGCAAAACAATCAAATTGGTTGTTTAGGCAATTCAGCCGGGGGTACGGTTAGTTATTTTGCTGCATGTATAGATCCGCGAATTCAGTTGGCAGTCGTGTCTTGTTCTTTTTCGACTTACGAAAAATCATGGCTAAAATATCCTCATTGTGCATGTGGATACTTGCCGGGCCTCCTTGAGTTCGCAGATATGCCTGAGCTTGCTGAATTGATTGCTCCCAGACATTTATTACTTATCGCTGGTCAAGATGATTATCTGGCTGATATAGAAGGGGTCAGGGAGGGCTACCAGATAGCCAGGAAACTGTATCAGAAGTATGGGGTAGCTGAGCGGGTAGTCTTAGCTGAAGGAGAGGGGGGACATCAATTTTATCCGGAATTAGCCTGGGCCTATATAGATCACTACCAATCGAGTGACTAGCAAGCGCAGCGCGCAG
>CAYGTH010000079.1:0-20444 GCA_964352745.1 uncultured Bacteroidia bacterium
GTAGCAACCTCTGGACACAAAATTCAACAGACCTCTATTTCAATACCGGCAATGTCAGCATTGGCACCAATGCAGCCGTTTCGACCCTCAGCGTAGCAGGCTCCAGCTCAATCCTGAATGGCAGCAATCAGATTCGGATAGAGAATGGCATACAAAACGGAACCGGTTTTGTGCGAACGACCGGAAATAATGGCACCACGAACACTGTCTTATCCAACCGGGCTGGAAGCACTGATAATGGGTTCATTGCTGTATATGATTCTACCGGAGCTTTGAAGGCCGGGATGATGGTCAATGCCGCAGGGGATGGCGAAATTTTTGGCGACTTCAAGAATTTCCGGGTAGCCCACCCGACTGATCCGGAAAAAGAAATCTGGTATGCGAGCCTCGAAGGGCCGGAAGCCGCCGCCTACCTGAGAGGAACTGCTACCCTGGAAAATGGAACAGCGAAAGTTGCCTTTCCCGATCATTTTCAACTGATCGTACAGGAAGCCGGAATGACCGTAATGCTCACCCCGCTTTCCGCAGATTCCAGGGGGCTCGCAGTCGTTGCAAAAAGCGATGGAGGATTTGAAGTGAAGGAATTGCTCAAGGGTTCCGGGAATTACAGTTTTGACTGGGAAGTAAAAAGCATCCGAAAAGGGCACGAAGACTTTGATATCATTCGGAACCGCATACCTGATTTACAGAATTGATTATCAGCCACTTTACAGTAATGAATAATCATCTAGTTATGACAAAATCAGGATTTTTATGCTGGCTGATGCTATTGCCTGTGATTGCCTTCTGCCAGACATTGGATCGGGAAGTCGTGGGAGCAGAAGGAGAAAGTATGACAGCAGGCGGGCTCATCATTGATTATACCGTAGGCGAACCGATGATGTCCACAGCGACAGCAGGGGCATTAATCATAACAGAAGGCTTCCAGCAGCCAGCGCATATGGCATCCGACAGTGTTTGGCCGGGCGATGCGAATAGCGATCAGATCGCGAACAATTTTGACCTCCTTGCAATTGGGATCGGGTATGGGAATGTAGGCCCGGTTCGACCGGGAGCTTCACTCGTCTGGAAACCTCAATATGCTCCGGATTGGAGCAATTCATTGACAGGGGGTACGAATTATAAACACCTGGACTGCGATGGCGACGGGATTATTCAGGCAGCAGATACCCTGGCCATTAATCTCAATTATGGATTGACGCACAATAAAACCAGCAGTAGCAGTGCCAATGGCTTGCCCTTGACGGTTTTTTTTACGGAGGACACCTTGATGGTCGGCGATACCGCAGTCATGATTATCTCGCTGGGAAATGACACGCTTTCAGCTGATAGTGTGTATGGCCTGGCCTTTTCCATCAATTATGATCCCACGCTGATCGAAGCAGGTCAGATCATGGTTGAATATGGCAGTTCCTGGTTGGGGGATAATGGAACGGATATGCTCAGCATGAGCCGCAATTTTGAGCTGGACGGCAAATTGGATATAGCCATGACGCGCATCGATCATCAGAATCGAACAGGATTCGGAGAGGTGGCCCGACTCTGCATCATTATGATCGACGATATCTCTGGCAAGACCTACTTGCAGGAAACCTTTTATTCATCAATTTCAGACCCCCTGGCGATCTCTGCTGACGAAAGTGAGATAGAGGTTGCCGTTGGGCTTGACTCCCTCTTGTTGATGCAGGAGGATTCTCTCACCCGGCTTGATCCAGCCTTGCTAGCCCACATGCAGGTGTTCCCTAATCCCGCAGGCGATGTTCTCCAGATTCAGTTGGAAGACCTGGTAGCTGAGGCATGGGCACTGTATAATCCCTTGGGGCAGCTGGTGTCGCATCGATCCGGATATTTTCGCGAAACGCAAATTGATACGCGTGATTTGGCGGAAGGGATTTATACCCTTTCGGTCGTTACGCAAATGGGTGTTCTCACGAAAAGAATCCAAATTCTCCATTAGCAATCCGGAAGAAGTAAGAGATTTGCGTACCTTTTCGGTATGAACCTCAGCAAATCTCCCTTCTTCCGTTTTTAGGGTCTGCTGCTTGCTTTGGCCCTGCTGAAATTACTCATTCACCTCCTGTAATAGATATTTGTCGACAGCCTGTTGGGGATTGGAAGGGCGACTGGAAAGCGGCTATTCAGGGGCTGAAACAAGAAAGAACATAATGAATGATCGTTCATTCTATTGAATTATTGCCGCTTTTTCAGACTAATTACCCGATCCAGTCGAATTTCCTGCCCGGATGCCATCGTCAGGAATTCGCCTTCTTTTAAAGCATTAATGTCCACGATCAACCCTTCAAGTTTGACTTCAACTCCCTCCTGATTTACGATCAATTCGACAGGCGTTTTCCGCATGGCAAAAATTTCTATCTGATCGTATATGGTGCAATTGATGGGCGTGTATGTTTTTTCGGATTCACTCATGTCGTGGTGCTGAGAAATGATAAATATAGAATGAGAAATGGAGATCAACTATCTTGTGGTCAATTCCAGAAATGATACGGATGGACCCAGATAAACGTTGGAGCGTGAACCGGTTTTTACAAATAGGCTATAGCTGCTGCTTTGCTGTAGGCTTGGGATATGTAGCAATCAGCATCTGGCAATCTGCAGAATTGGGCCACCCGACACATCTTGAATGGAGCATACTTGCAGTGAGTAGTGCAGTGTTGTTGAGTATTGCGCTTGGGAAAATTGATATTCCCGGTGGAATCCTGGGAGGATTTCTGGCAATGGCGATTTTCTACGGCAGTGGAGTAAATGGTCTTATTCTCCTCCTGATCTTTTTTATGTTGGGCTCAGCAGCTTCTCGTTTGAAACTGGAATGGAAACAGTCGGTCGGCCTGGCAGAACAAAATCGAGGAAAAAGATCAGCCATCCATGCCTTTTCCAATGGAGGACTCGCTGCGCTGTTTGGTTTGTTTGCGTGGACTTTCCCAGACCATACCAGCCTCTTTCAGGCAATGTTAGCGGGAACACTCGCCTCGGCAATGGGAGATACGTTTTCTTCTGAATTGGGGAATATATATGGAAAGCGATATATAAATATCTTGACATGGAAATCTGCCGAACGGGGGCGAGATGGGGTGATCAGCCTGGAGGGTACGATACTCGGTGTCGCAGGGAGTTTATTGATAGCGCTGGTTTTTGCTGTGGACGCGAGTAGTCCAGTTTCCTGGATATGGGTATTCACGGCAGGGATATTCGGAAACCTGATGGACTCCTTGCTGGGAGCTACCTTGCAGCGATGGGGTTGGCTGAATAATCATGGCGTAAATGTGGCCAACACTGTATGTGCTGCCGTCTGGATAGCAATAGGAATGAGTTTATAATTGTACCGGGCCAGTCGTTTCCGAAACTTGCTTGTCAGATGCTTCTGGAACTGATCGTGTCAATCGTAAAAATCGCGCGGTCAGCATCACTGATGCAAATACCAGACTCACTACAAATGAATACCAAATCCCTTCGACACCCAAATCCAGCGTAAATCCCAGAAAATATCCTAATGGTAAGGCGATGACCCAATACGCCACAAAAGTAATTAGCGTCGGGATGCGTACATCTTGTATGCCCCTCAAAATACCTACGCCGACAGCTTGAATGCCATCAAACAATTGGAAAAAAGCCCCAATAATCATGAGTTTGGCCGCTAAATCCAATACATAAGGATCGTCGACAAACATACCGGGCAAGGATTCTTTTCCAAATACAAAGACTACGGCCGCAATGAGCATAAAGGCACCTCCCAGATAGATTCCAGATAATCCCGCTCGTCGCATGGCAAGCGTATCTTTCCTTCCCAGGGAATTGCCCACTCGAATAGTGGCGCCTGCAGCGATCCCGGTAACAATCATATAGGTAATGGCCGCGAAATTCATGGCAATTTGATGAGCTGCTCGATTGGCCGAGCCATTTTCCATCCAGCCAATCAAAATCGCTGCTCCGACAAAAGCACCGACCTCAAAGAAATATTGTAAGCCGGATGGGAAACCGATTTCCAGAATTTTCCGAACGATTTTGGGTCGGAATTCTCGCCATTTCATCTGGACATCATATTTCTTGAAACGCTTGGCTGTGAGCACATAGCCCATCATCAGGACCATCATGAAAATGCGACTGGCAAGGGTTCCGTATCCGGCTCCATCGAGTTCCAGGCCCGGGAATCCCCATCTCCCACAGATCAATACCCAATTTGAAAAGGTGTTAAAGCCCAGGCCCAGCAAGGTAATGTACATAGCGGGTCGCGTCATGGAGAGCCCGTCTGTGAATTGTTTGTACACCAGAAAGAAAACCATTGGAAGGACAGAGATACTCAGAATTTTCAAGTAGCTGTATGCCAGGTCCACATCATCCTGCGGTTGGTCCAGGTAGTAGAGTAAGTCAGCACTGAAATAAACACCGAGGCTGATCAGCACAGAGACCCCAATCCCGACCCATACGCCTTGCCTGAGGTATTGCCCCACTTTATGTGGTTTTTGAGCAGCATGCGCTTCTGCCACAAGAGGGGTAATAGCAAAGGTAATTCCGATACCCAGTACAGTAAGGATGAAAAAAATGCCATTGGCAAGGGAGGCCGCAGAGAGATGAACCGGCCCCACATCGCCAATCATGAGATTGTCAATGAAGCCCATGAGGACATGGCCGAGTTGTCCGATAATAACCGGAATCGATAAAAAAATCGTTTCCCGGAAATGTTTCCGATAAGGATGATTGTGTTGAAAAAGTCCCATTCCTGAATAAACACTTAGCGAAATAAAAACAGCGGATCGTCCTGACTATCCGTTTTTACAATACGCCACTCTTGATTTTCGGGAAGAGGGAACCGGGGGTAGTCAAAAAAAATACTTTATGGATACAGCCACAAAGTTCAATCTTTTTTCTGATCCTTACCAAACGTAATCCGATGGAATAGGTTACTGCTGGTTCCGGTATTTTGCCCGAGTATATGCTTTTTCTAACTCTCGTTTGATAATCACCTCGGCAAGCGCATCAGCGATTTGGGAAATACTGCTCTGTTGCATGGCAGCATGAAAATCTTTTTCACGAATATCTCGCCTATAGAGCGTATTGATTAAGTATTCCATGTCTGAATCTAAATAATAGCATAACTGCTTGCTGAGCTGTGATTTAAGGGTCTTAAGGAAATATTCATAGTCAGTTGATCCCTCATTTATGCTGAGTTCCCAGTCCTTATTGATCGCACGGCCGGCATCTTGAAGTATTTGCAATTCCATTGCTTTGATTTGTTCAAATTTAATATTAATTTTGTGCGAAATATCAGGCTGACTGTGATATAAGGGAGGAGGCTCCCTTATTTTTTTGACATGTTAACAAAGCAACTACAAACAGAGATCGCTGAAAAGCTTGAAGAATTTAATTCTGAGGTGTTTGTTGTGGATGCTGTGCTCATAAGAGGAGATCGTAGGCGACTTATAATAAACGTCGATACGGAAAAAGGAATCAGCATGTCCGAATGCGCCTCGCTGAGCCGTCAATTGGCCAGATGGTTGGAAACACATAAGTCATTTGATTTTAGTTATAATCTGGAAGTTTCTTCGCCAGGAATCGGAAGTCCCCTAAAATTACATCGGCAGTATGTAAAAAATATCGGGCGAAACCTGCGAATAAAACTGAAAGAGGGAGAGCAGCAGGAAGGATGCTTGTTAGCAGTTGAGGAATCGGGCATAGAACTTGGCCCTGCTCAGCGGACAAAGGGAAAAAAGAAGCGAAAAAAGAAATCTTCTCCTATCCCATCTAGTAAAGTCGAGCCGGAACCAGCAATTAGAAAGATATTGTTTGTCGATATAGAAGAATCCAAAGTGATCATTACCATCTAGGATAGAGAAATGGCACGAAAGAAAGTTGTAGATACTAAGGTTGACCTCGTAGAGGCATTTACAGAGTTTTCCCGATTCAAAAACATTGATCGGGCTACGCTGATGGGAGTGCTGGAAGAGGTGTTCCGGACCATGATTCGTAAAGAATATGGCTCCGATGAGAACTTTGAAATTATTGTAAACGTCGATAAGGGAGATATACAGGGATTTCGTGAGAGATCAGTTGTAGAAGATACTGAGTTGGAAGACGAAACTCAGCAGATTCCATTGAGTGAGGCGTTGGGAATTGATGCGGATTACGAAGTTGGAGATGATCTTGCAGAGGAGATTAATTTTTCAGATTTTGGCCGAAAGATTGTTCAAACAGCTAAGCAGACCCTAACACAAAAAGTGCGGGATCTGGAAAAAGCATCTGTGATTGAGCAATACGAGCAGATGGTTGGCCAGGTGATCGTAGGGGAAGTGTATCAGGTTTGGCGAAATGAAATTCTCGTTCTGCACGAAGGAACAGAATTGACTTTGCCTCGTACTGAACAAATCCCGAAAGACCGTTTTAGGAAAGGAGATACCCTCCGTGCAGTGGTAGTTGATGTTACGATGAAAAATAACAATCCCCGGATTGTTATTTCACGTGCTTCTCCCCTATTCCTGGAGAAATTGTTTGAACAGGAAGTCCCTGAGATTTTTGATGGACTAATTACGATAAGAGGAATTGTGCGTGAGCCGGGAGAGCGTGCCAAGGTTGCTGTCGAAAGTTATGACGACCGGATTGACCCGGTTGGCGCCTGTGTAGGGATGAAAGGTTCCCGTATCCACGGCATCGTTCGGGAGTTGAGAAATGAAAACATTGATGTCATTAGCTATACCGCAAATGATGTCCTGTATATCCAGCGTGCTTTGAGCCCCGCAAAAATATCTTCCATTCGGCTGGACGAAGCAACCGGAATGGCGCAGGTTTATTTGAAGCCCGATCAAATCTCCCTCGCAATTGGGAAAAATGGATTAAATATTAAGTTAGCCGGTAAGCTGACCAGTTATCAAATTGATGTGTATCGGGAATTGGATCCAGATGAGGAAGATGTAGATTTGGATGAGTTCCGGGATGAGATTGAAGAGTGGATCATTGAGATTCTTAAGCGAATCGGATGTGATACAGCTAAGAGTGTAATCAATCTTTCCGTTGATGAATTGGAAAGAAGATCAGACCTGGACCGGGAAACGGTTGAGCATGTAGTCAATGTATTACGTGCAGAATTTGAAGAAGACGCAGAAGAGGCCAAGGAGGCTGCATCAAAATCTGAAGATGAAGCGGTTGTTGAAGAAGAAGTGGAGGTTGCATCGGAAGATGAAGTAACAGCGAGTGCAGACGAGGAAGAATAAGTAAAATAGGATTCAGGAAAATTGCCGACTTTTGCAGATAAGGAAGTCGACACATTTCAAAAATATAAATGGAACATATGTAGCCCATACAAGATCATACAGGATACGTCGTCTGCAGCTGATGTGGACAACCTGGATCTAGGGTGGGCAACTGTTCTCTCCCTAGTTCTTGGTTTTTATAATTTGACCAAATTGCTAGTATTTCAGAGGCAGAATTATTTATTTGAAGCATAATATCGCAGAATGCCAGAGGGAAAAAAGACAGTTTACAGGCTATTCAAGGTAGCTAAAGAGTTGAACGTTGGCTCAACTACACTTGTGGAGCATCTCCAGGAGAAGGGCTTTGATGTCCGTAATTCTCCAAATGAGAAGCTTACAGGTGATATGTATGATGTGCTCCTGAAGGAATATGCTTCAGAAAAGCTGATTAAGCAGCGAGCGGAGCAATTTATTGAAAAGCGGAAAGAAGAAGTGCGGATGACCATGGTGCGTACCCATCCACTTGAGGATGCGGCACCCGTGGAAAAGGAAAAAGATCCTCTTTCAGCAGACCAATTGCGACACAAAATCACACCAAGTGAAGAACCAGCTGAGGTTACCCCTCCTGTGGTTGAGGAAAAGCAACCGGAAGTGAAAGTAGAAGCTGATCCGGTAGAGGTTGTTCCGCCAACTCCAGAAGTAAAAGAAACGCCGCCGCCTGTAGAAGAGCCTGTTGTTACTGAAAAGGAAACACCAGAAACGCCTCGTCTGAAAGTGGTCGGAAAGATAGACCTCGATACAGTCGGTAAGGTTACTCGCCCACCGAAAGAAGTAAAGGCTAAAGAGAAGGTGGAAGAAAAACCGGTAGTGGCCGAAGAACCCGCCCCGGTTGCCGAAGCAAAGGTGACCCTTCCTCCGGTCAAAAAGGCTCCTGAGCCTCCAAAGCCTCCGAAAGAGAAAGTGCCCCTTCCTGTAGAAGCCAAAACTACCCCGTCGGTGCCTGAAGAGGTGGAGGAAGAGGTGAAGGTTGAAGAGGCGAAACCTAAAAAATTAATGCGTGCCGGGGATCGCACTCCTGAACTTTCTGGCTTGAAAGTATTGGGTAAAATTGATCTGGGCGGCAAGAAAAATAAAGCACAGGCCGACGCTAAATCTGAAAAAGATAGTAAAGATAAAAAAGAAGGAGGGGAAGGAGAAGACGGAGAAGATAAAGGAAAACGGCGGCGGAGAAGACGGAAACGTAACCGGAAATCTGCCGTTAAGGCCGGTACGGAAACAACAGGAGATGCAGCAGCCAAAAAAGGAGGCCGTAAATCCAAAAAAGAGAAACCGACAGAGAAAGAAGTCGAGCAATCTATTAAGAATACCCTCTCTGCAATGAATAAAGGGGCATCGCGTACGCGCCAGCGCTTACGCCGTGCCAGAAGAGATGCAGAAGCAGAGAAGCGGGAAAAGGTAATTGAACAGGCGGAGCTTGATTCCGGTGTTCTCGACGTAACGGAATTCATTACCGCCAATGAATTTGCAAACCTCATTGATGTTCAGGTAAATGAAATCATTACCAAGTCATTCCAACTTGGGATCATGGTTTCTATTAACCAGCGCCTGGATGCGGAATTGATTTCGATTCTGGCAGAAGAGTATGGATACGAAGCGAACTTCATTGATGCTACGGATCAGGAAATTGAAATTCAGGAAGAGGAAGACGCACCGGAGGACTTGACGGAAAGAGCTCCTATTATCACGGTCATGGGACACGTTGACCACGGTAAGACTACCTTGCTTGACCATTTGCGCAAAACCAATGTAACAGCAGGAGAGGCCGGAGGTATTACCCAGCATATTGGAGCATACGAGGTTATGCTTAAGAGTGGAAGGCATGTAACCTTCCTTGATACACCGGGCCACGAAGCCTTTACCGCGATGCGTGCCCGTGGAGCCAAAGCCACCGATGTAGCCATTATCGTAATTGCAGCAGATGATGCGGTCATGCCGCAAACCAAGGAAGCAATTAACCACGCACAGGCAGCTGATGTTCCGATGATATTTGCCTTGAACAAGGTTGATAAAGATGGAGCAGATCCTGAGCGGATAAAAGGCCAATTGGCAGAAATGAATATCCTGGTAGAAGACTGGGGAGGTAAATTTCAATCTCAGGAGATATCAGCATTAAAAGGTCTCAACGTAGATGAATTACTCGAAAAAGTAATTCTGGAGTCTGATCTGCTCGAACTCAAAGCAAATCCGGACAGAGGTGCATCGGGAACTGTCATAGAAGCCCGATTGGATAAAGGCCGGGGTAATGTAGTTACTATGCTCGTCCAGAATGGAACGCTGAAGGTAGGAGATTCCATGCTTGCAGGAATTCACTTTGGTAAGGTACGTGCATTGATCAACCAGAATGGAGAACGGATTAAAGAAGCAGGCCCATCGGTACCGGTTCAGGTATTGGGATTGAATGGCCAACCTCAGGCGGGAGATAAATTCCATGTATTTGAGGATGAAGCCACTGCAAAAAATATTGCCCAGAAGCGTTCAGAACTTTACCGGGAACAACAATTCAGACAGACCAAGCGGATTACGCTGGATGAGATTGGCCGTCGCCGTGCGATCGGTAATTTCAAAGAGCTGAATGTAATCATCAAAGGAGATGTGGATGGATCGGTAGAAGCATTAGCCGGTTCCTTGCTGAAACTTTCTACGGATGAAGTTCAGGTCAATATCCTGATGAAGAATGTCGGAGCCATTACCGAAGGGGATGTGTTGCTGGCTTCTGCTTCTGATGCAGTCATTATCGCCTTTAATGTGCGGCCAAATGCACAGGCGAGGACGCTGGCTGAGCGGGAAGAAATTGATTTGAGAACCTATAGTGTTATCTATGATGCAATCAATGATGTGAAAGATGCTCTCGAAGGCCTCCTTTCGCCGGAAATCAAAGAGGAAATCATGGGTACTGCCGAAGTGCGAGAAGTATTCAAGGTTACCAAAGTGGGGAATGTTGCAGGTTCTTATGTAACCAGTGGTAAGATATTCCGCAACGATCGTGTTCGGGTTATTCGCGAAAATGTAGTCATCTACGATAGTACACTTGCATCGCTTAAACGATTTAAAGAGGATGTAAAAGAAGTTGCTAACGGATTTGAGTTTGGCTTCATGGTCGATAACTACAATGACATTAAGGTTGGAGACGTTTTGGAATCTTATCGCCAGAAGGAGGTGAGACGTAAACTCTAATGACCGTTAGGCAAATTGCACAAGCTCTGGAAGAATGGGCACCCCCTCCGATTGCAGAATCTTACGATAATGTAGGGCTCCTTGTCGGCTTACCAGATCAAGTACTCACGGGGGTCTTGGTAAATCTGGACATGACCGAGGGAGTGGTGGAAGAGGCGGTTGAGCAGGGAGCTAATATGATTGTAGCGCATCATCCCATTTGGTTTTCGGGACGTAAGCGCTTGAATGGCGAAGATTATGTCAGCCGTACAATCATAGCAGCAGTAAAGCAGGATATTGCCTTGTATGCAGTGCATACAAATCTTGATAATGTCCGAACTGGCGTAAATCAAAAAATAGCGGATAAGCTAGGCTTGGTAGAAACCTCGTTTTTGAGAGAAAAGATAAACATAACTTCAACGCAAACCGGTTCTGGAATGATCGGCCGGTTGCCAGCACCCGTTTCCAAATCAGTATTTCTGGAGCAGGTAAAAAGTACCTTCGAATGTGGCGGGATTAGATACGCCGACAGCCCGGTAGAATCGATCTCCCGGGTTGCTGTTTGTGGAGGAGCGGGGAGTTTTTTGACCCGGGAAGCGTTGCAAAAACAAGCAGACGCTTTCGTAACGGCTGATATTACCTATCATAAATTCTTCGACAACGAAGAAAAAATGTTGTTGATGGATATTGGCCACTATGAATCCGAGCAATTTACCTCGGAGTTGATTTGTGAATTTTTAACCAAAAAATTTCCTAACTTTGCGATCCGTTTATCGGAAATCCGGACGAATCCCGTTAACTATTATCATTAATTCAGCGGACTGAAACCCGGTTTCGTATAAGTAGGTACACACTTGATATTTTAATCGATTAGCGAAATGGAAAATCCGATAGAAGAAAGACTCCGTGCACTAACTCGCTTACAGGTACTGGATTCCAAACTGGATGAAATTCACCGATTGCGGGGAAGCTTACCGGAAGAAGTCAGTGACTTGGAAGATGACCTGGAAGGACTGGTTACCCGTAAGTCCCGAATTGATGAGGAAATCAATCGACTCAATACGGATATCAAGGATAAGCAAGTTAAGATTCAGGAGTTTGGTTCTCAAATCAAGAAATACGAAGGGCAGCAAGACAACGTGAAAAATAATCGCGAATACGAAGCGCTGCGCAAAGAGATTGAATATGCAAACCTGGAAATCCTGACTTCAGAAAAGAAAATCAGACAGTTTCAGGATCAAATTACGAATAAAGTAGATTTGCAGTCAGGGACGGAGACGCAAATCGAAGAGAAGAAAAAAGAGCTGGAAGAAAAGCGCAAAGAGCTTGAGGTGATCATTGAAGAGACCAAGATTGAAGAGAAGAAGCTAAAAACCGCAGTTGACCAATCCTCTGAAAGTGTAGAGGCCCGTTACCTGAATGGATATCAGAAAATCCGTAAGAATATGCGAAACGGACTTGCCGTTGTCAATACGGATCGGAACGCATGTGGAGGTTGTTTCTCTATTATCCCTCCTCAGGTTCATATCGAACTGAAGCAGCGTACACGACTGATTCACTGTGAGAACTGTGGCCGTATTTTGGTAGATGAGAGTTTCTTTGATGAAGCAATTGAAGCACTCGCACAGTAAGCAAAATTCCTTGGTCGTTTTCAGAACGATGTCAACAATACAGATAAAAAGAGAAAATCGGATCATCGATTTTCTCTTTTTTGCATAGGAATAATTCTGGATGCAGAATCATTCACCGGAACCCAACAGGACTTGAGCTCCCATTAATATGTGCAACATAATTTTTTCGCCGATTCAGTATCGAATTTTTGTTTGCTTGCTAAGTGTTACCCTCTTGGTAGGCACACTTTCGGCAAAAGAGCAGGATAATCAGGAAACCCGCTTGCAAATTGAAGCGAATTTAGCTGCTTTCAAGCTGGATTCTGCCAGCTCGAAAGCTATAACATGGGGGCAAATTGGCTATCGGGAGTTCTATGAAGGAACCGCTCTCTCTTACAAATACATTTCCAGCCTGGACCCCAAATATCTGCGTCAGTTTCGGGCAAACTGGAAAAATTATGAACAAGCACTGGATAGCCTGGGGAATCAGGATACACTGAAACAAGTGCTGCGAGCCGAACTGCATGCCAAGCGAGCAGCGCTCGAATTTATGGATGGTAAGCACCTCACAGCGGTTCGGTTTGCTCAATCCTGCCGAAACCTCATTAAGCGCAATCGGAAAAAATTTGGGGAAACCCCGGCCCAGCAAAAACTATTGGGATTATTCAATGTGGTCCTGGGAGCAGTGCCACGTAAGTATCAATGGCTATCCAACATGCTGGGCCTGAAAGGAAATGTCGAAATCGGACTTCAGCAACTGGAAGTAGCGGCAAAAGAGGGAACTTTGCTCCCACTCGAAGCTGAAATGATCGCTTTTTATGTAGAAAAGGGAATGTTGTCTCGGGAGAAAGAAGCAATTGCCCGAATGGAACGGATGCGAAGCCAATTCGGAGCCGGCATGTTGCTGGATTATTCGCTGAGTTCTGCATATCTAAACCTCAAACAGAATGACCAGGCCTTGCGGGTCTTGGAAAAACGGAATCAATATATAGGAGATAAAAGCGTGTTCTTCATCCCTTATTGGGACTATTTACAGGGAAGGGGCTATTATTATCAAGCTGATTACAGTCGCTCACAAATTTATTTTTCTCGATTCCTGAAAAATAGCAAAGGGACTTTGTTTCGGACAGATGCCACATTCCGACTGGGGATGGCCCTTACGCTATCGGGAAGCTATTCACTTGGAAAACACTTTTTTACTCAAATTTCGGAGGAGGCGCATTCTGGATTTGACGAAGACGAATATGCCCAATACATGGCGAATCAATTTGCCGAGACAGCACCAGGTGTTCATGTCTTGAATCTATTCCATGCCCGAAACTATTTTGATGGAGGCTATTTCAAAGAAGGCCTTGCCATATTGAATGACCTGGCACAAAAAAATACCCTGAATGATGCTGAGAAAACAGAACTCTATTATCGCAATGCGCGGATCCTTCATGCACAAGGGAAATATGACCTGGCAATTGCACAATATGAAGCCTGCGTAAAACAACCGGCTACCGATCAATTGTGGTTACAGGCGTACTCGGAATATTACCAAGGGGAGATTGCACGTCAGCGATCTTCAAGTGAAGCCGCCCAGGAGCATTTTAAAAAAGCGATGGGGTACGATAAGTATTTTTATCAGGCCGGATTGGAAAACCGGTGTCGTGCAGCCTTAAGCGAATTAAGGCGCCAATAACCTTTTTTTTTCTGATTCCCAATAGGTATCTATTCGTTTGGCAAAGGATTTTGGTTTTTCCCCATAAATTTTTTGACCCAATGGAAATGCTTCGTTTCGGAGCTGCTTTCCTGCTTGTTCAAGGATTTCGGGAAGACTGAGTTCAGCACCTTCATGAGACTCCAATTGAATCGAATGACTCGCAATTTTTCCATGAAAAACGTTTAAGTCATGTTCGTCTCCGAGCAAACCCGAAAGCTGGCGTAATTCTTCTCCAAAAGGAATCATCATAGCAGGCCAACATACCTGCAATAATTGAATGTGATACCATAGGTCCTTGACGCGCTTGCGCCACTCATGAAAATTTTCTTCTGTAGGAAATGCATACGCTTTCCGAAAACGCTTCGCCCCTGATCGATAAGCGGTAAAGAGCCCGTTTTTAAGTACCTCCGTGAAGGTAGAGCCGCCTATTTCCCAGGTAGTCAGGATATGCGAAAATGCGGTTAAGTTATCAAGAACCAAATGATCCGTTTGATCTACTTCTATAACCTGATGAAATAACTCGGCTCGTTGAGCTTCGAGACTCGATCGAATCTGGGAATGGTTATCCGCTGAAATCCAGCTGGGATGCACCTCCCTGAGTTTATCCAGGGTCTCAATGAGGGCAGTAGCATCTCGCAAATCGGAAAGTAGCCGACCATTATCTCTACAGGTTTCGTTGGCTTGTTGAAAGATTTCTGGAAGAAACCCACTACGAGCGAGGCGTAAAATTGCCCGAATTTTTTTGAGCGATTTACGGGCATCATGAATTCCCTCATGTGGGTCTTCTGCAGTTTGAAGTGCCTCTATTGCGAAGGCTATTTCTTCACCTGTATTGCGGATGATTTCTGTTGAAATTTCTTCCTCTATTAGAAACTGGTAGCGCATGCTAATTCGATATGGGCAAATGTACGGATATCTATTAGGAGAATCAGGCTACTCAGTAGGCTGGGAGACAGAATATCTTGAAATTAATGACTACTTTTCGACTCATACATAGCGGTAGCAGAATAATGATGTTAACAAAAGACCGGATTGTAAAGGATTGGAATGTGATGCGTTGGGTTCGATTGGGAGTAGGAATCCTGATTCTGGGTTCTGGAATCGATGGCGAGGAATGGGCACCGATTGTATTGGGAGGTGTTCTGCTTGTACAAGCATTGCTAAATGTGGGATGCGCGACCTGTGCAGGAGGTTCTTGTAGGTATGCTGCGGAGCAGATGACACGCAATAGAGATGAGATAAATGAACTCGATTCTGCTTACCTCAAGCCCTAAATAGGTTCAGAAAACGGAGCCTTACTCAGGGAATGATCGTTTCTAAGGCTTTTTAAGTAGTTCTGTGACCGGTGCAAGGATGGACTGGACCCATCGACGGTACATTTCTCCTGAAGGATGGAGCTTGTCTTCTGCGATCAACTCAGGAACGGAGGTTGCATCACGGGAGATTGCCGTAATGTCAAACCACTGAACGGAAAACTCATCGCAAATCACCTGATGGGCCGTATTAAATGAGTCGATCTCCATTGCGATTTGTTGCGGATTTCGATTAGCACCAAATGGAGTAACGCCATAATCGGGAATGGAAAGGACAAAGACCTTGTCAGCCCTACCGCCAGCAAAAGCGATAGAAGCCTCCAGCAATTCCCTAAATTCTATTTTATACCTTGACAGGGACTGGCCTCGAAACTGGTTATTGACCCCGATTAATAGCGAGACCATATCATAGGTTTTGCCTGCTATTTCCGCTTGTTCAATTCCAACTTGTAATTCAGCGGTAGTCCACCCCGTTTTGGCAATGATGGTAACCTCAGTAGCAATTCCGGCTTCCAGCAAAGAATCTGAGAGCTGGAGAGGCCACCTTTCTGCTATGGGCACACTCTCTCCGATGGTATAAGAATCCCCTAGCGCCAGGTAAGTCGTGCTATCCAGATCTGTAGGCGGAATTTCTATAGGGTCTGGTTCCTGCTCGGGCTTTTCAGGCAATTGGGAATTTGGCTCCTGGCAGGATGCAGACAAAAATATCGAAAAGGCTATGAATAAGGACCAGCAGGATTTCATAAGTCTGAATCAGGGTGATAATCAAGTAACCCAAAGATAGATACCTTTGTTTGATTCCTGATCGTTGATGTCCTGATTGTCGCAACTTGAAGCCTACCCTGTAGCATATAACCAATCTATGGCCAGCTTGCGGGAAGAGAAAACGGCAGCGGGATAAGAGGTTTCGCTAAATCGGACCAGAAAGTTTGCCAGCATAGTCGCCGTTTGGGTATATGCCAGAAAAGCTGCCGAATGAATAAGTGGGGTATGTGTCAATTCGATCCGGGCCTCATGGGTAATAAATACTCCCAAGCCATACTGAAACAAAATCGAACCTCCTTCAGGTAAAAACTGTGCGATTGCACGTAGTAGTTCCAGGGAATCCCGGTAGCGGACTTCTACAAAGTCATTAAAGGTAATTTCCAGGATACCGTCTTTTCTAAGCCTCAGGTTAGCCGAACGCAAAGTTGTATAGTCTTCGTTTGTCTGTAATGTCATTAGGCGCGTGCTGATGAAAGGATTAAATTACAAGATTTGGATAATTATTTATTCGTATAAAATTGAAACTTTATATCCCTTTTTACAAGGGGCCTCGCTTCGAAGGCTAATTACTGTGTGTGAGCTGGGATTTCTGTGGATTCGATAGTGTAATACGGAACCTTCAATCCTTTCATACGTATTTGCCACTTACGACCATTGTTAAATTGTTGATACTGTGAATACAATTCCCGCTACTTTTCCCGATTTTCGGTCATTGCTCTTTCCAATAGCCTATAATATGTTGGGTGACCCGGAGGATGCTGAAGATCTCGTTCAGGAAACTTTGTTGGCCTGGCTTTCAATGAATCCTTCGGGTATAGAAAATCCAAGGGGGTATTTGATCAAAACCCTGATCAACAAATGTTTGAATTTCATACGCCGTCACAATCGCGAGCAAGCTCTTAATCCCGATATGTCTTTGCGACAATCTTCTGGGATAATCTTATCGGGGATTGTAGGGGACAGCCATCATATTTCGCTGGGCCTGTTGGCATTGCTTGAAAAGCTATCGCCACAAGAGCGAGGTGTTTTCATGCTAAAAGAAGTTTTTGAGTATTCTCATAAAGAAATTGCAGAAATCCTGGGGATAACAGAAGCCTATTGTCGGCAGATATTGCGACGTGCGCGGAAGCATTTGCAAGAAGACCGGGTACGGTATGAAGTCGATGAAGCAGAACACCAGGAGTGGCTGGAGCGATTTGTGGAAGTGTGTGAAGGGGAAGATATAGGCGAATTATTGAGCCTGTTGCAGCGAGACATCCGTATTGTGGAGCCAGCTGCTGTCTTCATACCAGCAGAAGGAGCCTGGGAGGTTGCAGAACAATTCCTGGAATTCATCCAGGGCGGAGATATGCGTATTATGGGTAAGGGCCAACACGCATTGATTGGACTATTTGAATATGACAAGCCGCGCGCCTGGCTGATGCTTAAACCCCTGCAATATCAACTTTCGGGAATCTGCGTATTTGACCCTTTTGCGATGCCTCCTCTACCCTATGTGCCTTCGGGGGGGCGGCAATTAGTGCTGATGTAATAGGGATTAAATCCCTTTTTCCTGCCGGATGTGATTGAGCAGTTCAGTGCAGGACCTGAGTAAAATTTGATACACCTCTTCGAATCCATCCCCTCCTCCATAATAAGGATCAGGTACCCCCAGGCCTTTGCCAGATTCGTCAAAGTCCCGCATGAGGATGACTTGAGAAATATTCTCTGCTATCTGCGATTGTAGGGTCTGAACATCGCGCAAATTGGTTGAATCCATCGGGATGATATAATCAAACGAGGCAAAGTCCTCAATCAGGAGTTTGCGAGAGCGAGAACTTAAGGTAAGCCCATGCTCCTTTGCTGTTTGACGCATGCGGCCGTCGGCCAACTCTCCCACATGCCATCCGCTTGTCCCACAGGAATCTACTTGAATCTGCTTGCCAAGTCCTGCTTCCGAAATCAGATGAACCATCAGACCTTCAGCCATTGGGGAGCGGCAAATATTACCAAGACACACAAAAAGAACTTTTATCATGGATAGAGGGCTTGTAAGTAGCAATTAACATACAAAAATCGGGGGAAATCTGGCCCGCTTTGTAAGCTATACCATATGATAACGATTTGACAGGAGAATTGGTTATTTAGCAGATATTCAGTGTTGACAGGGACCAGAAGATATGATTGCCTCGGGGGCTCGCCACCGAATTTACCCATAACCCGAATTAGATGATTATTCGCCGCGCAAAGGAATCAGATGTAAATGCAATTAGTGAATTGATTATCAGGGTATCTCAACAGTTTGTGTTGAAGGATTATTCTGAAGAGGGACAGCGAAATTACCTTCGTTCAGTAGATCCGGTCTCTATCCTGAATTACCTACGAGGTGATTTTGATTATTATCTGGCGGAAGAGGAAAATGAGATAATCGGTGTAATAGCAATTCGAGAGTTTAGCCATCTCTACCATCTCTTTGTAGCGGGCACACATCATGGGAAAGGAATTGCACGAAGTTTATGGGATTACGTGCTGTCGGCCTGTTTGGAAGCGGGGAATTCGGGAGTATTTACAGTTAATTCTTCTGCATTTGCGGTTCCGGCATACCTGAAAATGGGATTTTCGATTATGGGAGACCCTATTGAGAAATCAGGCGTTATCTCAACGCCTATGCAGTTTCGCTTACCGGGGCAACTTGCTGATCTCAGCATCAAAACGGAACGCCTGCGCCTGGTGCCGGTTTCTCCCAAATATCGGGAGGAGATATTTCGGGAATTTACTTCTGTGATTACCACCTATATGTATCCGGCTCCAGCGTCGGAAATTTCGATGACAGATGAATTCATTGCCCTGGCACAACAAAAGCTGGCAACTAATGAAGACTATGAAGCTGTAGTACTCGACAAATCTACTGGCGAGTTTCTGGGATGTGGGGGGATTCATCAAATATTTACCGCGACTCCGGAACTGGGAATCTGGATCAAAGAATCTGCTCATGGAAACGGCTATGGGAAAGAAGCTATTCTGGGTCTCAAAAACTGGGGCGATCAACACCTGAACTATGCCTATATGATTTATCCGGTCGATGATCGAAACACGGCCAGTCTCCGCATCCCTGAAGAAATGGGCGCAACAGTCGGGAGAGCCTATGAAGTCAAGAATCCAAGCGGAAACATGCTGTTTGTTTCTGAATATCATATTTATCGAAACTCAGAGAGGAATGAGTTTGAATGAGATATTCAACAGGAGCAAGATAGTGAGCCGACCTCGCTTTACCATTGCTTCCAGCTCGCTTCATAATACTGCACAAGTACCTGATTGTGTAGCTTATTGACTGTTACGTCGCGGGGTTTCATATCTTCATCAAATAGAAAAAGGCCGGGAATAATTTCGGGATTCAAATACCGAAAAGTACTGTCTGCTCTTTGTCTGAATAACCGGTCGGTAAGAAGCGCTTTACTTTGATCGATCAGGCTGATACTATCCTGAATGCCAGGTTTTAGAGCACCGGGAGCCTGAATGGCAAGATTAAATCCCCATTGCCCGAAAGAAGGAACATGTACTGTATAAGGAAGGGTCTCCGGAAATACAGATTTGAGGCTCTCGTGAATGCACCAGAAAGCATTGGGCGCATAATAGGGGGAGGTGGATTGAGTTACAATCGTACCGCCCGCCGCCATCCGTTTTTGAAGTAAGCCATAGAACTCATGGCTGTACAACTTCCCCAGGCTGACATTATTCGGGTCCGGCAAATCAATGATAACAACGTCGTAAAGGTCAGAAGATGTTTCTATAAATTTATAAGCGTCCTTATTATGGATCAATACTCTCGGATCATTCAGGCTATTGTTGCTGAGGCGAATGAAAGTAGGGTGATGCTGTCCTAATTTGGTGATTTCCGGGTCGAGGTCCACGACTTCTACCAGCTTTACATCGGAATAAGTCAGTATCTCTCGTACGGCCAACCCATCTCCCCCACCGAGTACCAGGATATGCTCGTGCTGCTGGGCCAGGGCCATCGGCAGGTGGACCAGCGGTTCATGGTATCGGTGCTCGTCCCGGGACGAAAACTGTAGGTTTCCATCTATAAACAGCCGGGTATCCTGATTCCATCGTGTAACAACAATTTGCTGATACGCAGATTGCTTGGAAAGGAGGATTTCGTCTTTATAGAGAAATTGCTCAAAAAAACCTACCAATTGAAAAGAGTACAAAAAGCCCACTCCTAATAAGATCGAAAGGGTAACTGTCGTGGTAAAGAGGACTTTGTATTGAGGTACCTCTGACTTAAAGAGGCGGAGGTTGAGCATTGCTACGACGAGATTAAGCAAGCCGATCAGGAAAGCCGTCCGCATCGTTCCCATAGTTGGGAGTAAGATCAAAGGAAAGGCAACAGAAGCGATCAAAGCCCCCAAATAATCGAAAGAAAGTACCTTTGCCATTGCATCACGGAGGGTTTCATATTCTCGGACAATCCGGGTAAGGATAGGAATCTCAATTCCAATCAGACTCCCCAATAAGGCAATCAATAAAAAAGCGACCCCATAAAAATAGGGTGTCAGGGAAAATGCGAAGTACAACAGAAAGGTTGAAAACCCCCCAATGACTCCCAGGAGGATTTCAAACCGGATAAACCAGGTCAGGAGGTCCTTTTCCAGGTAGC
>CAYGTH010000080.1:0-20296 GCA_964352745.1 uncultured Bacteroidia bacterium
GGCCAATGGCGCATTTCCAGCGCGCTCCCCTAGCCCATTTACGGTAGTATGGGCACCTTTTGCGCCCGCTTGAACTGCTGCGAGTACATTTGCTACCGATAAATCATAATCATTATGGGTATGGCAGTCGAAATGTAAATTGGGAAAATGACCTGTCATCTTTTGGAAAAAGGTCAGCATCTCCATGGGGTTCAGGATACCGAGCGTATCCGGCAACATAAACCGTCGAATATTATCGTGCTGAAGTGCTTCCAGTAAGCGATTCACATATGCAGGAGAATTACGCATGCCATTGGACCAATCTTCGAGGTATACATTCACCTCTATCCCCAATTTTTCTGCATAGGCCAGCGATTCCCGTATGGCTGCAATGTGCTCATCAGGAGTCTGGCGCAATTGTGTAGAGACATGGTGAAGCGATCCCTTGCACAGGAGGTTCATTACCTTTGCACCGGATCGATGAATCCAGTCAAGCGATTTGGTTCCGTCAATGAATCCCAACACTTCCAGTCGGTCGAGATATCCATTTTTTGTTGCCCATTCCACAATCTCCAACACCGCCTGTTTTTCTCCTTCCGATATTCTCGCAGAGGCGATCTCCAGGCGATCGACCTTTACCTCTTCCAATAGCACCTGGGCAATATTCAATTTTTCGGTAGGCGAAAAAGCTACTCCAGCGGTTTGTTCCCCGTCGCGGAGCGTGGTGTCCATGATCTCTACTTTCATCACTTTAAGCAGTATGTAGTATTATACCCATTTAATCAGATTGGCATCCTCTTATCCTCCAATCATCATTCAAATATAACCAATATATTTCAATATTTTGTGCAAAAAATTTTACGTCTACTAAATAAATGCAGCAATAATTGCAGAACTTGTAATTTAATACTCACTTCTGCCTCCCCCCCTTTCAAGGCAAAATCAAAAGCTGAGAACCGATCCTTTCCTCTTTCCATTGAAATGGCTCTTCAGGTTTGGAGGTCGGGGCTAAATTGAGTAGTATTGCTAACCAGATGCTTTAGGGGTGTCCCATTATGGGCTGAGATTATACCCTCATTACCTGATCCGGCTCATACCGGCGTAGGAAAAAGCACAAAGGAGACCCTTCCCCTTTTTGCACCCCTGAATCATGGAAATATCAATCCGATCGAATCGGAATTACTCCTAATTGCAGGTGGATATGCAGGTATTTGTTAATCATGAACCCATTCAGCTTCCTAAGAACCCCTCTCTGCAGGCGGTATTGGAACAACTCAACATTACTGAATCCCGTGGGATCGCCCTGGCAGTGAACAATGAGGTAGTTCCCAGGAAATTATGGGTTAATCACCTATTGCATGATCAGGATCGAATTACCTTGATCCGCGCATCTCAAGGAGGCTAGCATTTTTCAAGCCTCCCTATGAGTGCTACACTCATTTCCCCACTATTCACTTGACTCACCCCTTATTCTCCTAATTTCTCATTATGAAAAAAGAAAGAATCCCAACACAAGGTGTCCTTACCCGGACTCCCTTTCCTGCCTCCCGCAAAATATATGTGAAAGGCGAGCAACACGACATCGAAGTGGCCATGCGTGAAATCAGCCTCGAAGATACGCCCAGCACATTCAGTGATGGCAAAGGCGATCTCAATGAGCCTGTAACTGTGTATGATACCAGTGGCCCCTATACAGATCCCAATGTTGAGATTGACGTAAAAAAAGGGCTACCCAGATTGCGGGAACAATGGATCATGGACCGGGGCGATGTGGAGCAATTAGAAGGATTCTCTTCCAGCTATTCCAATGAGCGCCTCCATAATGACAAAACCCAGCACCTGAGATTCGATTTGGTTCGCCAGCCGATTCGCGCCAAAAGTGGCAAGAATGTATCCCAAATGTACTACGCAAAGCGGGGTATTATCACTCCGGAAATGGAGTATATCGCAATTCGGGAGAATCAGCGAATCGAGGAAGTTAGTAAGCCCGGTATTCAGCATCCCGGCATGAGCTTTGGTGCCAATACGCCCATCGGAAAAATTACTCCGGAATTTGTGCGGAAAGAAGTGGCAGAAGGACGCGCCATCATTCCCAATAATATCAATCACCCGGAAACAGAACCGATGATCATCGGCCGGAATTTCCTGGTCAAGATCAACGCCAACATTGGCAATTCCGCAGTAACCTCTACCATCGAAGAAGAAGTCGAGAAAGCAGTATGGGCCTGCCGCTGGGGAGCAGATACGATCATGGATCTCTCGACCGGGCAAAATATTCACGAAACCCGCGAATGGATCATTCGCAATTCTCCTGTCCCAATCGGAACCGTGCCCATTTACCAGGCACTCGAAAAAGCCAATGGAGTACCAGAAGACCTCACTTGGGAAATGTATCGCGACACCCTCATCGAGCAAGCTGAGCAGGGCGTGGATTATTTCACTATCCATGCGGGCGTGAGATTAGCCTACATCCCCATGACGGCCAATCGCCTGACGGGTATCGTATCCCGCGGCGGATCCATCATTGCCAAGTGGTGCCTTTCTCACCATAAAGAGAACTTCCTCTACACTCATTTTGAAGAGATTTGCGAAATCATGAAAGCTTATGATGTAGCCTTTTCTCTGGGAGATGGCTTGCGTCCGGGTTCATTGGCAGATGCAAATGACCGCGCGCAGTTTGCAGAATTGGAAACGCTCGGGGAATTGACCAAGATTGCCTGGAAGCACGATATCCAAACCATGATCGAAGGCCCCGGACACGTACCGATGCAGATGATCAAGGAAAACATGGACAAGCAGCTCGAAGAATGTGGAGAAGCCCCATTTTACACACTAGGCCCTTTGACTACTGATATTGCGCCGGGCTATGACCATATCACTTCCGGAATTGGCGCTGCCATGATTGGCTGGTATGGAACTGCTATGCTGTGCTATGTTACGCCTAAAGAGCACCTGGGACTTCCTAACAAAAAGGATGTAAAGGATGGCGTGATTACCTATAAAATTGCAGCCCACGCAGCAGACCTCGCAAAAGGACACCCAGGCGCTTATTACCGCGACAATGCCTTGAGCAAAGCGCGATTTGAATTCCGATGGAATGACCAGTTCAATTTGTCGCTCGATCCGGATACCGCCCGCGAGTTTCATGATGAGACCCTACCTGCCGAAAATGCGAAAGTCGCTCATTTCTGTTCAATGTGTGGCCCTAAATTCTGCTCCATGAAAATTACGCAGGATGTTCGGGATTATGCCAAAGAACATGGGCTGGAAACAATGGAAGCCATTGAAAAAGGCATGGAGAAGAAGTCCGAAGAATTTGCAGACGCTGGTGGTGAAATCTACATCAAACAGTGAAACTGATTCTCATATGTCCCCCAGATCGGGTAACAGGAGAAATTCCCTTCCTCCAGCAATTGTTGGAGGAAGGGCTTTCTACCTACCATCTGCGTAAGCCAGACTGGGAGCGAGCAGAATTAGCAGCTTATCTCCGGGAAATCCCGACTGAATTTCATTCCCGCATCATGCTTCATAGCCACTTTGAGCTATTGGATGAATTCAACTTACGGGGCGCGCATGTAAAATCCGGGGTTCAATTGACAGTTACACAGGAGCATAGCAGTTATTCCGCACCTGTCCATGGCTTTGAAGAAGTGCTGGCAATGGAACAGCATCGGCACTATGTCTTGTTGAGTCCGATTTTTAACAGCATTTCAAAAGCTGGGTATCTCAGTCGGTTTTCCCTGCCAGAATGTGCTGCATTTTTCAAGCAATACAAAGGCACCTTGCAAGTAATCGCACTGGGAGGTATCAAACTGGGCAAAATAAAAGCGGCAGCTGAGGTAGGGTTTCATGGTGCTGCTGTACTCGGAGCAGTTTGGGAAGTACTGGAACAATCCGGCCCGGAAGCAGCCCATCATCATTTTAAAGAATTACAGGCTGAAGCCGACGCATGTGAAGGCAGGCCTTTCCCCCAACGGGTACGACTGATATGAAACAAATTGCACGCATCCATCATTTGACTCAGGATTTGCCCGCTACCCGCCATGCTGAACAAGCTCAATTGGCTTGTCAGGGAGGAATTTCATGGGTGCAATTTCGGGCCAAGCAGGCTTCCGGAGCAGAGTTGGTTGATTTGGCTCAGGAAACACAGCGTATTTGCCAGGCACATAAAGCTGCCTTTATCATCAATGATCATGTCGCAGTAGCCCGGCTCCTTAAAGCAGATGGGGTACATCTTGGCAAATCAGATATGTCCCCGGAAGAAGCACGGGCAACCCTCGGGCCCTATACCATTATTGGGGGTACTGCTAATACCTTTGAAGATATTCAGCGATTGGCAAAAGCCGCCGTAGATTATATTGGAATCGGCCCCTTTCGCTTTACCGCCACCAAGGATAAGCTCAGTCCGGTCCTGGGACTGGAAGGCTATCATGAATTGGTAGCACAATGTAAAGCTGCACGTATTCGAATCCCCCTGATCGCCATCGGAGGCATTACGGTGGAAGATGCAGCAGCCATTTGGACCACAGGCATACATGGAATTGCGGTTTCCTCCGCCATCAACCTGGCCCAGGATCCGGAGTCTACTGCCCAGGCATTTTCCGACACTCTTCATTCACAATCGGCAATCTTATGAAAACGAACCAGCCGCTCAGTATAGCAGATAAAACATTTCAATCCCGCCTCTTTACAGGCACCGGGAAGTTTAGTTCCAGTTCTCTGATGGCAGAAGCTCTGATTGCCTCGGGCTCAGAATTGGTGACGGTAGCCCTCAAGCGGGTAGATGTGCATGATGCCCAGGACGATATGCTCCGGCATTTGGATGTGGAGCAGTTTCATTTGTTGCCCAATACCAGCGGTGTGCGCAATGCTAAAGAAGCTGTATTTGCTGCCCAACTGGCACGGGAAGCACTGGAAACCAATTGGCTTAAGCTCGAAATTCATCCTGATCCCAAATACCTCCTCCCCGATCCAATCGAAAGCCTCAAGGCTGCGGAAGAATTGGTGAAGCTGGGATTTGTGGTGCTGCCATATGTGCATGCGGACCCGGTACTTTGTAAGCGACTCGAAGAAGTGGGTACCGCAGCAGTAATGCCCCTGGGGGCTCCGATTGGCAGCAACAGAGGGCTTCAAATGCGCTCGATGCTCGAGATTATTATCGAACAAAGCAGGGTACCCGTCATTGTTGACGCAGGAATAGGCGCGCCCTCTCATGCCGCAGCAGCCATGGAAATGGGGGCTGATGCTGTGCTGGTGAATACCGCCATTGCCGTGTCAGCCAACCCCGTTCAGATGGGAATCGCCTTCAAGCTGGCAGTAGAAGCGGGTCGAATGGCGTATGAAGCCAAACTCGCCCCACAAGGAAAGCAGGCAGCAGCCAGTAGCCCTCTCACCGCATTTTTGGATTAGGAGAACGCAAGCAGAAACTCAAGCAATGAATCAATTTCAGGATATTTTCGATACCTACGATTGGGACCAGGCGAAAGCGAGCATCTACGCAAAAACCCGCCAAGACGTTGAGGAAGCGCTCCATCGCGACCGGCGAAACCTGGAGGATTTCAAAGCCTTGATTTCCCCTGCTGCTGCGGATTACCTGGAGCCTATGGCACAGCTGAGTTATCGCCTGACACGCGAACGATTTGGGAATACCATGCAGATGTACGTGCCCATGTACCTCTCGAATGAGTGCCAAAACATTTGTACGTATTGCGGCTTTAGCATGAATAACCCCATCAAGCGGACCACACTCACCGATGCCGAAATCCTGGCAGAAGTAGCAGTTATCAAGGAAATGGGATTTGACCATATCCTCCTGGTTACCGGAGAAGCCAATCGCACCGTAGGGGTTCCCTATTTCCAACAGGCGATGAAGCTTATTCGCCCCCATTTCTCCCAAATATCCATGGAAGTACAGCCCATGGATCAAGCGGACTATGAGGCTTTGATTCCAGAGGGACTCAATACGGTCCTGGTGTATCAAGAGACCTATCATCGCGCGGACTATAAAAAGCACCATCCCAAAGGCCGAAAGTCCAATTTTAATTATCGACTGGAGACTCCTGACAGGCTGGGCAAAGCCGGCATTCACAAAATCGGACTGGGAGTGCTCATTGGCTTGGAAGACTGGCGGACAGATTCTTTCTTCTGTGCTCTGCACCTCGATTATCTGGAACGCACCTATTGGCAAACGCGCTACTCCCTTTCCTTCCCCCGGTTACGACCTTGTGCGGGCGGGATTGACCTCAAGTCAGACATGAGTGAACGAGAGCTGGTGCAACTCATTTGTGCGTACCGCATTTTCAACCAGGAAATCGAGCTCTCGATGTCCACACGCGAACGGGCAGAATTCAGAAACCACGTAGTCAAACTTGGAATCACTTCTATCAGTGCGGGTTCCAAAACCGATCCGGGTGGTTATGCATCCGACATTGAAGCCCTGGAACAATTTGAAATTTCCGATGAACGTAGCCCCGCGGCTATCAGTGAAATGCTATCCACTCAGGGATTTGAAGTGGTCTGGAAAGATTGGGACAGAGTTCTGCAATAGTCCTGCTGACTGAAAAAAAATTCTATATTTGATCTTATACTGATTTTCGAAATAAACTAATCCGACCAAGTGAACTACAATTTCATACCCTCTGTAGTGCTAGCTACATTTCTTTTGATACTTCTTCCCAGCACTCTTCAGTCCCAAAATGCCTTACATTTTGACGGTACAAACGATTTTGTCCAGACTACATATGGGGGTGTATTAGGTTCAGCGAACAGAACTTTTGAGGCTTGGGTAAATGTAAGCCCCGGTGCTACTGCAAATACCGCAATCTTAGATTACGGCCTGAACGCTGTGGGTTCGAGAAATACATTCTTAGTAAATCCCAATAATCAATTGGCATTCATTTCTGGTGGAACAAATGCCAACATCTCCTCCTCTCTTAATGCCGTTACGCCGGGCCAATGGGCCCATGTAGCTTTCGTTTTGAATAATGGAACCGGGTTTTTGTATGTAGATGGGGTTCAGGTTGGGACAGGTTCTTTGACAACCGTTAATACGCCTTCAGGAAATGCCAATCTAAGGATTGGCCAACGAGTAGCAGGTGGCAGTATTCCTTTTGAAGGAGCGATCGACGAGGTGAGGGTGTGGAATTATGCCAGAACCGTGACCGAGATTCAGAATGACATGAATGCGGAGTTCTGTACAATACCAACAGGCCTGATGGCGTATTACCAATTCAATGAAGGAGTCGCAGGGGGCACCAATACAGGACTCACCAATCTTCCTGATTTTTCAGGCAGTGCTTTCAATGGTACTTTGACCAATTTTGCCCTGACAGGAACCAGTTCAAACTGGGTGAGTGGTGCTCCTATTACGTCTGGCGAAATCGCTGTTACCCTGAACGAAACAGTATGTACTGCCTACACCAGTCCCAGCGGAAATTATGTGTGGGCGACTTCAGGAACCTATCAAGATACCATCCTCAACCCTAGCGGTTGTGATAGCACGTTCACCATACAGCTGAGCATTGATTCGGTTGTTGCGAACTTCTCCAGCAGCAGCCCGACAACACTTTGCCTGGGCGATTCAGTATCATTTACGGATAGCAGCACAGGGGGAACCGCTTACCTCTGGCTTGCGAACATGGTGCCTTTTTCCCAAACAAATATGGCAGGCTATACTTTTGCTGATACAGGCTTAGTTGAGATCATGTTGGTAGTCAGTAATGCGACTTGTAGCGATACGAGTAGCATGAGTTTCTCCGTATCCGGGCCAATTGTAAGCAGTTCTGTGATCACGGATGAAAGCTGCCCAGGAAGCATGGACGGAGTGATCGACCTGGAAATAGTCGGGGGATCTGCTCCCTATCAATATCTCTGGTCAACGGGCGCCACAACCCAGGACATCGACCAGCTTGTTAATGGAAGCTACGGCCTCGACATTACAGACAACCAGGGATGCATAGGCACCTACAGTTTTTCTGTAAGTACGGCTTTGGGGGTTTCGGCGGCTTTTAGTACCAGCAGTGATCCTTCTCTTTGTCCAGGAGAAACCATCAGCTTTACCAATACCAGCCAAATGGCAAGTACTTATGAATGGCTAAACGATGGCCAGGCATTCTCCCAAAGCACAAATGCCAGTTATACTTTCCCGGATAGCGGACAGGTCTTGATTGAGCTGGTTGCGACGGAAGGCAATTGCTCAGATAGTACCAGCCTCCTCTTCACCGTTAATGCGGCGCCCCAGATTGAGACCCTACTCATAGATGAGTCCTGCCCGGGAAGTCAAAATGGCTCGATTGATCTGGAATTATTGGGAGGATCTGCTCCTTTTAGCTTTTTGTGGTCCAATTCAGCTACAACTGAGGACCTAAGCGGGCTTTCCATCGGCAGTTTTGATATTGCCATTACGGATTCAGCAAATTGTACATCCGGAGATACTTTTCAGATCGAAACATTGGGAGGTGCACAGGCAGCCTTTAGCCATGATCCAATAACTAATGGGGTGCAATTTACCGATGAAAGCCTGGGCGACTCTATCATTTCATGGCATTGGGTTTTTGGAACGGGAGTAGCTGCCGATACCAGTAATGAACAAAGCCCCGTATTCGAATTCGAGTTTTTCGGCACCTATCAGGTCTGCCTGAGGGTAGAAGATCTGTTTGGGTGTGTTGATTCTATATGTCAGGAAATCTCCTATCTGGTGAGTATAGATCCGGCATTGTATCAAGCAGTTGAACTGTACCCGAATCCCAATAATGGCCGCTTTTATATTGACCTGAGTGAAATAGCTAATGAACAGGTTCAATTAGCAATTTTTGATGCGCTGGGAAAACAAGTTTATGCTTCCCAGTTCAGGGCGAAGCCTCAAAGCAAGCTTGATTTATCTGATTTATCAAAGGGGGTGTATCATTTGAGGGTAATGACCGAGAAGGGATATTATCAAACCAAGGTGGTGGTTGAATAAGCATTTGATAAAAAAAATTCGCAAAGGCCCGCCAATTAATGGCTAAGGTCTTGCGAATCATGTGGAAAAATAGGGTAACTCTTATTTCTATTTATTCAATACTCGCAAGATACATATTTTGTTTATTTTTTAAATTAAAATATATAAATATCAACAAATTCCGTATCTGACTGGGCAAAATAGATGCGTGGCTTGAAAAAGGCATGCACAACCCAGCCTTATCTATTTCGTAAATTAGTTCATGCAAACCCCAGACTCAAACTCCTCTCAAAGCGCACTGGAAAGTGTTCGCAAACTGTTTCGGTATTATCACAAACTCGGCGCCCAGGCAATTAGCCAAGTGGAAGAAACTGCACTTCACTGGGAGCCGGCAACAGATACAAATAGCATAGCCATTATCGTTGGGCATTTGAGTGGGAACATGCTCTCTCGCTGGACGGATTTTCTGGAATCTGATGGTGAAAAGACCTGGCGAAAGCGGGATGAAGAGTTTATGGATGCGAATCTGGATAGAGCAGCATTGCTCGAGCAATGGGAAAAGGGATGGACCTGCTTATTTAAGGCCACCGATGCCCTTACCGGAGCAGATATGGATCGAATTGCCTATATCCGAAATGAAGGCCACACGGTCAGCGAGGCTCTTCATCGACAGCTCGCGCATTATGCATATCACGTGGGGCAAATTGTTTTCCTGGCAAAAATCATCAAAGGCCCAGATTGGCAATCTCTTAGTATTCCCAAGGGGAACTCCCAGCAGTTTAATGCTGAAAAATTTGCACAGGATAAGGGCAAGCGGCATTTCTTCACAGAATAGTGTATCTTTTCGGGCGAATTCATGTCTCCCCGAAAAATACTCTCACTCATCGCTGGCCCACTGGCCTTTTTGGTCATCCTGCTGGCAGGGCGGCCTGATGGCATGAGCCCGGAAGCACAACGCATCATTGCCGCTACGCTATGGATTGCTATCTGGTGGATCACAGAGGCAATTCCCGTGGGTGCCACCTCCCTACTTCCCCTGATTTTATTTCCCCTCACCGGAGCGGTCCCCATCAAAGAGGCCGCAAAAGGCTATTCTAATCCCCTGATTTATCTGTTTGTAGGGGGCTTTATTCTCGCTCTTGCGATGGAACGCTGGAATCTCCACAAGCGTATTGCCCTCAACATCATCATGCGGGCAGGTACGGATATGCGAGGGATTGTTCTTGGATTTATGATAGCTACTGGCGGATTGTCTATGTGGATTTCCAATACCGCCACAACTATGATGATGCTTCCCATTGCATTGGCCATCATCAGTCAATTCAAAGAATTTGAGCGAAGGAATCCCGAAGACCTCAAGTCAGGGGCCCCTAATGAACACAGCCCCCTATTTGGAAAAGCGCTCATGCTCAGCATTGCCTATGCTGCCTCTATCGGAGGACTCGCAACGCTTGTTGGCACCCCTACAAATATTATTTTTTCCGGGTTTGTGCGGGATACCTATGGGTTTGATATCTCATTTGCAAAATGGATGGCAGTCGGAATGCCCGTTTCCATTACGCTTCTCCTGATTTGCTGGCTGTACCTGGTTCGGATTGCCTATCCGCTTTCCAGCAGAGTCATCCCCGGCAGCAAACAATCTATCCGGAAACAACTCAGTGCCCTGGGCTCGATGAGTTGGGAGGAAAAATGGACCCTGGCTATTTTTGGCCTTGTTGCCTTTTCCTGGATTACCCGCAAATTCCTCATCGCGAAACTCCTGCCGGGCATCGACGACACCATGATTGCCCTTATGGGGGCATTGGCCCTTTTTATGATTCCTGCCCGTAGCTGGAAAGGGGAAATGATCATGGATTGGAAGACAGCCGCAGGCCTTCCCTGGGGCATTCTGATTCTATTCGGGGCTGGCTTCTCCATTGCAAATGGATTTGATTCGACAGGGCTTGCCTCCTGGATCGGAACCCAATTAACCTTACTTGAAGGCGTTTCCCTGATCTTAATCCTATTGGCAATAATCACCCTCGTTAATTTCCTGACGGAGATCACGCTCAATATGGCAACTGTATCCATGATCATGCCTGTTCTTGCAGCGCTCGCTCCTGCTATAGGCCTGCATCCCTATGGCCTGATGGTCGGTGCCTGCCTTGCCGGCTCCTGTGCATTTATGTTTCCGATTGCGACAGCTCCGAATGCAATTGTGTTCGGTTCTGGCTTGCTGAGAATGGAAGATATGGCCAAAACCGGGATTTGGCTCAACCTAATTTCCATTGCCCTGATCACGTTGTTCCTCTATTTCCTGATGCCCTATCTGTGGCAGTTGGATTTGGCTACCTTCCCCCCTGCCTTTGCAAAGTAATAGATGCCCTACTCCCATTTGCGATTAGCATTTTTACGCTCTTTGGCGCTGTACGCAGCCTCCAGGTTCACATCGAATCGATTCGCTAATTCCATTAGATAGCTCAGCACATCGGCGAATTCTTCTGCCAGGTTCTCGTGCTTTGGCGCTTTCTCGGATTCCTGGTATAATTTCCGCTGGTTCCGTATTGCCTTGGCCAATTCTCCCACTTCTTCAGAAAATAACAAGAAAGCCTCCAGGTCCGTTGTCTGGTCCCATCCTCTGGCTTTACACATGTCGGCCTGGTATTGCTGGAGCTCGGTTAAGGTAGCATGTTCTGGAATAGTGGGCAACATGGGTTTTTGATTTACGATTTACGAGTTACGAGTTACGATTTTTGAGTTACGATTTACGAAGTCTATAAAGGGAATAATCGCTGCAATCTCGTCGCTGCTCTCACTGCTCCTCGGGATTTGTAATCCCGTTCCCTTTGGCTTTCCGGCGCAGGTTTTTGAAAGCCTGTAGCGGGCTGTCTTCCGTCTTCTGTCTTCTGTCTTCTGTCTTTCTACTTACCTATATCCGTATTCCGCAAAAATGCGCTGAGCTTTTTCAGAAAAAAGGAAGTTCCAGAAAGCCAGTGTTTCAGGATGACTGGAGTCCAAAATCAGGCCTGCATGCGGGATTCCCTTGCCAGCGATTGAGAGCGGAATCCAGGTCCCCAGATCGGACAATTCCTCAGCATGCACAGCTGAAATGGCTGTCAAGGCTCCATCAACTGAACCGGAACGAATGTATTGATTCACCTGCCCTACGTTCTCTCCAAAAACAACCCGATCACTCATATTCTCCCATTTCCCCATTTCCTGCAACCATTCCCGGGCCGCCATTCCATAAGGTGCGAGTTCCGGATTAGCAATTGCGAGGGTTTGGATCTGATCGAGAGCGGCTTCGGGTAATTCATTCGCTTGAGCTGAGTCTCCCTTTATCCATAAGACCAGATTCCCGCGCGTAAAAACCCTGGGTGGCAATTCATATGAACCCGATTCTGCCAACAACTGCGGGTATTTTTCATCAGCGGATAAAAAGATATGAAAGGGTGCGCCATTTCGGATTTGGGCCGTCAATACTCCGGAAGAGGCAACTACCAGATCAACTGATGAGCCTGTTTTCGCTTGATAGGACCTGACGATCGCATTCACGGGTGCACTTAAATTAGCCGCAATCGCAACAACCAGCTTTTCCTGACGCTCCCCGAAGCAAACCGATAACAGGATTATGAAGACGAAGATGGATAGCAATTTCATTCCTCATTTTTGGCTAATTCGAGCAGAAGTGCCTCGGCATCTGGCAAACCCGCTGCTTTTCCGACATCCATCCAGATCGAATCCGAATGATCAAAAGTATGAATATGCTGCGTCTCGGCCAATCGCAAGTATACGTCGATTATGGAAAAAACGCCCGTCTCGATCATCATGCTCATTAGCCGGGGATCAATGATATGAATTCCGCTAAAGGCCCGAAGTTGCAGGCCCTCCGGATTCAGGGTAGCAGGTCGGACTTCTCCTGTTTGAATATTTTGCCAACCTGCGAGCCGATTAGATGCGGGCTCCACAAGCAGATAGCGGGATGTTTTTCGATCGCGAACCGCCAGGGTTGCCAATGCCTGAGCATTCAAATGTGTATTCTCCAAAGCTGTGAGATCGATATCTGTCAGGACATCTACATTGTGGACCAGAAATGGTGCCCCGTCAGCAAAAAACGGAGCCGCATATTTGAGGCCTCCTCCTGTATCGAGCAGTAAATCGCGCTCATCTGAAATATGGATATTGATTCCAAAATGCTCATGCGTCCTCAGGTACTGAATCACCTGGTCTGCAAAATGATGGACATTTACCACCATTTCCCGAATACCAGTCCTTTTGAGCTTTTGGATGAGGTGTCCCAATAAGGCTTCTCCCCCAACTTCGACCAGGGCTTTGGGTCGATCATTTGTGTAGGGACGTAGCCGCGTACCGAGACCGGCCGCAAATATCATTGCTTTCATCAGTTTTTCCAGCCTTTTCGCTCTTGTTCCCGGTGAAAGACCTCAACCTCGACGCCGTATGTTGATCGGAGATGTTCGGCCATTTTATCAGCGCAATAAACAGACCGATGTTGACCGCCGGTACAGCCATAGTTCACAGACAGGTAATTAAACTTTCGGCTGATATATTTCTCAACCGCCCGATCCACCATTGCAGCAGAATCGCCAAAAAACAAGTCGATTTCACCGTCTTCTTTGAAGAACTGAATCACCTCCTGATCCCGGCCTGTCAACTTCTTATACTGCTCATATCGACCCGGATTGCGAATGGATCGGCAGTCAAACACAAAGCCACCTCCGTGACTGGAATGGTCTTCTGGCAAGCCCCGCTTATACGAAAAACTACTGATCTTCACGAGTAGGCCTTCTTTTTTTACCAGATTCGGGCTAAGTTTCCGAACCGTCTCAGAATCACAGATATGCTCCAATGCTGCCATGAGAGCAGGGATTTTAATTGGAAAAGAAATCTTCCCCAGAATGGTTCGGAGATTCTCAATGGCAAAAGGAATGCTTTCCAGAAAATGGGCTTTCCGTTCGTAAAATCCCCTAAATCCATAGGCTCCCAGTACCTGAATCAACCGCATAATGACGTAGCCATAATAAAACTGTGTGAAGGATTTTTCCTCCACTTTTATATGCTGCCCCAGCGAATGCAGGTAATGGTCAAGTAATTCATCGCGAAGATTCTGAGGAATATCGGCGCGGGCCTGATAGAGAATCGAAGCGAGGTCGTATTGCAAAGCGCCTTTCCTGCCCCCTTGATAATCAATAAAATAAGGCTCCTCCCCTACTAGCATGATATTCCTTGCCTGAAAATCCCGGTAGAGAAAATAATCACAATTGGCTTGCAGGAGATATTCGGAAAAGGTATGGAAATCCTCTTCCAGTAATTGCTCATCAAAAGGAGCCTGAACCAGTTTGAGGAAATAGTATTTGAAGTAATTGAGGTCCCAGAGCATGGACTGGCGGTCAAAACTTGCGCGCGGGTAACATACGCTATAGTCCAGATCCTGAGCGCCTTGCACCTGAAATTTAGCCAGCCCTTCCAGCGCTTTTTTATAGGGATTCCGCAACTCTTCCGGAAATACGCCATTCGTCCGCTTTTCAACCAAAAACCCAAACAGGGTTTGATCCCCTAAGTCTTCAACGAGGTAGATGTGATTGTCCAGGTCGGATGCGTACACCTCCGGAACAGACAGGCCCTTTTCTTTAAAATGCTGAGAAAGACTCACAAATGCGTGGTTTTCGCGCCGATCTAAATTATAGGCCCCAATAGCAGTCCCCTTTTCGCCCCGAATACGAAAATACTCCCGGCTTGATCCGGAAGGTGGCAAGGGTTCAATCTGAATAACGGAATCTTCCCGACTGCCTTCAAACAAATGAGTCAATCCTGAGGTGCGTGTATCTTCCAATTGTTGCGTAGATTAATATTACTGCAAACATACGGAATTTGCACAATTCTGACCTTACGGTCTATCCCCAATTGTTACACCAACTGTTTCAGTGGTTGGGAGTACTTATCCCCCAATTGTGGACATGGATTCCTTAACCGGTCGGTCGTTGCCCCTGCGGCTCTCGGCTTCATAGCCATCTTTGGCGCGGCTTCCAAAAGCTGTTGAAAAAGCTGCCTTTACTTCCTGATCCGAAGCACCTCCCCGAATAAGGGCTTTGATATCCAATACGCCATTGTCATAGAGGCAGGTTTTGAGGGTACCCTGAGCAGTCATGCGAATGCGATTACAGGTGCCGCAAAAGGTACGCGTGAAGGCGGCAATGATTCCGAAACTACCCGCAAATCCTGGGACCTGGTAGTTGGCCGAGGTAGAATTCGGGCCATCTGGAATTTTGGCTACCTCAGGATATGCCTGTCTAATTTCATCCAGAATCCGGCGGTGGTTCCAGTTCAATCCCGGCGTTTGTGCCCCGGCTCCATTAAAAGGCATTTCTTCTATAAAACGAATATTGACAGGATATTTCCGGGTATATTCCACCATGGGCACAATGTCTTCGGTGTTTTTGCCTTCCATTACGACGGCATTGACCTTGGTGCGAATGCCGCTTTCCAACAAAGCATGCAGGCAATCCAATACTTTGGGCAGCTCGTCTCTTCGGGTAATCTGGTGGAAGCGCTCGCGATCCAGGGTGTCGAGGCTTAGGTTAATGGAGGCAATTCCCAATTCTTTGAGTTCTGCCAGATGTCGCCCCGTCAGAACTCCATTGGTTGTAATATGGATATCTTCAATACCGGGAATCGCTTTTACCCGCCACAAAAAAGGCATCAGGTCTTTTCGCAAAAAGGGTTCCCCGCCTGTGATCCGAACTTTTGAAATCCCCATCTCCGCCAGCAGAGTCAACAAGCGTTCCATTTCTTCATAGCTCAGGAGTTCTTTTCGGGCTACATATACGATTCCTTCAGCTGGCATACAATAAAAACAGCGCAGGTTACAGCGGTCTGTAACGGCTAGTCGCACGTAATTAATGGGGCGATTGTGATTGTCGAACAGTTGCTTGCGAGTTGTCATATTCAAAGATACAAAAAGAAGTCAGAGGTCAGGGATCAGATTACGGTCATAAGACAGTAATCTGCGCTTAATCGGTGCATTAATTCTTGAATTAGAGATCGTTATTCATCGGCTCACCCTTCTTGCGTCCCCACTACCCTAACCGCTACCGATTTTGATGCAGGGGTATGGCTTCCTGTTGCCCGGTTCCGAATGGGCACAAGTACATTGGCTTCTGGAAAATAGGTAGCGACACATCGTCGCGGAATGTCATAGGGGACCACCCTGAAATGTCGTGCCTCACGCACCTCTCCCTCATAAGCCCCTTGCAGGTGAACGACTGACTCTTTCACGAATCCGGCATCCTTCATATCGGATGGATTCATCAGTACCACACGGCGCTCATTATAGATTCCGCGATAGCGATCATCCAGCCCATAGATCGTGGTGTTGTACTGATCATGGCTGCGAATGGTCATCATCAGATATTCGTCAGCTTCAAGCTGATGACTGGGAACAGGATTAATGGTAAACTGGGCTTTTCCAGAGCTGGTATCAAACCGCTGGTTTCGGGCGCCATTCGGCAAATAAAACCCTCCTTTTTCCCGAACTCGCTGATTGTATTGATCAAACCCCGGAATGGTGGACTCAATAGCTTCCCGAATCAGGTCATAATTCGATATCCACTCCATCCAATCGACTGAAGTCTGCGTCAAAACGGCTGTTGCCAGTTTTGCAACGATAGCAGGTTCGCTCAATAAATGACTGGAAGCAGGCTTCAGGTTTCCACGGGATTGGTGAACGACGCCCATGGAGTTTTCGACACTTACAAATTGCTCGCCGGAAGCTTGCACATCCCGTTCGGTTCTGCCTAAACAAGGCAGGATCAAGGCAGTTTTACCGTGAATCAAGTGGCTCCGATTGAGTTTGGTGGAAACCTGCACCGTGAGTTCGCAGTTTTTGAGTGCCTCCGCAGTGAATTCAGTGTCTGGCGTGGCAGAAAGAAAATTCCCTCCCATTGCAAAAAATATTTTCGCCTTTTGACTGTGCATCGCTTCAATTGCATGGACCGTATCGTATCCATGCGCCCGGGGGGGATTGAATTTAAAATTGGTCGCCATTTTGTCTAAAAAAGCAGCTTTGGGCTTTTCCCAAATCCCCATGGTTCGGTCGCCCTGAACATTGCTATGCCCCCTAACCGGACAAGTCCCGGCACCAGGTTTTCCGATGCTCCCTCTCAGCAATAGCAGGTTTACAATTTCCTGAATATTTCCAACTGCATTTTTGTGCTGTGTAAGGCCCATTGCCCAACAGATAATGATCTTTTCGTGTTGAATCAGCAGCCTGGCAGCAGCGCGCAATTCGGATTCCGCAACTCCGCTTGCAGCAATGAGTTCTGTTAGGTTTTGCTGCTTGATATCTGCTATCAAAGCCTCATAACCGGCCGTATGCTCAGCAATGAAGGCATGATCCCAAACCGTACCCGGATTCGCCTCTTCCGCCTCCTGCATCAGGACCAGGAGCGCTTTGAGCAAAGCCACATCTCCATTGATCGTTACTTGTAAAAACAAATCCGTCAATTGGGTACCGCCGCCGATCATATCCAGCGGATTTTGGGGATGCTGGAATTTCATCAAGCCCGCTTCTGGCAAAGGATTTACTGTTATGATTTTTCCACCGTTGCGCTTACAGGTTTGTAGGGCAGTCAGCATCCTCGGATGATTGGTTCCAGGGTTTTGGCCGATGACCATAATGACTTCTGCCTGATGCAAATCTTCCAGGGTAACAGAACCTTTGCCAATGCCTACGGTTTTGGAAAGCCCCAATCCACTCGACTCATGGCACATATTGGAGCAGTCCGGCAGGTTATTGGTCCCAAATTGCCGAACGAATAACTGATACATGAATGCGGCCTCATTGCTGGTGCGGCCTGAAGTATAAAAGATCGCCTCATCTGGTGAAGACAGGGAATTTAGCTGCTTAGCAATAAGCGAAAAAGCTGCCTCCCATTCGATAGGTTCGTAATGAGTTGCACCCGGTCGCAAGACCATGGGGTGGGTGATTCTGCCTTGTTTACCGATCCAAAAATCAGTTCCCTGTGCGAGGTCTGCCACAGAATATTTGGCAAAAAAATCAGGACCTACTCGTTTGGTCGTTGCCTCTTCAGCAATTGCCTTTGCACCATTTTCGCAGTATTCGCCCAAAACAGATCGCCGGTCATCCGGATCCGGCCAGGCGCAGCCCGGACAGTCAATGCCCGTCATCTGGTTTACCCTCAGCAAGGTGGAAAAGGCCCTGATGGGTCCCATTTCCCGAAATACATATTTCATTGCGGAAACCAATGCGGGCATGCCTCCCGCAATTTTGGCTGCAGGATGAAGCCGCAAGCCCGTAAAAGCTTCTGGCGGCTGAGCATCCGTCCGGTCTTGCAGGCGTTGATTGGGTGTGTTTGGCATATCTATTTGTCAGTGACAGTTAGTCGAGTTCTCCTATTCTTTATTGTCTTGTCTTCTCTCTACTTTCTTATCCGCTCTCCTCCAGCATAGATATTAAATCTACCATTTCGGACAAAACCGAGCAAGGTCAGGTTATTTTGTATAGCAAGTTCTACAGCGAGGCTGGAAGGTGCCCCCACAGCTGCCAATACAGGAATCCCCGCCTTGACGGCTTTTTGCACCAGTTCAAATCCAATTCTTCCACTCAATAAGACAATTGAATTCCGCAGATTTGCAGCGCCCCCATACCAACAGGCACCAATGAGTTTGTCAAGCGCATTGTGGCGGCCCACGTCCTCCCGAAGGAGTTTCAGCTTACCCTTGAGGTCAAATCCAGCAGCAGCATGAAGGCCTCCTGTACAAGCAAAGATAGACTGTTGTTTTGCCAGTCGATTGGGCAGATCCGTGATGATATCAACTGAAACAGCATCAATCATGGCATCCGGGATCGGGCAATCTGCTTGCTGAATGGCTTCAATAGCCGTCTTCCCGCAAACGCCACAACTGGAGGTTGTGTAAAAATTGCGTTGCAAACGAGCCCAGTCCAATTCAACTACAGGCTCAAGTTCCACCCGAACCAGGTTGTTTTTTTCAGCTTTTCCCACGTCCTCACAGTAGGTGACAGCGCGAATATCTGATGCCGAACTAATGATCCCCTCAGTAAATAAAAACCCGACTGCCAGCTCAAAATCATGGCCCGGTGTGCGCATGGTTACCGATAAACTTCGCTGTTGGCGGTCCTGATTCCCCCCAAAACCCAGCCGAATCTCCATATGCTCATACACTGCCAACAAATCATCCACTTCCAGCGGAATATTATGCTGAATTTTTTGAACCCGAAAGGCGGCAACAGAAGCTTGAGTCATGGGTACTTTTCCCTTGAAAATACGACATTTTTTTTAATTGAATCCATTGCTGTGTATTTTCGGGAAGGGCATCTATTTGCCCCGCTACAAAGGAGTAGTTTGGATACAATTTAAAGCAGGGAATTATGCACGTGCAACTGGTAGCCTTTGGAATTGCAAAAGATATCCTCGGACAAAGACAAGTCACATTTGATACGCCAAGTGCACAAAATGTGGGGGATTTGATTCTTCAACTTGGTAGTACGTATCCGGATTTTACGAAACTCACAAGCCTGCGTGTGGCGGTAAACGAAGCCTATGTACAAAATGACTATGTGCTGCAGGATGGCGATGAAGTTGTCTTGATTCCCCCCGTAAGCGGGGGCTGAGGAAGCTCAAATTCAAGTGCAAATTCAAGCCCAAACTCAACAGGTTTTTCATTTTCCATTATTGTTATGTCCCTCATCCAAATTCTCGAAACTCCGATAGACACGCAGGAAGTGATTGATCTGGTTCAATCAGATGCTTGCGGAGCCATTGACGTATTTATCGGAACAGTTCGCAACAAAACGGCGAATAAGGCCGTGGAGCGACTATTTTTTGAGGCATATGAAAAAATGGCCATTAAGGAAATGGAAAAAATCGCAGAACGCGCCAAAGAACAATGGCCCGTGGACAAGCTGGCTATTTTTCACCGCAGTGGCTGGGTAGAGATTGGAGGAATTGCTGTTGTAATTGCCGTATCAACGCCGCATCGAAAAGCATCTTTCGAAGCCTGCCAATTTGTAATTGACACCCTAAAGGAGACCGTTCCCATCTGGAAAAAAGAACATTTTGAAGATGGGGAAGTCTGGGTAGCAGCCCATCCCTAGCTTTAAGACAGGGGACAGATTACAGAACAGAACCTAAATCCCGAATTACATTCGCGGTGTGGTTTTGTTTGACCGTTTGAGTGTTCGGGGTTTGAGCGTTGAGGGAAAACTGTCAAACTCCCAATCAAACCTTCAAACTCCCTCAAACAAAACTATCCCATGCGCTATCAGCGCCCGACAGCAAAAAAAGGGAGGGCATTAATGCTACAAATATCGTTTCCCGCTGGGAAACAGGGCTGCGCCCCGAT
>CAYGTH010000081.1:0-20245 GCA_964352745.1 uncultured Bacteroidia bacterium
GACAGGCGGGGTAATCGGTTCAAAACTACGGGTCAAATCCTGAATAAAGGAACGCCCCATTTGTTTGGGATAACCAGGAAGAATTTGATCGGTGGGACTGTCATAAACCGCATATTCCTTCCCTCGGAAGATATAGCACTTCTTCTGGATATGAGCAAAGAAAGCCGCATCAAATCCCTGATGCCAACTCCCTGGCAGGCTTCGCCAGGTATCTTTGAGGGGTTTGGGGTAATTGGGACCTACTTTATCATCAACCCGTAAATATCCAATATAGTCAGGTCCGGAAGTGAAATAGGCTTTGTTATTGTCCCAACCCGTTGCTGCATCGATTTTGGAACGGAAAGGATAGCTTCGTGGCCAGCCATTTAATTCATCTGCGAGAATCTCTGAAGCCGATGCATTTCGGTTTCTTTTGTTATATCGGGCAATAAACCCTTCCTTGATAAAGAGTATTTGCGTGTTGTCATAATTAAGAACTGCATCAAGGTCTCGGTGAAATTTGGAGGGAAGTCTAGGAAAAGCAGCTTCAATTGACATCGGGAATTCTGGGTCTTTTGTCCCCGTATTTTTATCATACCGAATACAACGGTCGCCCTTAAACAGGTATACCTTTCCATTGCCAAAGTCTTCAGCAGCATCAATATCTTCGTAGAAATACAAAGCTGCGCTACTTCCTGTCAGGTATTGATCACAGCGACTGAGTTGAGATTCCACCTCTTTTAGGTATATCTTTTTTGCCTCAGGATCTAATTCGAGTAACTCAAGGGCAAGCTCGTACTGCGTTTTGGCAGCCTGGTATTGCTGATTCTGGAATAGGTTTGCAGCCGTACGGATAATAGACCGAACCTGATCTGAGACACTCAATGCGGAAAGCGCTGCTTCAGCTTTTTCTTTTATATCAAGGGCGCGGGAATCTTGCGGTTTGATTTGCAGGGCGCTATCTGCATACATAATTGCATAATTATAAGCCCTCCTTTCAAAAGAGGAATCTGCCTGACTGATATACCGCATATAAGCGCCTAACTCAGCTTGCAGGAGTTCCAGGAGATTGGGACTCACTCGCTCAAAATAGGTGGAATCTTTCAGTAATAGCTGTTCCAATCGACCAGCGGCATCTGCTTCTTTTCCCTGATAAAAATAAGAAAGGCCTATGGCATGCAAAATATCAAGGCCCAGTTCAATCTGGAGCGAATCCTCTGATTGAGAGATGGAGGCAGAAGTAGTTCCTAGTTGTTCGATCGCCTGCTCATATTCCTCATCAGCATAGGCGGCTATTCCTTCATTATAGCCATAGAGTGCGAGGTTGTATTTCGGTAATTCATATCCGGATTCCCGTAGCGAAGATGCGGTTTCAAAATAACCGATTGCATCTGCCTTCCGGGCCGAATCATAATAGGCCTCTACCCCGGCATTGTTATAATAAATCGCACTGTCGATCTGAGGAATATAACGGACAAATGCAGAACTGTCAGCATCCAGATAATGCGCCCATTGTTTGAGTTCAGGCGTTCTGTCGTATTGCTGATGGAGGGTATAGCCGATCAATGCGGTGAGAAATACGCCAAATAAGACAGCAAGTGCCACCTCAAGGGACTTCAGGGGAGCGAAGCGTTTGCGGAGGTGTTTCTTTGGACTTTCTCCATCAAACTGAGCACTCGAAAGGTCCATTTTCTGGAGCGTGGCCCTGTCAGTAATCTGCTCATTTTTGAGCAGGTAATTCATCTCACGGGCAATCTCTTCATCGCCAGGCGTGAGTAAAAACTGGTGGGTGGTCTCCTGGATAGCAATTTTTCGACTAACAAAAGAATCTTTGGGCACTTGTATTTGTCGGAGAATCTCCAACACTGCTTCCCGGGCGACTTGCTCCGTTTTGGGGCTTAGGGTTGCCAATAATTGATATCTGAGTGCTGCCGGAAGTTGTCCGGTATGCATCCAGGGGATTCTTGCGATCCGTAGCAGGTTACTGTACGTCAGCAAATAAGCCGTTTCGGTATCAGTAGGATGGTCAGAGAGTGCTTTTCCGATTGCGAGGGTAATCTCCCAGGTAGGCCAGGGATAGACAGCGGTAGCAGCTATCCATTCAAATAAATCAGGTCCCAGGTACTCCCGAATTGTTGCTATGTCCTCAAAGTCATAAGCCGAAATCTGCTCTTGTGCGGCTGGAATTAACTGCTTGAGGTCGTGGCGCAGGGTATTGTAGTCCGGTAATTCCTGCGCATTAAACTTATCGACCATCGCGAGCTGTCCTTGAATATCTACCGGCAACAGGGTGAAGACTTCTCGCAATAGCCGTTCCCGGTAGCCCCAGTCGGCTACTGTCGTGGGCGTAAGGATCAATGCCCTCCCTTGCCAGGGTTCCACCATATCGGGAACCCAGTCCTGCAATTTTGCTTCAAAAGGATCAATCAAATGATACCCGTTTCCGAATAAGATGAGTCGCCGTTTCGGATACAATTGCCGCAGGCGAGTAAGGCTGACCCCATCTGGTTTGTCTTCATTCCAGCAAATCCGCATGTCAGAATCAAAAAACAAAGTCTCCAGCAGGACATCTTCTTCCTTGAGAATCTCCACGATTCGGGCAAATAAATGTGTCTGGTGACTTTCTATATAGGGTTGCTCGATGAGAATGAGGTATTCGCTGGGTTTGGAAGCGGTATCAAATGCCAGATTCGGCAGGCCGACGGATTCAATCGTTTCCCGGATAGTTGCTTTGAGATCGAGTTTGTGGATTTCGCCTGCTTGCCGCTTCCGCATGGCGGCTGCCAGGGTGTACAAATCCTGATCGGGGGAGATGAGGGCATCCTGATTCGGATAGGGGATATCAAAGGGCCGTTCATCACCGGGAATGAATTTGTCGAGTGATTTGGGCGAATAATCTCTTTGTCGATATTGGATCAGGCCCAATAGCAATCCGAAAATTACGAGGGCTATCAGCAGACCGATCAGAATCGCCGCGAATACGGTGAGGGTCATCTCTGCCTCGGGTTCCTCATCGGTTACCAGTGTTTTGGCGGGGAGAATAACAGTAACTTCTGGCTTGGATATCGGGAAGGTTGTGGAGTAAGTTGCAAAATTGCTACAGGCGAGTGGCAGGGTGTCGTTTCTTCGCACGCGCAGGGTAGCGGTATAGGTACCCGCTTCTGTATATTGATGAACGGGCGTTGTTTCGGTAGCCGTGCTGCCGTCCCCAAACTCCCATTCGTACGTAAGTGCATTTTTGGCAAGACCTGCTACGTCAGGCTCAAAGCGGATATAATCATCTGTGCTGGGAGAATTGCCGTCAAAGAAAAAGCCAAACTCCAGGAAAATGGCATCCGGACAATAGATTTCAATGGGTCGGGAGACGGTACTGTCAGCCTTGTCATCCGTCCTGGCGGCACCGAGACTGACATAATAATGCCCCGGTTCCCGATATACATGGCTAATTTCTTTTTCGTCTTGGGTGATGATCTTTTGACTGCCGTCCCCAAAATCCCAAACAAACTCGATTCCCTGTTTCTCAGCAGAAGCCCTGCCCCTGATTTCCTGGGTTTGATTCCGGAAAATGACGGTATCTCCTACTCCATATAAGGCATTGCGGGAAGGATCGGCTTGGCGAAGGGAATCTGCTTGAATAATAAAGCTGGGGTGTAAGGGGGCAAGCGGGCTCCGGATATCGATTAAAAACAGCGCTGCAATCAGGCCTGCACTCAGTAGGAAAATCAAAGGAGACAACCAGCGTGAAATCCGATCGGGTCGCACGACCGTCCGGGTATCTGTTTCCGGAGACTCGGGCTGCGTATCCAGTACCTGATCTATATGCTGGCGTATCTCTTCCTCATAGTATTCATCAAAAATCCGCTGGAATTTTTCCTGTTCATCCCGGCTTCTCACCAGAATAGGCCCAATCAGTCGTTTGAGCGCTTCAGGTTCCTCTTTATATTCATCAGCCAACTCCCGCAATAAAATCTGCAATTGCAGGTGTTTATCTACTCCAAATGCAAATCCCTCCCGCTGCAGCCGGAGCAACAGGGCGTCGAGGGGGAGTTTGATAGGAGTGGACACGAGGGTATTTGTTATTAATTATTCATCTACTGATGGAGCAAGACACATTTATCAAGGATATAACTTTCGTCTAACATTTAACATCTGAAGTCTGACATCTATCAAGTAAACGACTGCTCCAGTGCCGCGAGATCGTCTTTGTTTTTGGCGAGTACGGCATAGCTAAATCGGAGCGTATTGCGCTGACTTTCGCTGAGGCTGCCAAAATCAACGCCTTCCCCAATAAAGTTTTCGAGTTCGAGCATTCGCAGCCAACCAATGAGTTCGGCGGTGGCGGGTTTTTTCTTTTTGGCAGCATCTCTGACTTGCAGGAAATGAGCGATCAGTTGATCATCTGCATACTGGGAGCTGTCGCCGAGGTGTGCCCTGACGATCTGTATGAGTTGTGTTTTGTCAGGGAAAGGAATATGATAAAACACACAACGGCGGAGGAAAGCTTCGGGTAGGTTTTTCTCCGAATTGCTTGTCATGATGACAATCGGGCGGCGGGCATCGCCACCACGTATCTCTTTTCCTACTTCCTTGATTTCAAATGACATATGCTCGATTTCATACAAGATGTCATTGGGAAAATCGGTAGGGGCTTTGTCAATTTCGTCAATCAGCACGACCGAATGACGAGGCTCTGTGATGTCTGCGTTTAGTAATCCTAAGTCACGCGCAGGTCCGGGATTGGTCAGCGCGATGGCTTTGCCCAATGCCTGTAACTCAATGTAATCGAGCGAGTTGAACTGTTTGGCTCCATTTGCCTTGCCGATATTCGCATCCTGAAAATGCCGAACCGCATCGTAAAGGTAAAAGAGATCCTGCGCAGAGGAGGTCGTTTTGGTATTGAATATAAAGGGCCGAAATTCTCCCTGGTCATTCCGGAGTTGGAAATGATGGGCAATTTTGAAGGCGAGTTGGGTTTTGCCGGTACCGGGTTCGCCTGTAATGAAAAGGGGCTGTCCCAGATGCATGGCCACTTTCACTGCGCTAACCAACTCAGGGGAAAGGAGGTAGTTTTCCGGATTGTTGGCTTTGGCCTTCAGCTTGGAAATGTCGGGGATGTCGAAATTAAAGCTTGCCATAAGATTAGGTATAAATGTGTTCGGCCAAAGCCGAACCGGCTTGTGTATCTGTTGCTAAGATATCGTTCGTTGTATTCGTCGATGATTTGTTCCAGCGTCTTTTCGACCCGGCTCATCGCCATGTCCGATTGGTTCTCGAAATACTTTTCGATTTGGGCTTCTTTTTCCAGGGGATCTTCTGTCATGCGATCAAACCACTTGTTGACATCAGAGATGCGAACCGGCGGGAGTTCGGGCAATTCCAGAATCCGGGGAAAAGAAGTCAGGGCCTTGAGAATATTTTGTTTGGGGCTGCCACTCAGCAGTTTTTTGAAAAACCCCGTAGGTTTTGCCGCGTCGTCATATACGACGTTCCAGAAAAATACAAAATCCGGGGAGTTGGGCGGCAGGAGGTCCGGATTACAATACTCATGTACGGCCCACTTGAAGTAGTCCGGGGTGAATTTTTTCCAGGATGAACTGTATATTTTGAACATCACCGCGACACATTCCATTTCCCGGGCGATGCGCGACTCTGCTATCGTTTTGATCGTCAGCTCGTCTGCGCCGTATCGGTTGGGATTCAGTTCCATTGCCTTAAACAGGCTGGTGATGGCATTGATCTTGGCTTCTCCAAATTCGGAGGATTCTTCTACTGAGGCGACCTTGTGGAAGTAACGGTCGTAAGAAGTGCCGATATGTTCCAGTACAAAGCGATTGAAAAGCCCCAGTGGGGATTGTTTTTCTTCTCCGTGAATAAAGTAAAACTGGAATTTCTCCCTGCCCCGCACTTGAATAAAATTGGTCTTAAACCGGGAGTTTTGCTCGGAACGGTTACAGGTGTATTTATCAACTTTTGAAAATGATTCTTTGGCTTCCCGCGTTTTTGGAAGCCTCCATTCGAGGGCAGATTCTGCTTTAGAGCCGAGATACAGGCCCCAGGGAAGATGTTCTGCTTGTTGGAGTGCTACGGTGTCAAGGCTTCTGAAAGCTCCTGGCGCTTGTACCTCCAGGGCATATTTACTTTGTACAAAAGCCCGGGTTTGTTCAAAAGATTCCCCAATTGAGGCCCCGTCTGCCAGATTTTTATAAAAGCGATCCGCAAAATCGACTGCCATTTGGTCGTCGATCGGGGTGGAGGTCGCAATAACGGCTTTCACGCCATTGTCGAGGAGGAGTTGTACCTGATCAAAGGTTGAGCAGCCGTTGAGGAAGACCAATTGAAGCGAGGGGATTTTTCCCAAAAGGCGCGCAAGTCCAGCCGCATTTGCCATTCGGGTGCTGCCTTCGGCTGTATTCAGAAGCAATCCACCGCCTGCTGCATGGCCGCCATAGTGAAACAGCACAATATCCTTGCGCCGGGTCCAGGCCTCAACGGTATCAAACACGATATCGATTGTCGCATTCTCAATCCGATCAATGTTACAGGTGTCCGCAATCTCATAAGGCCGCAAATGCTGGTAGATATTCGCAGATTCCCGGGTGAGCATCGGTAAATATTCCTGCGGAACCTGGAGGGGATTGGCAAAAGTGAGTAATATGACGGGGTTGTGTACAGCCAAAAGGGTGGAGCGCTTCGTGAAGGATATGGGTTTGTGTATAAAACGGCAATCTGCGTGCCGCTGCTTCTTTTTTGCAAAATATATATTTCCGAAGCCTGAAAATAACCAAAAAAATGGGAAAGAATGCCTTTTGATTGTTTATGGCCTCTAAACTTTAAACTCTCAACTCTTAACTCTAAACTCTTAACCTCCAACTCTTAACTCTCTTCCCCCCACATACCCGGTTCCACAATCTCCAACACGTTGCTTTCCGGATCTTCAAAATAAAACGAACGATGTCCTTTGCTCCATACCTGTTCATGGGTAATGGGAATGCCTTCGGCCTCGATTTTGGTTTTCCAGGCTTCATAGTCGCCCGCTTTACAGGCAAAAGCAAAATGCTGATTCCCCTCCGCGAAATGCGCGGGAAGTTCCGTCTTTTTACCGCTCGATTCTGCAATGAAACACAAGAGGACCGAGGTCCCCGCCCGAAAAAAGATATGTCGCCCCTCGTCACGGTGAATCAGGGGCAAGCCCAGTTTACCATGATAAAAGGCCTCAGCGGCACCGAGATCGTGGATATAGAGGCAGGTTTCTTTGATATGGGAGAATTGCATTGGGGAGAGGAGTCGGGGGTGAGGGGTCTGGTGTCGGAATTAAGATAAGGAGAATTTCAGGAATTGGCATGTCCAATGTCCAAATGAGTTGCCCCCCATTGCGTCGGCATCAGCTTCAGCAATGGGGGGCAATATGTGTAAACTGCTTGGGGAGGCGTGCGCCTACACTTCCTTCCGCAACCGGGCAACCGGTACCCCCAACTGTTCGCGATATTTCGCGACAGTACGACGGGCGATATTATAGCCTTTTTCCTTAAGCATAGCCGCAATTTTGTCGTCGGAGAGCGGTTTTTTCTTGCTCTCTGCTTCGATAATCTCTTCGAGGGCTTTTTTGACCTCGCGATTCGAGACCATCCCATCTTCTGTTTCGATCCCTTCCGTAAAGAAAAACTTCAGGGGATAGATCCCAAATTCGGTCTGTACGTATTTGGAATTTGCAACGCGACTGACCGTAGAGATATCCATTTGGATTTCTTCGGCGATGTCTTTGAGGATCATCGGGCGCAGTTGCTTTTCATCCCCACCGGAGAGGAAGAATTTTTCCTGCTTGGCAGCAATGGTCTCCATCGTATTGAGGAGGGTGAATTGTCGTTGCCGGATTGCATCAATAAACCATTGAGCCGCTTCAAGTCGCTGCTTGAGGAAGTCCATGGTTTCTTTCTCCGTGGAAGTCTTTCCTTTTTTGCCCTTGTCCTTAATCCGCTGATACATATTCACATAGTTCCGGCTGACTTTTAAATCAGGTGCGTTCCGGCTGTTGAGGCGAATATTGATCTTGTGGTTTTCAGTAGTGAGAATAAAATCAGGAATGATGTATTCGTGCTTGATAATACTTTGGGACTCGCCCGGCTTGGGGTTGAGTTTGATGATGATCAGGTAAACATCTTTCAGTTCGTCCTCACCAATGCCCAATCGGGAGCGGAGTTTGGAGAAGTGTTTTTTGGTGAATTCCTCGAAGTAACGATCGATGATGGTGATGGCAAGCTCTACATCCGGAGTAGGCCGCTTTCGCCTGAGTTGAAGCAGCAGGCATTCCCGTAAATCACGGGCTCCGATACCGGGAGGGTCAAAGCGCTGAATTTTTGTCAGCACCCCTTCTATTTCCTCTATGGTAGTGGAGAAATTATGCCGGAAAGCGAGATCGTGCATGATGGATTTGACCGGGTCGACTTTGCCTCGCTTTCGCAAGTAGCCATCTTCATCGATACTGCCGATGATTTGGTCGCCGATCAGTACCTCGCGCTCGTTGAGTCGCAATAGATGAATCTGCTCTTCCAGTTGGTCATACAATGATTTCATCTGTATGATGGGAGCTTCATATTCGTCCTCTTCGTCGCCACCACTCTGCGGCAAACGCGTGCGATAATCGTATTGATCATTCGCCAGGTACTCATCCATATTGACGTCCTGACTATTGCGCTCTTCCTCTTTTGGTGTTTTTGCTTCTTCGCTTTCTTTTTTGTCGAGGTGTTCGTACTCATTTTTGGGTGCTTCCTCTCCAAAACCCATTTTTCCATCTTCCAGGGCGGGATTCTTCTCTATTTCCTCTTTGATTCTTTGCTCGAGTGAGGCCGTAGGTACCTGCAGCAATTTGATAAATTGAATTTGCTGCGGTGAAATCTTTTGTAAAAGTTTTAGCTGATGGCTCTGCTTTAACATGTGATAAATATGCGATGTGTGGGCACAAGAAACAAGTCATAATTGGACATGAATGCTCATTCACCAAAAAACCGTGCCAATTTTTTGAAAGTCAATGAAACTACACTTATTAGGAGGAAAAAACAACCTCACCTGCGAGGACGGTTAAATATGTTTGGGCAGCTGAAATTTTCAACGTTTCGATGGTTAGGAGGTCTGTGTCAAGAATTGTCAAATCTGCCAGTTTTCCGGGTTCAATACTACCTTTTAGATGGGATTCTTTTTGAGCAAATGCAGCAGATTGGGTCATGCCGATAAGGGCTTCCCGACGGCTGATGGCTTCTGTAGGGAAAAATCCTTCCGGGGGTTGGCCAGTAGCATCCTGCCGGGTAACCGCAGCATAAAAACTGCGGATCGGATCAATCGATTCTACCGGAAAATCGCTCCCGACCGGGACTGGGAGCCCTTGGCTGATAAATGACTGATGTGGATAGGCATAGGTAAGCCGGTGGTCTCCGATTCGTTTTGCTACCCAGGGCATGTCAGAGGTAGCGTGTGTCGGCTGGACAGAGGGAATGATGCCCAGGGCCTTGAATCTGGGGAAGTCCCGGGGGTGTACCATTTGTGCGTGCTCGATGCGCCAGCGGTGGTCATCGAGGGGATTGACGACTTGTTCATAGAGGTCCAGAACAAAGCGATTCGCGGCATCCCCTATAGCATGGGTATTCAGCTGAAAACCAGCCTGATAAATTTGTTGGGCAATCGATAGGGTATATTCGGGGTCGAGCAGGGCAAGTCCCCGGGAAGTGGGCGCATCTGTATAAGGATCCAACAACCATGCGCCCCGGGAGCCCAACGCACCATCTGCAAAAAGCTTGAAAGCTGTAAGACTCAGCCGCTCTGTTTGGACCGGGCCGGAAGCGAGGTAGGTCTCCAGGTGAAAATAATCTGCAGGCATCATGCCGTGGATACGAAGTGCAAGTTCGCCTGTCGCTTGTAACGCTTTAATTGAATCGATCTCCTGTTGGGGAAGCCAGGCATCTGCCAGACTTGTCAAGCCTGCGGCCAGGCAGTTTTGTTGAGCAGCGAGCAGATAGGCTGCCTGCTGAGTGTTGTCGTCTACAGGCATACAATGGAGTACCGGGGCTTGTGCGTGATCGATCAGCAGACCGGTAGGACTGCCTTCAGATAAAATGACTTCGCCCCCTGGAATTTGGCTATCGCCCGTGATTCCGGCAAGATTCAGGGCTTGCGTATTGACAAGGGCAGCATGAATGTCAATGCGTTGCAGGAAAACTGGGCGGTCAGGGAAGTGTTGATCCAGTAAACTGCGGGTCGGATATCCTGCACCGGGCCAAAGGTTATGATCCCATCCTCGGCCAATCAGCCAGCCTTCGGGGTGAGTTTTGGCAAATGTATGGAGACGTTCCAGCACTTCTTCAAAAGATGTACTACCCGTCAGGTTCGCTTCGAAAAGCGATTTCCCATACCGCATCAAGTGGCAATGTGCATCGATAAATCCCGGATACACAACTTTTCCGCTTAGGAGAATTTCCTCTTTTGCCTGAAAAGTCTTTCTGATTTCGGCATTGGAGCCCACTGCAATGATTTTTCCATCTCGAATGGCTAAGGCTTCAGCAGTCGAAAAATGTGCATCTACTGTATAGACCAAGCCGCCGTAAAGAATGAGATCCGCTTTCATTCCAAAAAAATAATTAATTGTCAGGAGTTTCCGAAACAAGCAGCACTTTTGTAAGTTTGTAATACTTATTACGGCAAAATCGAGATTAGATCAGCAATTCATGACAGAAAACATAGATTCACCCGGAGGTAAATCATCAGTAACGGAAATTACCGTTCGGGGCTATACGCTCGATATGTACCAGCAGGTGAGCCATGCCAAGTTTATGGAGCTGCTGGACGAAGCCAAGTGGAATCACTATGATGGCCTCTTTGAGTCCGGGATTTTTCTGGATTTGGAGCTTGCGCTTGTATTGGTTAATGTCAATATTGACTATCGCCGCCCTGCTTTTCTGGGCGAAATTCTGGATATACATACTTCTCTCAAGCGAATTGGGAGCAAAAGCATTACACTCAAGCAAGACATTTTTCTCCGCTCAACCGGAGAAACAATTTTGGAGGGAGAAGTAACCTATGTGGTCAAAGACTTGAAAAAAGGAAGTGCTATCCCGCTGGTAGGCAAGATGCGTGAGATGCTGACCCGTGGAGAATAAATGCTGTTTTGAGCGTAATGTAGGATTTGTTTTGTCATTGGAGCCTTCCCCCCAAATACCTATCTTGTTCCCTTAATCCCTGATAATTGTATTTGGTTATGCGTGTATGTTTACTCCTCCTATTAGGTTGTGTGTTGTGGGTATCCGAATTGGATGCCCAACAATCCTTATTACTCAATCGGAATTATCGGCCTTCCCGTACCGGAAATAGTGAAGTGGTATTCATGTATTACCGCTATACTTCCGAAGTATTGGATTTGATTCACTTTAAATCCCTGTATCCGGAAGTGCAGAATTTGATTCCGGACAAGGTAAAGGTGAGCCCTCCCGACCTGAGCTTACTTGAAGATACGAGCTATGCCGTTGCATACCTGCCTTCAGGGACAAAAGTGCCGGGCATTGTTGTGTTTATGGTTGTCGGGAATACGCAAACGGATTTCCCGTTATTTTTTGTGGATGCTAATCTTGATCGGAATTTTCGAAATGACGGGGAGCCGATTGTTTTTCCCATCGAAAAGAAACAGGCAGAACTCCAATTTGAGCAGCGATTTGAAGGGCGTATTTATACCTATCAATTGAATCTGCTCAACCCATTAGGTCAACGGGAACTTGCTGCCGGGCAATCTGAAACTTCGCAGCCCCGGCCCACTAGCATAGGGCAAAACAGTAATACTCCGATCAGTCAACTTCCAATAGGTCAGGATGAACGTCGCCGAATTTATTCAGAAGCAGCTGAAAGTTCTCGTGCCTATGATCGGATTTCGCTACAGTTCTCCGTGCTGATGGGGTTCGGAAAACTCTCCTACAACTATTTTGATCCTGCTACTCGATTTCCGACTAAGTATGGAGTAGATTTCAACACCAAAGGAGTAGGGTTTGTAGCTCAGTATCGAATCAAAAACCTGAAAATCGGAGGCTATACCCGGTACGAAAACCTGTTCTACTGGAGTTCCGACAAATATACGCGGCTGGGCGATCCTTACCAGAGTTGTTATGCAGGACCCAATAATCAGTTAGTCTGTAATGAGGTAGATAATGTTCGCCGGGACATCAATCGGGATATTTTACCCCGCAACAGATTTTCTTATGGCTTGAATCTCGCTTATACTTTTCGGCTTTCCAGGATGTTATACCTTGAGCCTTATGTAAATCTGTATGCTCAGCAATACACCGATAAGACTTACATTGCTGACCGCAGTTATAGAGAGGAAACCGCTTATCTGATGAATACACAATTTGGGCAAGAAGTCGGCGTGATGATGGTGGCCGACTTCTCGGCGCGCGCCTCAGTCATTTTTTCAGCCGCTTTGACAAGCAATGGCTTCCGCCCGAGTGGTTTCTTTGACAGGGATGATGTAGGAGGCCTGCGTGTTACCAATCTCCATGGGAGTTTTGGGCTGGGAACTCAGATTCGATTGTAGGCGGGATCAAGTGGTCTTAATGCACACGGCCGGTTTGTGCCGGGTGCCGGGCTTGAAAACGGACAAAAAATGTCTGCATCTCGCTGAGGTCTGCTTCAATATTCCCTGTAGAGAAAAAAGGTTCGCTAATGTGAAGACTTCTTGTGGAATAGTCGAGTCCGACCATGAAAATCGGGCAGCCTACCTGACTCGCAATGTGGTAGAAGCCTGTTTTCCATTTTGGCGTATATTTTCGGGTTCCTTCCGGGGACAGTCCAATGGAAAATTCCTCCTGGCTGTTGAATAAATCTATTACAGAATCCACCAGATTCGTACGTTGGCTTCTATCCACCGGATAGCCGCCTAATATGCGGAAAAACCAGCCATATAAGGGGTGAAATAATTCCGCCTTTGCCAGGAAGCGAGCTTTGAGCCGTAGCTTGTATTTCGCGGCGGCGGCAATGACAAAATCCCAATTGCTGGTATGAGGGGCAATGATGATGACGTACTTCTCTAGCTCAGGTACCTCTCCCGATACTTTCCAACGGCCCAGCCAGAATATGAGTGTTCCGATTAGATGTAACATGCCCGGAAGGTAGTAAAATCTTCTGAATGCATGCGTTATGAGCTATTTCTATACCCCTCCGCAGGTTTTTCTCCTACCGTTTCAGCGCCTGCCACAGAATTTCAACCGGGTGGAGAGCTTCGCGCTGGGTGCCATCTACAATCTGGTGTCGGCAACTGGTGCCAGGAGCAGCGATCAGCGTTCCGTCTTTAGCAGCCCGTACGCTAGGGAAAAGCACCAATTCTCCGACTTGCATGGAGACTTCGTAATGCTCTTTTTCATATCCAAAAGAACCCGCCATGCCACAGCAACCTGAAGGAATGGTTTCAACTTCGTATTGCGCTGGCAAACTCAGTAAGGTTACCGAATCCTGAACAGAAGCCAGTGATTTCTGGTGGCAATGTCCGTGTAGGAGAATTTGTTGAGGCGTGTCGATGAACTGATCAGAGGTAATGTGTCCGGCTTTTATTTCCCGGGCGATGAATTCATCGATCATAAGGGCATGTGGGGCTAAGGCCTGCGCCGCTTCCCGATATTCCGGAATGACCAGGCGTGGGTATTCATCCCGAAAACTCAAAATGGCCGAAGGCTCAATTCCGATCAGAGGGGTTGTTTCTGAAACGAGTTCGCTGAAGGCTTCTACATTATACATCGCCAGCTTGCGCGCTTCTTTCAGTAAACCTTTGGACAGCCAGGACCGGCCGCTTTCGGCATGTTTAGCCATTTCCACTTCGTAACCCAGGTGGTTAAGGAGTTGGATAGCGGTAGCACCAATAGGCGCATCATTATAATTGGAAAACTCATCACAGAAAAAATAAACTTTCCCAATGCGGGGACTGCCTGATGCAGCGGGAGCAATGCCATTTGGAAACTGAGTCATAAACCAGCGTCGCAGGCTCGATTTACTAAGAGCAGGCAGGGAGCGTTGCGGTGCTACGCCCAGTATGCGTTTGAGGAGCCCGCCTGTAAGACTGTTGCCCATAAAAAAGTTACTGATGCCGGAAATTCCTGAGGCGAGCCGGTTGATTTTTCCAATTGCAGCAAACATCCGCGCTCGAATAGGCGTGCCATGTGTTTGGTAATATTGATGCAGGAACTCTGCTTTCAGCGTCGCCATATCTACATTGGAGGGGCACTCAGAGGTGCAGCCTTTGCAGGAAAGACAGAGGTCCATCACTTCATAGATCTCTTCGTGCGAGAAGGGGTTGCTGCGCGACGATTGGGTGAGAAATTCCCGGAGTACATTGGCGCGGGCGCGGGTGGTGTCTTTTTCATTGCGCGTGGCCATATAGCTGGGGCACATGGTGCCTCCTGCCTGATGCGATTTTCGGCAATCACCACTACCGTTACACTTTTCTGCGGCCCGCAAAATTCCATCTGTACCCGAAAAGTCAAAAATGGTATCGTACTCAGGCGTTTCCTGATCGGCTTCATATCGAAGAAATTCGTTCATCGGAGCCGCTTCCACGATCTTACCGGGATTGAGAATATGCCCCGGATCCCATACCTGCTTGATTCGCTTGAAGAGTTCATAATTCGCCTCTCCCACCATAATGGGAATAAATTCTGCCCGTAATCTCCCGTCGCCATGTTCACCGCTGAGGGAACCCTGGTATTTTTTGACCAGTTTGGCGGTGTCATATGCGATTCCCCAGAAGTCTTTGACATCTGCTGATTTTTTCAAATCCAAAATGGGCCGCAGGTGCAATTCTCCAGCGCCCGCATGCGCATAATAGACTGCCCGCTGGCCATAGCCTTTCATGAGCGTTTCAAATTCCGAGATATAATCTGGCAAATCTTCTACCCGTACCGCTGTGTCTTCAATTACAGCAACTGCTTTTGCATCGCCGGGAATATTTGCCAGCAAACCGAGCCCCGCTTTTCGCAGGTCCCAAACCTGATTGATTTGGTCGCCATAAATCCTCGGGAAATGATAACCTACATTCATCCTGCGGATTTCCTGTTCGATGATGTCGAGTTGCTGATTGACTGATTCCAGGCTGTCTCCCCCTGTTTCGATCACTAATACTGCGGCGGGATCGCCTGCTATAAAAAATCGGTTCTTCTCATACATGAGATTGCCGATGGTGCAGTCCATTACGATTTTATCCATCAACTCCACAGCGCGAGGCTGATGTTTCATGGCACCTACAACTGCTTTCAGGGAATCTGGTACAGACTCAAAATGGATACACAATAACCCCAATGTGGAAGGAGGCGTTGGATCTACATGGATTTTGACTTCGGTGATAAAGGCAAGGGTGCCTTCTGATCCGCTGATGAGTTTGCAAAAATTAAAAGGAGTATCCGAATCCGAGAAACTGCTATTGTTCAAGAGCGTATCAACTGCATAGCCTGTATTTCTTCGGTGAATTTCCGGGCGGGGAAATTCCCTGATGATCTGATCTCGAATAGCGGGATTCGCGAGTTCTTCCCGGATATGTCGATAGAGGCTGCCTTCCAGGGAGTCCCGCTTGCATTTTTCTGCAAATTCAACTTCCGTCAAATCCCGAAATACAACCTCCGAACCATCACTCAAAAAGGCTTGCACTTCCAGGACATGATCCCGGGTCGTACCATAAACGATGGAATAAGATCCGCAGGAGTTGTTCCCGACCATGCCCCCGATCATAGCGCGATTAGCAGTGGAGGTATTGGGACCAAAAAAGAGATTGTGAGGCTTGAGATAACGATTGAGGTCATCCCGAATTACGCCAGGCTCTACCCGAACCCAATTAGCGTCTTCATCTACTTCCAGGATTTGGTTGAAATGGACGGATACGTCCACTACGATTCCTGAACCCACACACTGACCGGCAAGCGAAGTTCCCGCAGTACGAGGGATCAGGGAGGTGCCCTGCTGATTGGCAAATGCAATTAGTTGTCGGATGTCGTCCTTTGTTTTGGGAATGGCGACAGCGAGGGGCATTTCCCGATAGACAGATGCGTCGGTCGCGTAGAGCGTCCGCATCATGTCATTGGTATGCAAGTCTCCTTCAAGCGATGCCTGTAAAATAGCCAGGCTTTCGGGGGCAATTTTCACCTGTATCTCTTCTTTGGTCATGGTTTATTGATTGTTTCCGATCAATCCATCCTGATCCGGGGATCAAGCAGGCGATAGGTTGCATCCGTCAAAATGGTGATTCCAACAAATACGGCACCGATAAAAATAGCTGTTCCTAGTATGACCGGTAAATCTTCTTTTTCGAGTGCATCGATCATGAGTTTACCGATCCCCTGCCAGTTAAAAATATATTCAATAAAAAATGCTCCCGCTAGCAGAGACGCCAGCCAACCTGTGATCGAAGTGATAACCGGGTTGAGGGCGTTGCGTAGGGCATGTCGAATCAAAACAGTTCGTGCAGGTAGCCCTTTGGCTCGTGCGGTACGGATATAATCCGCATGTAACACGTCTATCATACTACTGCGGGTCAATTGGGTGAAGATGGCCAACGGGCGAATTCCTAATGCAAGAGCCGGTAGGAATAGATTTTTGAGCACAACTTCACGCCCCTGTTCAAATACTTTTTCTTCAAATAAATGCCCGGTAATATTGAGTCCGGTCCAATCCCCCAGTACGACAGCGAATATCCATGCGATGAGTACGCCCATAAAAAAAGAAGGGGCGGAAATGCCTACAACGGAAACCGATAAAATACCCCGGTCCCACCAGGTATCTCGTTTTAAGGCAGCAAAAGTGCCCAGACCAATCCCGAAAATGCCTGCAAATAAGATGGCTGTCATCGCCAGGATCAGGGTGCCTTCCAGTCGATCTATGATCATGGGCGCGACCGCTTTATTGGTTTGGAATGAACGACCCAGATCAGGCGCTTTGAGGGCAACGCTGCCTTGTTCCCAGGATAAGATTCCCCAATGTGAAGTAGAAGCTTCCTGATCTGCTGCGACCCAGCCGAGCGGCGAGAGACCATTGAGGTAGGTGAGGTACTGGACGGTAATGGGTTTATCCAGTCCGTATTTTTTCCGCACAGCCATTTTAGTCGCTTCATCCGCCTGATCGCCCACCAAAAATTCCGTAGGATCTCCCAGGCCATAGAAAATGGCAAATAGGAGACTTACGATCCCCCAGATGACGAGGATTCCCTGCAGAATTTGAGCGAGTATCTTCATATGCGTATTGTCAGCCGGTATGGTCTTAGGAAGAGTAGATTGTTTTTTTATTGCGGAAGGGTTTGCCGAATGCTGTCAATGAAAGCCTGGTAGGTGCCGGTATCTACTGGAATCAAGGTTACCCCATACTCTTTGACAAAATCATCCACCCGATAAAGTTTAGAAACAAGTCTGTATCCGGGGTTTTTGCGAATTTGCAGGCTCCCGGGTTCCGGAAGGCTTTCATCCGGGGATCGATTCCAGTTCTTGGGGATGAATAAAGATTCATCTGAGTACACAACTAAATCTCCTGTAAAAGGTTGTTGATAGACCTCAATGGTAGTCGAATTTAAAATTCCGGTTGGAGGCTCTGCCATGACATCCGCCCGAAAAAAGATATCTCTAAGCCGAATGTAATAGGCACGTGTTGCATTGAGCAATCCATCCTCTTCTGCAGTAAAAAAACCGCGTACGGATACTTGTCCATCCCGATAGGTGATGACTTCATGCTCTCCGGGAGCTAAGGATATGAGGGTATGGCTACCTGGAGAAATGGCGAAAGACTGCTGATCTACCTGCACTTCTATGGGGTAATCCCGGGGATTATCTACCCGGACAGATAGCGTATTGTCACAGGCAGTGACGAATAGCATGCAGCACAGCAAATATGCAAGAAGAATTCTCATATTACCCAAATGTTAGGCTATATGAACAAATATAGGTCTTTCCGGATGCGATAAAAAAATATGGAACAATTGAGCAGAATTGGTTTTATTTGTATAAGATCAATTTTGTAAAATCAAGCTCGTAGATATGAAGTTTTTTATTGATACTGCCAACCTGGAAGAAATTCGCGAAGCCAATGAAATGGGGATTCTGGATGGGGTTACTACCAATCCTTCCCTCATGGCGAAAGAAGGAATAAAAGATGCGAAAGCTCATTATCTGCGAATTTGTGAGGTGGTGGACGGGGATGTGAGTGCAGAAGTGATCTCAACCGATTATCATGGAATCGTCCGGGAAGGCCGAAGCCTGGTAAAAATTCATCCAAATATCACGGTCAAAATTCCGATGATCCGAAATGGCGTAAAGGCGATTAAAACGCTGGCAGGAGAAGGAGTTAAAATCAACTGTACGCTGATTTTTAATGCAGCGCAGGCGCTCGTGGCTGCTAAAGCAGGCGCCAAATATGTGAGTCCATTTATAGGGCGACTCGATGACCTGGGGCAGGATGGGATGGTCTTGATTCAGGATATCCGGACTATTTTTGATAATTATGGGATTAAGACCCAAATCCTGGCTGCGAGTATTCGACACAACCAACACCACCTGGCCTGTATGCTGGCAGGGGCTGATGTTGGAACCTTGCCATTTAAGGTAATTGAAAGTATGATCAAACATCCCCTGACAGACCTTGGATTGGAAAAATTCCTTTCAGATTATGAATCGATTGCAGACGAGATTTCCTGATAATAGTGGAATACGCTGCTAAGTCTGATACCCAAAAGCGGGACTCGATCAAGAAGGTCGAGTCCCGTTTTTGGTATTATATATCTGTGCGCTGCTATTTGGGAAATGGATTAACAATTTGGTAATACTTGAGGCATAAAGCAGGCGATGAAATGTTTGTAGCGTGATATTTTTTATCGAAAGAATGCCCGTTTAGCATTTGTGAGAATTCAGTTTTGGATAAATATTATGTTATAATTATTTGATTATCATTTATTTATGTAATTATTTCTAATAAATATCTTACAGAAACCCTTTTTATCATCATGTGATTCCCCCGAACTTTTTAGTGCGTTTTTCCATTGTTAATGTGATAATCACCCTTTCGCCATGCTATTCTATTGGTGTGTCGAACCCCGCTGTGTATGTGTTGGGGACAAAGGGTACTCATGTATTAACCTAAAACGCACTGCTTATGAAATCGAGTAAATTTTTACTCCTGTTGATAGGGCTACTGACCTATTTCAGTACCCTGTTTGGTCAGCAGGCTCTACTGGTCACCGGAGCAGATCCGGGCAACCTCAATGGAGGTGATCAAGCGCTCTTGACCCACTTTCAAAATTCTCTGGGACTCACGGTTACCGTAAAAGGCGGACCGAATAGCCCTGTCGCATCAAGTGATGCAAATGGAAAAGACTTTGTGTTTATTTCCTCAACGATTACTTCGACCAATATCGGTTCGATGTTTCGTGATGTTTCAGTTCCTGTGATTGTATCTGAGTCCTATCTACTGGATGATATGCACATGACAGGTTCGGTTGCAGGGATTGACTATGGCGTTGCAAATAACGTGAGTCAATTAGTGATGCTGAATGGGGCACACCCTCTCGGACAACCTCTCAGTGGGACATTCTCTGTTACTACTGCGAATACTTCCCTACGCTGGGGAAAGCCTGCGGGAAGTGCTGACAAGATTGCAAAGATCGCTGGCTCTTTTAATAGGTCAGCGCTATTTGTTTATGATACTGGAGATATGATGGTGGGCTTATCTGCACCAGATATCCGCATCGGATTTTTCTTCGATGATTTTACCGCTACTCATCCTACTGGCAATGCATGGACCTTGCTGGATAATACAGTAAATTATGTATTGGGAAGTAGCACCTGTACGGCAGATGCGGGTACGCTGACCATCGATCAGGATCCGGTAACGCTTGCAGGAGGCAGCGCAACTGTTTCTGCAACTGCTGATGGCAACATTCATGTGCCGAGTGGCTATTCTGTAATTTATGTACTGACTTCAGGAAGTGGTCTGGTCATTGAGCAGGTGAATAGCACGCCTGATTTTGTGGTAACTACTCCTGGCAATTATACGATTCACACTTTAGTATATGACGGGGATTCACATTCTGCTAATTTTCTGGATTTATCGGTAGTCGTTCCGGGCACAACAACGGGCGTTGATGTGCTGAATATCGTAACAGCCAATGGGCTGTGTGCTTCACTCGACGTTCCGGGCGCACCTGTGCACGTGGCATCTTGTACCGCAGATGCGGGTACGCTGACCATCGATCAGGATCCGGTAACGCTTGCAGGAGGCA
>CAYGTH010000082.1:0-20073 GCA_964352745.1 uncultured Bacteroidia bacterium
AGTGCTAACACCCTGATCTTCATCCGTGAAGAAAATGAGGGCCAGCATTTTGCCGTAAAAGTGCTGAAAGCACCGAATCCCTCCCAACGGCAAATTGCTAAATGGGAAAATGAGTTTGAGCTGACCAAAGACCTCGAACTCAAGGGGATTAGAAAAGCCCTCAGAAAAGAGCAGTCGCAGGGAAAAATGGCTTTGGTTTTTCCCTATTTACCCGGCATTACCCTGCGGGAATATTCTCGTAAAGCCGGTAAAAAAGACCTCGAAAGCTCCCTCAAAATAGCCTTGGAACTTGCGGCTCTCCTTACCGAGCTACACGACCAACGAATCATCCACCGGGATTTTAACAGCAACAACCTTATCATCGATCCGGATACACTGGAAATTACCCTGATCGATTTTGAACTCTCCACCCGGCAATCAGCAGAAAACTCAGAAGTAGCAGCGGATTTCGATCAACCCGAATCTTTTGAAGGAACACTGGCCTTTATCTCTCCGGAGCAAACAGGTCGCCTGAATCTTGCAGTCGATCATCGCTCAGATTTATATGCATTGGGGGTTACTCTCTTTGAGTTATTCACCGGGGAATTACCCTTCCGGTTTGAAGATCAAATGGAAATGATCCATGCCCATCTGGCCCAACAACCGGAAGCCCCTCATCTGCTGCAACCCGAATTGCCGGAAATGATTTCAGCCATTATTCTGAAACTCCTGGCCAAAGATCTTTCAAATCGTTACCAACGCGCCCGAAGTATCCATGCAGATCTGCATCGTTGCCTCATACAGTTACAGGAAACTCAAACCATCAATCAGTTTGAATTAGCCCATAAAGATAAAATCCGGGACTTTGTACTTCCCAATACTTTATATGGCAGGGAATCACTATTCCTCAATCTGGAAAAAAGTTTCGATGGCGTACAACTTGGCACTGTGGAAGTAAGTTTTCTCGGAGGTGCGGCCGGAACCGGAAAAACCGCTATTTCGGAATACCTTCGACCCAAAATCCTGAATCAAAATGGGTATTTTATTCGGGGACAGTTTGACCAAATGCAGCAGGATATTCCCTATCAGGCATTAATTCAGGGATTTACAGAATTCATCAACATCCTGCTGACAGAGGATGTGTATCAGTTGGAAGTCTGGAAGCGAAAAATCATCCAGGCGTTGGGTCAAAACGGAAAAGTACTTACAGAGGTCGTGCCTCAATTGGAATTGATCATCGGGAAACAACCCAATATCCCAGAAGTCGGACCCGCTGAAGCTCAAAATAGATTTACCTATGTAGTCCAGAATTTTATCCGTGCGATTTCAACGCAGGAACACCCCCTGGTTCTCTTCCTCGATAATTTCCAATGGGCTGATCCTGCTACCTTCAACTTACTCAAGACTCTGGCGCTGGACAGAAGTAATCAGTACTTATGGCTGATTATTGCTTTTAGACCCGATCAAGCGCTTGATGTACCCGATATTCAGGAACTTTTACGGGCACAGGATATCCTTATACATGAGCACTTATTAGACAACCTTACCCTTGAGGAGGTAATCCAGTTCGTTTCAGATACCATTCACACCTCATTAGAGGCGAGCAAATCGCTCGCAGCAGTTTTATTTGCCAAGACCCAGGGTAACCCCTTTTTCCTGAGGCAGACCCTGCTGCATATGTATGAAGAGGGCCTTTTGCGGTTTTCGCCGCGTTCTCAGGAATGGGAATGGGACCTGAACGCCATTCATCGCTTGAGCATCACGGATAATGTGGTGGATTTGATGGCAGGGAAAATCAAAAAACTCAGCCAAAAAGTTCAGGAAGTCCTCAAATTAGCAGCCTGTATAGGGCCTAATTTTGATTTGAATATTCTCAGTTCACTTTCTGACCACTCAATCGAAAAGACCATCACCCGGTTGGCACCAGCCCTTACCGAAGGGCTAGTCCTCACGGGCGAATCCGGGTATCACTTCAGCCATGGGCGGATTCGCCAGGCCATATATTCTCTGATTCCGGAATCCGAACGCAGCGGTATTCATCTCCAGATTGGTCGCCTGATGATGCGATATACCCCGGAGTCAGAACACCAGAATTATATATTCGAGATCGTCAATCAGTGGAATCGTGGGCTGCCTCAAATCGACTCCCGGGAAGACCGCCTCCTCTTAGCCACTCTCAATTATAAGGCTGGATTGAAGGCCAACAATACAGCGGCTTATGAAACGGCTATTCTCTATTTACAAACCGGCATAGACCTTATTGCCCAATTTGGCTGGCAAAACAACTATCGGCTCAACCTGAATATGCATACCGTTGCAGCTCAGGCGGCCTACCTGAGTGGCAACATTGACTGGATGGAAAAATGGGTAACAAAAGTCCTCCAGCAAACCGTTTCTATCCTCGACAAGATTGAGGTCTATGAAATCCAATTACAGGCTCAGATTTCCCGCCATCGCATGGTCGAAGCGGCAGAAACCGGCCTTCGGGTATTAGAACAACTCGGAATTCGGTTTCCTACCCGGATCTCACGAACGCATATTGCCTGGACTCTCTTCAAGACCCGGTTTAGCTTACGAGGAAAATCGATGGATTCCCTCCTGGGTTTACCCATCATGACCGATCCGTATCAATTGGCTGCCATGCGGATCATGAACAGTGCAGGCGCTGCTCTTTATATCACCCGACCGCGACTCGCTCCCTTGATGGCTTCCAGGCAGGTGGAGATTTCTTTAAAATATGGAAATTGTCCCTATTCAGCCAATGCTTATGTCAGTTATGCGCTCTCCCACTATACCGCAACCGGAGATATAGATACAGCTTATGAATTTGGAGAGATGGGCCTCCAACTACTGGATCAGTTTGCTGCGAAAGAGTTGTCCGCCATGACTACTTTTCTTTTTTACAGCAGCTTGTGGAGTCTCAAAAATCACAGCCGGGAATCCCTAAAGGCTTACCTGAAAGGCTACGAATCCGGAATGGAAACCGGCGATCTTCCCGGTGCTGGATTTTGTGTAATGCGCTATGGGAATGAAGCCTACATGACCGGGCTTGAGTTGCAGCAAACCGAAAGGGAAATGGCAAAGTTTGCCAATGAACTGGAACAGAATGGGCAAGAATCGGCCCTGTACTATTTAAGTATGGGCCGCCAAATTGCCCAAAACCTCATTTATTCCGTCGAATTGCCTTTTGTGCTCAAAGGGGAGCTATATAACGAGGCGAAAATGATGCCTCTGCATCAGCGCGTGAATGATCAGTCCGGTATTGCGCATCTATATCTGAATAAATTCATTCTGGCTTATTTATTTGAAGCATTTGAGCACGCTGCAGAATATAGAAATCAGTTTGGCAAACAGATGGATTTTATTGCTAAACTGACCAATCCGCCCTATTATTTTTATTATTCTCTCAACGAGCTTGCCCGTTTTCCGGAAGCCACCCCAAGAGAACAAAAACGCATTCTCAAACTCGTTGGGGATAACCAGGAAAAACTCCGGGTTTGGGCCGATAGCGCTCCGATGAACTATCTCCACAAATTCTATTTGGTCGAAGCAGAACTCCATCGGGTAATCGGGCAGGAGGAGCATGCCCGCAGTTTTTATGACAAAGCTATTGAGCTCGCCCGAGAGTATGAATATTTGAATGAAGAAGCCCTGGCGTGGAAACTCACAGGTAAATTTTATCGGGAGCAAGGCCAGCGTTTCCTGGCGGAGACCTACCTTCAGGAAGCCGTAAAAGCTTATGAACGCTGGGGAGCCAAGTCAATTGTTACTTTCCTCAATCGCCGCTATCCCAGTTATGTGGATCCGCCCGGTAGCCGTACTCGGTCCACGACCTCCAGCTCGAGCAGTACCAGTACGCAAGACGGCCTCAAAGGACTCGATATGGCCAGTATTACCAAGGCTACTCAAGCCCTTTCCGGAGAGGTGGTCCTGAGTAATTTGCTGGAAAAAATCATGCAGATCGTGCTGGAGAATGCTGGAGCTTCCAGAGGAATTTTCATCGAATCGCGAAATAATCAGCTTTTTTTACTCGCACAGAGTGAATCTAAATCCGGGACCCGGGTTACAAAGCCCATTCCGATCGAAGAAGCATTGAGTATTCCGCATACATTGGTCAATTATGTAGTGCGCACGCAAAAGCAACTCGTCCTGGAACATGCAGTACAAGACCCAAAGTATCAGAAAGATCCATATTTACAACAGATTCGTCCCGCAGCAGTTTTATGTTTTCCAATTGAATACAAAGGCCAGCTAATCGGCGTCATCTATCTCGAAAATCAGGACGTCCCAGGCACATTTACGCCAGAACGGGTCGAAGTCCTGAACATTTTGTCTTCTCAAATGGCGATTTCTATTGAAAATGCACGCCTTTATGAGCATTTAGATGAAAAAGTCCGGGGCAGAACACAGCAGTTGAATCAAAAGAATCAGGAACTTGCCAAAACCCTGAACAAACTTCAATCCGCCCAGCAAAAACTGGTGCAGTCTGAAAAAATGGCCTCACTCGGTCAGTTGACTGCAGGAATTGCCCATGAGATCAATAATCCGATCAATTTTGTGAGTGGAAATATCAACCCCCTCACCCGGGATATTGGAGAAGTCAGAGAGCTTCTCCAAATGATCAATGAACTCGATAATTCCGAGGATCGAGAAAAAGCAATTGAAGCGATCAAAGCCTATCGGGATGAGATTGATGCGGATTTTTTGTTTGAAGAGATCGAAATGCTCCTGGATGGAATTCGGGATGGGGCAAAACGCACCAAGGAAATTGTGGCAGGTCTTCGGTATTTTTCCCGGCTCGACGCAGAAGAGTTTTTGCTTGCAGACCTGGGAGAATGCCTGGATTCTACGCTCACACTCCTGAATAACAAAATAAAAAATCGGATCGAAATCATCCGTGACTATGGTGACATCCCAAAAATCAAATGCCTCCCCGGAAAACTCAACCAGGTATTCATGAATATTCTTAATAATGCCATTCAGTCCATTCCCAAAAAGGGAAGTATTCGGCTGGAGACTTGTGTTAAGGGAGAATATGCTGAAATCAGTATTCAGGATAATGGAGTCGGGATGCCGCCCGATGTACAGCAGCGAATTTTTGAACCTTTTTACACCACCAAAGACGTAGGAGAGGGAACGGGATTGGGTCTATCTATCAGTTTTGGGATTATCGAACAACACGACGGAACCATCGAAGTTAACAGCACGCCAGGTGAAGGCAGCAAATTCATTATTCGCATTCCGATAGATAGGGAGTAAAATAGATATAAGTAGTGAGTATGAAGACGTTAGATGGGGGCTTTATCCTCAAATCTGTCTGCTAACTAGAAAAAGAGGCGATCACGCGTCAAATCCAAACTTGCCCAATAAGGGGACAAACCGAAAATCCTGAAAGGTCTCAACTTCAAACTCATCCCGGGATTTACGCGTTACCACTTTCATTTGTTGCAGACCTCGTTTCCCTACCGGGATCACCAGTCGGCCTCCTACTTCCAGTTGTCGTTTGAGTGGTTCCGGGATCGAGGGGCTTGCTGCAGTAACCAAAATCGCTTCATAGGGTTGATAGCGAGGCCAACCTAAAGAACCATCTCCACATTCCATTTTAGGAGAATAATCCAGTTCAGACAAACGAGATTTAGCCTCCTGATGCAAACGCTGGTCGAGTTCAACTGTAAATAAGCGAACTCCCATTGCACACAAGACTGCCGCTTGATATCCGGAACCCGTCCCCACTTCCAGGACTTTCATCTTGGGTTTTAATTGAAGAAGTTGGGTCTGAAAAGCCACCGTGAAAGGCTGACTGATCGTCTGGCCACTATGAATGGGAAGGGCTTTATCTTCATAGGCATCTGAAGCAAAAACACCTTCTACAAAAAAATGCCGGGGAATCATTCCTATCGCACTTAATACGCGCTCATCCGTGATTCCTTTCTCGCTCAAAACTTCCACGAGGCGGGCCCGTTTTCCTTTATGTTTGAAGGTGTCCAGCATCCCGCAAACATACGCAATCAGCAGGAAACATATCGAAAAAAAGAACCCCCTGGCGCAAAAAGGCCAAGGGGTTCTTATCTTGAATTCATTTATTGAAAAACGAATGCCTACAGTACTAAGACGCTATTTTCTGCATCAGAAAATGGAGTCGATACATACTTGTCGGCAGAGTCGTCGTTGGTCCATTTTACCCCATCAATCAGGTAACGGAACTGATACTCACGGCCTTGCTCCAGATCTAATGTTCCGGAGAAAGTACCATTTTTTAATCCTTTCAATGGCGTTGAAGCAGGATCCCAATCATTGAATTCGCCCACAACGTGAACGGATTCTGCAGATGAGACCAACTCCTTAGGTACACTGAAAGTTACTTTACAAACAGGCTTTGATTTGAGAAACTTCTTCTTAATGCTCATAACTGATACTACGTTAGGCTTGCTATTGTGCTAGTTTTAATTAAATTCCTACTATCATTATTGATTTTTCAACAAAAACCAATATTTGATGCAAAAATCTATAAGATTTTTATTAATTCAAACATTTTTTGCAAAAAACTTAATATTTCTACCAAAAAATGTTATCACAAATGTTCATTTTTTTTTATTCCTACAAAACTCCCAAAAACACGGAGGCTTTTCTCTAAAATTTATTTGGGGTTCTTACATTTCCCTTCCTCCTAAATTAATATAGGGATACGGGTTTGCTGAGATTAAGTTGAATACGCAGCCAGTACATTTGACTTGGCCATAGAATTAGTCTTTTGAGGCTGACTATCAGGAAAGTATGAAAGGAATCTCTCACTATTTCAACAGTAAAAACAGATGGAGCTGGCACAAAAAACTGTTATCCGATAAAGGATCAAAATAGATGACCCTTCCACTACCCGGTGTATTTTCAATAAAAAACGACCCGAAGGGCTTAAAGATTTCATTGGGGGAAACTTTCCCTACAGCCGATTTTTAAGCAGATTGTAGCGAAAAATATATTACTGAGAGAGAAAAAAAGAAAGTACAAATCCTGCGCCTTCAGCCTGATCGCAAATATCAAATACCGATCTACCTGAACGAGGTATGATTAAGGAGGCAGAAATTCCATTGAGAGGATACCTGTGCTATAGTTAAGCAATGGAAATGCCGAAAGCCAATCGGGCAAGTCCTTACTTCTGGTTACGTCCTACGATATCGCGCAGATCCTGAATGACGGGTTCGCCAAAGTTCGGATCTTTCAGGACTTCCAGAATGTGTTTCGCGACAAATTCCGGGGTAAAAAATGTTCCTTCTTCTTTAATGCGATGAAACCGCTCAACGAGGTGAAATTCTTCTGCTGATTTACTGCGAAGCGTTTCCTGCATCGCAGTTTCCACAACTCCAGGGGCCAGAGCCATTGTCAGCACCGGATGGGATTCTGTAGCCTGCTCGGCTGCCAGGCATTGGGCATACATATCCAGAGCAGCTTTTGAAGAACAGTAAGCAGACCAGGCATGGGTCGCTCGCTTACCTGCACCCGAAGAAATATGTAAAATTTTCCTGGGAACAGGCCAGTCCTGTACACGCGCCAGGAGTAGCTCATTGATCACCATCGGAGCCAGGACATTTACCTGCATCAATCGTTCCTGGTCAACCCATCTGCTACCTTTGCCGATTGCCCGGACAGGTTCAAGCAGGCCCGCATTGTGAATTACGCAGACCTGATCAATAGTCGCAAGATCGAGTTGGGCAAACAATCCTCCAAACAGGATCTCAACGGCGGCGAGATCAGATAAATCTATTTGATGGTACTGAAGAGACAGTCCTTTATCAGTAGCAGCCTGCCGCAAACCCGGATTATCTCCTCTGGAAAAAGCATGAACGATATGATCGGATCTTAATAAGGCATGTCCGAGTGCATCGCCAATCCCTCGTGAAGTTCCGGTAACAAAAAAAATCTTCATATAATTAAGGTCGAATGGGGTGCCTAAGGGGGCAATTTCCGATTTCTCCTTTCAAATTCAAACGTTTTTTTCGTCATTTGCACTCGGTTTACGCCCGCTAACCTCTCCGTCTGGAATATATGGCACTACAATCAGAACAGGCCCCTGCTACCCTACTGCGAAACATTCGCGTCATTGACCCCCAAAGCAGCTATCACAATCAGATAGCAGACATCTTGATTTCGAAGGGAAATATACAGGATATTCAAGCAGGAGGTTCTATTCAATCCAATACTACAGAGGTTGTCGATATAGATAAGGCCCATGTTTCCCCTGGCTGGATAGATATGCAGGTGCATTTGTCCGACCCAGGCTTTGAATATAAAGAGACCCTGGCAGCGCTGGGATCAGCTGCTTGCTTCGGAGGTTTTACCGGAATTGTGTGTTATCCGAATACGGAACCAGCGATTCACAATAGCCAGATGATCTATTCCTTACTGAATCGATCTGCACAATTGCCCATTGACCTGCACCTGACCGGAACCATCAGCGAAGGAGGAGCCGGAAAAGAATTGGCAGAAATGTATGACATGGCACAGGCTGGTGCGATCGCCTTCACAGACGGAACCCATCCCTTGCAATCTTCTGGACTTTTATTGCGTGCCTTACAATATGGAAAAGGATTTGACGCACTCCTGATCCGATATCCTCAGGATAATAGTGTTGCTGCTGGTGGTCAGATGAATGAAGGGCCTCAGTCTACCCTGCTGGGCATGAAGGGAATTCCCGAAATGGCAGAGTCTATCGCACTTGCACGGGATCTCCAGTTACTGGCCTATGCGCCAGGCCGAATTCACTTTCAGCCCATAACTGCTACCGAATCGCTGAGACTCCTTGCAACCGCAAAAGAGAAACAGCCTGGAATATCGGTGGGAACTACGGCTGCCCACCTCGCATTTGAAGATACGCAACTCAATTCCTTCGATCCGGATTATAAACTCACTCCCCCCATCCGGGATGCACAACAACGGCAAGCATTGATAGAAGCCGTAAAATCGGGCTTGATCGACGTAATCAGCTCTGGGCATCAAGCTCAAAGCATCGAAGAAAAAAATGTACAATTTGAATTGGCCGAACCCGGCATGCTGGGTCTTCAAACTGCTTTTTCATTGATTTATACCCATCTGGTCGCTACGGAAGTACTTTCTTTGGGGGAAACCATCGAACGACTTAGCATCAATCCCCGAAGCATATTAGGTCTGCCTCCTGTTTCAATAGCAATCGGGCAAGCCGCAAACCTTTCTCTCTTTCAGCCTCATGCCAGTTGGACCCTCAACACCCAACATATGCCTTCCCGCGCAAAAAACTCTCCCCTAATTGGGCAGTCTTTGCAGGGTAAAGTTCTCGGCATCTACCACAAGGGTGCCTTGAAGTTGAACCCCTAATCCGGATAATTAGTCCTGGTTTATATCTTTGTGCCACATCGGGGCTCGATGTATCAATCACGTCCGGTATTCCGAATTCCCTCGATCAACCCAGTTTTACGACTTCTCAGCTTGCCTATCCTTTGGATATTAAGTAATTTCATACTAATCAAGGATATTGGGCCAAAGCCTCAACTAATTGCCTCCGATATTACCTGTCAATCAACAGGTATTGGACGCATGAATCTGGCAAAGACCCGGTATCCCCGTATACACCACACACCTTTAGTTTTATGAAAACCACCTATTACGGGCACTCCTGTTTTGGAGTAGAAATCGGAGGAAAGCATCTATTGTTTGATCCGTTTATTTCCCCCAATGAAAAAGCAGCCCACATCGACATCCATTCGATTCCTGCCGATTACATTCTTATTTCCCACGGACATCAGGATCATATTGCAGATGTTGCAACTATTGCGCAACGAACGGGCGCGACACTCGTATCTAACTTTGAGATCATCTCCTGGTTTGGGGCACAGGGAATCGAAAAAGGCCACCCCATGAATCATGGCGGATCCTGGCAATTTGACTTCGGAAAAGTTAAATATGTAACTGCCGTCCACTCCAGTAACATGCCCGATGGCAGTTACGGCGGCAATCCCGGTGGATTTGTGATCGAAAGCGAAACAAGCAGTTTTTATTTTTCTGGCGACACGGCGCTCACCTATGATATGAAATTATTAGGGACCTACCACAATCTCGACTTTGCGTTTTTGTGTATGGGTGATAATTTTACCATGGGCGTAGCTGATGCTGTAATAGCCGCATCGTTTATAAATTGCGACCAGATTATCGGAATGCATTATGATACCTTTGGCTATATCGTGATTGACCACGCAGATGCGAAAGAACAGTTTTCTCAACAGGGAAAAACCCTCCACCTTCCGGAAATCGGTGAATCTATCCATTTTTAATTTGCACAAGTCTTGGAATAATTGGCAATTCGCAGTTTTTTATTTAGTTTGTTACAGATTATTATTACGAAAACAACACTCAACTGAACGAAATGAATGTTTAGAATCATTTCGTAATTAACCCTTAAATCAATTATTATGGCACAAGTTGTTTACGACGGCAATCCCGCTGAGTACGAACATCTCATCCGAGATGGGTACGAATTCAAACTCGGAGAGTATGTCAATCGGGGTTGGGAGCTTTTCAAACAAAACATGGGAGGCTTTGTCGGATTTACACTGATTTACCTGATCGCAGTGGGCGGTTCTGGTCAGATTCCTTATATAGGATGGCTGATCCAAACCGTAATTGGCGCACCTTTGCTTGCGGGCTATTTCATCGTAGCAAATAAAATCGCCAAAGGAGAAGCTCATGAGTTTAATGACTTTTTCAAAGGCTTTGACCACCTGGTACAATTGGTTGTTGGAAACCTGGTCATGACGGTATTAGTGATTATCGGATTTGTTCTTCTGATTCTCCCCGGTATTTACCTTGCCATCGCCTATAGCATGTTTGTGCCATTGGTAGCCCTTAAAAAGTTTGAATTTTGGCCTGCTCTCGAGCTCAGCCGGAAAGTAGTAACCAAAAACTGGATCAATTTCTTTTTGCTCGCGCTTGTATTCGTAGGAATAGCTATTCTGGGATTACTCGCCTTAGGAGTCGGTATCTTAGCCGCAATTCCAGTTATGTACTGTATTTCTTACGCTGCATTTGATGATATCTTTGGTGCTAGCGGAGATGGAGGTGCTTTTGATGACCGAATTGAAGAGATTGGCACAAAGGATGCCGGACTCTAGATAATAGCTGAACGCTCAGCACAAAAAATCCCCCTGATGTATCGCATCAGGGGGATTTTTTTATTGACTAACAGTTGCCGATCAGGCTCCTCCTGGTTCTGGCTGCCGGGTCATCAATTCTTCATTCAGGAGATACAAGGTGCTTTTGTTTCCCTCTGCCAGCTTAAGCTTGGCAATGTAAGTACGTACAGTTGCCTCTTCTTCTACCTGCTCCTCCACAAACCACTGGAAGAAATTATGGGTAGCAAAATCAGCTTCATCCAGTGCCGCCTTGACAATCAAATGTATATTTTTGGTAATATACTGTTCATGCTCCAGTGTTTTTTCAAAAATCTCCAGAATTGAGCCAAACTCATTTTCAGGCGCATCGATTGAGGTTAGGGTAATTTTCCCATCTACCTGATGCACAAAATCAAATTGCTTTTGGGCATGCATCAATTCTTCCTCCGCCTGGATCTTGAAAAAATTGGCAAATCCGTCCAGATCCTGGTCCATAAAATAGGAGCACATCGCAAAATACTGATGTGCAGAAAACACTTCCCGGTGATACTGATCATTGATCAGTTTTTCCATTTTCTTACTTATCATTGTTCTCGTATTGAATATTCTCTAATAAAATTATACCGAAAGGGCATAACCTGCTCTTGTAGTATTAACCCCTAAAAAATCATGATTGTTCCCTCAAAAGTAACGAAACCGGGAATATTGACCTATTTTTTTTACGAAAAGGGTCTATTCTTGCTATAGATAAGAAAAATACACACAAAGGTACATGCATAAACAAAGCATCCGACCTCTTGCCCTTTGCATTTTTCGGAGAAATAACGAGCTTCTGGTTGCAGAAGGCTACGATTCCCGTAAAAATGAAACCTTTTACCGTCCATTGGGGGGAGGCATTGAGTTTGGTGAGTACAGCTGGGACGCTGTCCGGCGCGAAATCCGGGAAGAAATAAGTGAGGAGATCAAAAATCTCAGTTTTTTAGGGACTACCGAAAACATATTTGAGCATGAGGGAATCCCCGGCCACGAGGTAATATTCCTCTTTGAAGGCGATTTTGCACGTTCTTATGTATATGAGCAGGATGAAATCATGGGGATAGAAGACAATGGCGAGGATATCCGAGTCATGTGGAAACCCATTGAAGCCTTCCAAAAAGGAAAATTAATTTTGTACCCAGACGGGCTGACCGAAATGCTAGAAGCCATTCCCGTTATGTAAGAAAGTATAAGCAATCCATAAAAAAAGCCTCCTGTTTCCAGGAGGCTTTTTTTATTCGTCAATCAATTATCCGATTAGTGGATATTGATCCGCTTATGTGCAACGCCTTTGCTTGTGCGGATTTCCAGGACATATACCCCGGCAGCCGCTGCTTCGCTCACGTCAATCACTTCGTCATAGTTGGTTATCCGATTGCGGTTGTCCTGATACAGCGCTTTTCCGGCCATATCATACAGCGCAATGTTCAGGTCATCCAAACCAGCCAATTCCACCTGCAGGGTAAATACTCCGCTGGAAGGATTCGGGAAGGCTTTGAAAACATTCACACCAGCCGCGAGCAGGTTTTCAAGCGCAGTATTATCACTGACTACGAAAGAGCTGGTATCAGCTACCCCACACTCATCTGTAACAGTAACGCTATAAGTCCCGAACGCGAGTTCAGAAATCGTATCAGTAGTTGCACCCGTGCTCCACAGAACAGCGTAAGCGCCCATTCCTCCAGAAGCAGCAACCCATGCAGAACCGCTATTTCCACCGTTGTCCTGAATACCATCTGCAACAGCAGAAAGAGAATCCGGAACAGCGACCGTAATCGTATCTGCAATCAAAACGCCACAGGCATCCAGTACATTCACGATATAATCAGTTGTTTCCGTAACCGTCGCCATTGGATTCGCAGCCGTTGCATCATCCAAGCCCGCTCCAGGTACCCAAGTGTACTCGTAAGGAGTAATGGTTACCGGTGAAATACCCATAGCGACCATTTCTGTTGGGAACGGCAGGGGACTCACCAAAGTAGTTGCACCCGTGGTAAGATCAGCTGTATGTAAAGCACCGACACCACCACCGCTGTACTCAGCGATGTACAACACATTGGTAGAAGGATCAAAGTCTGCATCCTGAGCAAAATTGGTATTCAGTCCGGTAGGACCGACCGCCGTGATGGTACCTGCCACCGGATCAACCTGTTGCAGGGTTTCTGCGACAATATCCATTGAGTACACATCGCCATCATTACTGATCGCCAACCATATAGGAAGTGTTCCCGCAGCACCAGTAAGTGTGGTTACTTTTGTCGCAGCACCCGTCGCCAGGTCAAAGGTATAGAGAGAAGAACTATCTGTACCTGTAACACCGAGGCCATACATCATGCTATCGGAGGGATTCCAGGCCAGACCCGTAATTCCGTCGCCACCGACAAGTGCATAAGGTCCTACGACCGTTTCAGCAGCCGTGATCGTATCAATGGTTACCAAATTTCCAGAAGTTGCATTAATCGCATAAAACGAGCCATTTCCCCCAAAATCACCGGCAGGATAGAAATCGCCAAAGGTAGCGGAAAGGACATTTTGCGTAAGGGGATCCTCTAACTTAAAGGCAATGAATTCACTCAGATTTCCATTGATTCCATACACCCGATTGATCGTACGTGGTACTCCACCAGAAGCGGTCATCATACCGCCCAACATCACATCAGTTCCTGCACATACCATTGTATCAACCCCTGCATCCACTGCTACCGGAGTACCTTCAGGTACTACAGCTCCCGGAAGAGAGGCAGTCTGTCCACATGCGTCCGTTACCCCAACCGCATACGTACCAGCTACGAGACTATCAATGTCTTCAGTTACAGCTCCTGTACTCCAGGTAAATGTGAAAGGAGCCGTTCCGCCGTCAATCACCAAATCAAGACTTCCGTCTGCACCGCCCACACAGGAAGGAGGAGTAGCCACAACAGAAAGTGCCAATACGCCAGGATCAGCAAGCATCACAGAATCAACGATGGTATCTCCACATGCATTATAAACCTCAACCGTGTAAGCACCGGCAGCCAGACCTGTAACGGTCTCAGTGGTAGCACCTGTACTCCAGAGGTAGGTAAACGGACCCCCATTCAGGGCTGTAACCGTAGCAGTACCATCAGCATCTCCGGTACAAGTCGGATTTACCTCTGTTACACTTGTGGTAGTCGTAATCACAGTATCGGTAATGCTGATACCGAAGTTTCCAACATCCCCTTCCCATCCATCTACAACGATGTAATAAACAGAGTCAGGTGTCAGACAGCCAACTTCCAGATAAGAAGCAGTTGCACACCCAAACAGATCATCATTTCCACCGAGGAAAGTGAAGGTACTGAAATCAGCACAATCATCTACATCATATACGGCTACTTTGGTATCAAAATCAGTAGTCGTTCCTCCGTTACAGAGGTCGATTGCTACTGCTCCGGAAGCTGGTGCAGTAAATGCATACCATACAGAGTTATTGATGACAGAATCCGTCCATCCGGTGAAATCATTTGCACCCGCAACCGGTGGGTGAATCAGATCTTCATTCGTTTCAACTCCTGCACCAATATTAAAGGCAGTTGTGATAGAACCATCTACCATCAAGGTATCTGCATCACAAGCATCGTCATTTGTAGGAATGAAGAATTGCTCAATTTCCATACAGAATGCACCTTCTAAACCGCCCCAGCCAGATACCTGAATATAATAGGTAGTGCCCGGTGTTACAGCCTGCAGGTCAATAATAGACATGTAAGTGGAGAATGTTGCAGCACCCACTACGGTTCCTCCATCCTGATCACAGGCAACTTCTACCAAATCCTGAGGATTTGCGCAGTTCCCGCTTGGTAATTCATACAAAGCAATCTCTGTATCTGTGTTCGTAATAAAGGAACTATCAATATCAGTTGAGATCGTAATCAAGCCGGATGGAGGTCCTACAAACGTGTACCAAATAGAATTTACTCCACCGGAAAAACATCCTGGGAACGGCTCACCGATTTGTGCACTAGCGCCTGTGTTATCTCCAATCGGAGAAGTACAAGCAGCATCTACCGTAATCGGAATGGCATTACACAAACTGTCATTCGCCGGGAATACTGGAGGATTGACAGGCGTAACAGCTTCAGCTTCGATACAGAAAGTGCCCGTTCCACCCGAAACCTGTACATAGTAGGTCAATCCAGGAGAAACCAACAAGGTGTCGAGCGTAGCGATTCCATCTGTTCCGGTTTGGCAAGCAACCTCAAAGAGACCTGTTAAGTCTGCACAGTTACCCCCCAGCAATGCGTAAACAGAAATATCAGTATCAGAGTTCGTTCCACCGCCTACTGTATCAGTGGCAATGTTCACAAATCCTGAAGCCGGTGCGACAAAGCTGTACCATACAGAGTTACTGTTAAATGAGCAGGTTCCTGAACCTTCTCCTGGCTCCAGGGAAGAATTCGCCAAATCACCATTCAAGCAAGCTCCACCTAAGGTAAGGGCTTCTGCATTACAAAGGGAATCATTGGCTGGAGGAATCACTTCAGCAACTTCCAGGCAAAAAGCCCCTTCAGTTGGCGTAGTACCATATCCTGAAATCTGCACATAAAGGGTATCTCCCGGGGTAACAGCAGCAGAAGAGATAATGGAGTTAAACCCAAATCCTACAACTGATCCGCCATCCTGATCACAGGCGATTTCCACCAAATCAGACAAGGCAGTACAGTTTCCGCCCGGAAGTGCATACAATGCCATTTCGGTATCATCGTTCGTTACTCCTGCCACATCGATATCAGTGGTCAAACTCACAAAGCCTGAAGCAGGTGCTTCAAACTTAAACCAAACAGAGGCAACGCCTCCAAAGAAACAAGCAGGATCCGGCTCACCGATTTCAGCAGTTGCGCTGGTATTGTCCCCATTAGGCGTGGTACAAGTCGCACCTACTGTCAGCAATTGAGCATTACAGAGGGTATCATTTGCAGGGCCTGCGGGGGGCGCAGGGGCTTCTGCCACTTCAATACAAAAAGCTCCCGTGGTAGGCGTGAATCCATATCCGGAAACCTGGATATAGTACGTTTGGCCTGTAGTGACAGGGGCTCCCGTGATGATGGAATTATATCCGAAGCCAACAGCAGATCCATCATCCTGACTACAGTCGATTTCAACCAGATCAGTCAGTACATTACAGTCCCCACCGGGGAGTGCATACAAGGCGATTTCTGTATCATCATTGGTTACAAATGAGCTGTCAATATCTGTTGTGATATCTACATATCCGGTAGCAGGTCCCGTAAAGGTATACCAAACGGAAGCATTGCCTCCAAAAAAACAGGATCCGGCAGGCTCATTCACTTCTGCTGTAGCACCGGTGTTGTCACCGTTAGCAGCGGTACAGGCAGCCCCAACTACGAGGGGTGCCGCATTACATAGCGTGTCATTGGCAGGCTGCGCAAAGACATCTCCCGAGGAGAGAATTGCGATTCCCATAACCAGACAGGCCATTATACTTTTATAAAAATATTTCATAAACGGGTTGTTAATGTTAAAGGTTTGAACAAAAAATGACTTTACGAAGAATGGCTGCATTTTCATGTGCAGATTCATCGAAAGGCAAACAGGTCCATCTTATCGGTTACTTCTGGGCGGCTTTCCAGGCAGTTTTTGCCTGATCATAAGCTACCTTATCCTGTACAGGATCTCCTGTAGTAAATACCAGGGGAAAGCTTGGATCAAAATAATTCAGGCGGTAAATGACATAAGGAGAATTACGCAGCTTTTCTACTGCAGCCTCCATGTCATAGGCGGAATTATTCTGATTAGTCTTCATTTCCTGAACCAGGTGTTGAATGGCTTCAGGTCTCGTCATTTCCTTTGCCTCTGCTTTGGCATTGGCTTGCGCGGGTGCACCCAACTTTTCAGCAGTTTCTTTAGCGGGTTCTTGACTTTTAAGAGCGGCTTTGGCTGCACGTTTCTCCTCAAGGGTCTGAGGCTCTTGTGTTTGATTAATGGCTTCTCTTTCCATTGAAAGGGTGCTATGCGACCTCACGGGAGTTCGCGCATCCTGCGCAAAGGAATTGAAACCATACATACCCAGGCAAAGAAACATCACCAGGTACTTGAGCTTGCGTTTTTGTGTCATAATCGAAGCGGTTTTGGTAAAAAAGATTGTGATAGAGAACGTAGATAAGAATTTACAGAACTGGAATTTCAAGATAGTAAGATTATTCCTTTCCACAAATCCCAAATTGCAATATATCGCACTTTATCCGATTCGCCAATATGCTTTATCAACATCCTCAACATTCTCTCTGGCTCGATAAACGACACTTTTTGAGCTCCGGTGATACGTCCGTAAATTTTACGACTGTAATGATAACATTTCGATGTAATCCATTCATCCAATCTCAAACCCATGAAAAAAACATCCTTAATTTCACTGCTGTTTATCTGCTTATTCGCCTGTGCAACACTTGCTTCTGCCTGTGCCGAGTGCGTCCCTTCATCTGAGGAAATCAATGCCTGTGATGGAGAATTTGACTACGAAAACTGTGAATGTATTGAGTAGCATTTTTATGCCCCGTTAAGATTGGGGCGATTTTGCATGAGGGGTGTCGGCCCAAAATCCATAAAGAGAAACCGCAAGGGGCGCAATTAGGACTCGCAAAGGGGCGCAAAGTATATCTGCAAGTTTTTCTTCCTTGCGTTCGTAGCGTTTTGTGTTGCGAACCTTGCGGTTATTCTTCGTTTTATGGAAAGCTGGCCTACCCCCGGCATGAGATTAGTTTGAGCCTTCGGGATTGTCAGAAAACAATCCATAAAACTCCGCATCAATTCGGCTAATCACCTGACCAAGGTCTTCTGGGCGATTTACATAATCCAACTCATCGACTTCTATGACAAGGAGATTCCCTTCATCATACGCTCCTATCCATTCTTCGTAATGCCGATTAAGGTCTTCGAGGTATCGGATGCTGATGGTGCTTTCATAGTCCCGTCCCCGACGGGCTATTTGCCGGGTTAGCGTTGAGATATTCGCACGTAGGTAAATCATCAAATCCGGGGGGGCGATCATCCGGCTCATTGACTGAAAAAGACTAAAATAGGTATTAAAATCCCGCTCCGAAAGGTGGCCAGATTCTCTGAGGTTTTTCGCAAAAATGAAAGCATCTTCGTAAATCGTACGGTCCTGAATAATGGTTTCATCACTTTGCCGGATCTCCAGCACCTGATTGAATCGGCTATTCAAAAAATAAATCTGAAGCGGAAATGCCCAGGTTGCCATATCTCCATAAAAATCTTCCAGATAGGGGTTATGCTCAACCGCTTCGAGGTGAGCCTTCCAGTTGTAATGTGCAGCGAGTTTATTAACGAGTGTAGTTTTTCCAGCGCCAATGTTTCCTGCAATAGCAATGTGCTTATGTTCGTGATTCATCGTTTGGCAAGATAATCTGGAATTTAATTAGTTCAAGGAAACACAATTTCTTTTTTATCTTTATGCCCCCAAAGACAGGAGTACATGGCTACATTATTAATAAAAAACGCCTGGATCGTAAATGAGCATCACGTTCAGGAAGGCGATGTTTTTGTTCAGAATGGTATTATCCACCGAATTGGCCGGCATTTGCAGTTTGCTGCTGATCACGTTATTGATGGTCAGGGCAAATATCTGATTCCAGGCGTAATCGATGACCAGGTTCATTTTCGAGAGCCTGGCCTTACCCATAAGGCCGATCTGGCGACAGAGTCTCGCGCTGCTATTGCGGGGGGAATCACTTCCTACATGGAAATGCCCAACACCATTCCCCAAACCCTTACTCAGGAGTTGCTCGAAGCAAAATACCAGCGTGCTGCCGAAGTCTCCATGGCCAATTATTCCTTTTTTATGGGGGCTTCGAATGATAACCTGGAAGAGGTTCTCAAGACAGACCCGGAAAAAGTATGTGGCGTCAAGGTATTCATGGGCTCCTCAACGGGAAATATGCTGGTCGATGATCCCGACGCGCTGGATAGCATTTTCAAAAATGTCCCTATGCTGGTCGCAGTCCATTGCGAAAGCGAGCAAGTCATTAACCGCAACCTGGCCTTCTATCAAAACCAGTATAAAGACCATATCCCGGTCAGTTTCCATCCCAATATCCGGAGCGTGGACGCCTGCTACCAGTCTTCCAGTCAGGCCGTTGAATTGGCAAAGAAGTTTGGGACACGCTTGCATGTCCTGCACATTTCTACAGCCAAAGAATTGAGTTTATTTCAAAACGATCAGGCACTTTGGGACAAGCAAATCACAGCTGAAGTCTGTATTCACCACCTCTGGTTCAGCAAGCGGGATTATGCAGAAAAAGGCATGCTCATCAAATGGAATCCGGCTGTAAAAGCAGAATCGGATCGGGAAGCATTGCTCGAAGCCTTATTGGATGATCGGCTTGATATCATTGCGACCGATCATGCGCCACATACACTAGCGGAAAAAGATCAACCTTACACCAAAGCACCCTCAGGCGGACCAATGGTCCAACATGCCTTAGTCGCAATGCTGGAACTTGCCGTTCGAGGGTTGATTCCCCTGGAAAAAGTAGTGGAAAAAATGTGCCATGCCCCGGCAGTATGCTTTCGGCTTGACAATCGCGGATTTATCCGGGAGGGATACTATGCGGATCTGGTTCTGGTAGATCCCGATAAACCCTGGACTGTTTCGCGAGATAATATTTTATACAAATGTGGATGGTCCCCGCTGGAAGGCACCACCTTCCGGACTAAAGTCTCTCATACCATTGTAAATGGACAATTGGTCTATGAGAATGGGAAATTTGATGACTCGGTACGGGGTCGTCGCCTTCGTTTTGATCATCCTTAATGGAGGAGAAGAGGAAAGATAGCAGATGTTAGTATCAAGATGAAAGATTTGGTTCGCTGACAATTTTAGCGGAGATGCCCGCTGGCAAAAAGAAGCAGGCGAATAAATTCG
>CAYGTH010000083.1:0-4996 GCA_964352745.1 uncultured Bacteroidia bacterium
GTCTATGAAGACTATCCCGGTGAATATTTCTATGGATTTGGCATGTAATTGACCCGATAAACCCATGTGTCCCCGGTAACGAATATCGCTGCCGGGGACACTCTTTTTTATAATCACTTTTGTTGCCTGGTAGCAGAAATGGCTTTTTTCGCCCTTATAATTTCCCCCAACAGGGTTTCAATTCATTCCCCTCCCCTTCTCCAGGCGATGAGTAAGAATGGAAAATCCATACCGAAGGAGATCCTTTTACTTTTTTTTCCTCTCTCCCTACCAAAAGCCTGCATTCCCCATATTTCCTTACACCTACTTCTAAATGACGGATTGCATTCCCATCTCCATTCCCTATAAATAACAACCCATTTAGAAACCTTTACCCTGCCTGATATCGCAAGGCAGACTAATATATGAATGAAACATTACGCAGGTAAGATTTTCATTCTATAGGAATTCTCATTAGCTGTACAATCCCTGATTTTGCAAACGCATACTATCCGCATTTAAGCAATAGGTGTGCAAGCACCAAATTTAGTCCCTCGCATATGAAAACGAAGCAATTAATATGGGAAGGCCCTTCGGGCTGGACCCCTTATCAGGATGACACGCCGATAGAACCCCAACTGGTTCTGTTTTTTGGAAGTTCAGAAGCGCTTGCAGCGCACCAGCACATCAGCAGCCTGAGTGAGTTATTTCCTTCCGCAACCTTAGTAGGCTGTACTACCGCCGGAGAAATCATCGGGGATGAAGTGATTGAAGATTCTATTGTTGCCACTGCTATTGAATTTTCCAATACCCATATAGAGGTATCTACCTTATTGATTGGAGATGCCCAGAATTCCTATGCCGCTGGTCTTAAATTGGCCCAGGATCTACCATCCAACGCATTAAAAGGGGTTCTGGTGATCTCAGATGGCCAATTGGTCAATGGCAGCGAACTCGTCGAGGGCCTGGCAGAAGTCTTAGGGCCAGACATCATTATCACCGGAGGCCTGGCAGGTGACGGAAGTCGCTTTGAGCAAACGCTGGTTGGCTGTAATGGAGAACCCGAATCAGGTCGAATCGCTGTGATAGGACTCTATGGAGAAGCGATTCGTATTGGGCATGGCTCTGTAGGAGGTTGGGATACATTCGGTCCTGAACGTAAAGTTACCCGCTCGGAAGCAAACGTACTCTTCGAATTAGATGGTCGCCCGGCACTAGAACTCTATAAAGAATATTTAGGCGAACAAGCAGATGAGCTACCGGGCAGTGCCCTATTGTTTCCGCTGATGATACGCCCGGCAAACCAGCAGGAAACCGGCACAGTACGAACGATTCTTTCTATCGACGAAGCGGACAACAGTATGACTTTTGCCGGAAATATCCCCGAAGGCTACACCGCACAATTGATGATGGCTAATTTTGATCAATTAGTCGATGGCGCAGCATCAGCAGCAGAATATGCTTTATTGGAAAACATATCGGAAGATCAGGAAACCCTGGCGATTCTCATCAGCTGTGTAGGCCGAAAAATGGTCCTCGGACAGCGGATTGGAGATGAAGTAGAATCGGTTCAGGACATTATGGGGAGTAAGACCAAGCAGATTGGTTTCTATTCTTATGGCGAAATATCCCCTCATGTAGAAGTAGGAAATTGCCAGCTTCACAATCAAACCATGACTATTACTGCGATCAGCGAAGTATTATGACACACAAACTCCTGGAAAGACAGGTAAAAAAGCTAAAGAGGCGTTCAACTGATGGGGAAGTTGAGTTGGAAGCACTGCTGGCCTTAATCAGTGAAACTTATGAGGAGGCAGATATCGAGCGACGAAAAAAAGACCGCTCAATGAAACTGATGTCAGATGAACTGTTAGCCCTCAATTCTCAGATTAAAGCAGAAAGTGAAGCCTATGTATCTACGATCATGGAAAATGTCGTAGACGGGATTGTAACGTTTGATTCAGAAGGGATCATACAGTCCTTCAATGGACCGATGGAATCTCTTTTTGGACTATCTCCGGCAACCGCAATCGGTCAGCATATCTCAATCCTTACTCCTGAGGATCCGGAAACAAATGATATCTATCAAATATATCGAAAAAGCCAGCAAGGCAGCGATACCCTCGTCGTGGAATCAGAAGGGCTGGATCAACAAGGGAACATTTTTCCGATAGACCTCTCGGTTAGTGAAATGCAGGGAGGATCGGGCAGTTTGTACATTGCTATTATTCGGGATATCTCACGGAGAAAAGAGTTTGAGCAGGCCCTCATTCAAGCCAAAAACCGAGCGGAAGAAGTTGCCATCGCAAAGACCAATTTCCTTTCCACGATGAGTCATGAGATTAGGACACCGATGAATGCGGTTATTGGCCTGACGAATCTCCTGCTACAGGAATCTCCCCGACCTGACCAGGTAGAAAACCTCGAGGTTCTCAAGTTTTCCGGGGAAAATCTGCTCGTACTGATCAATGATGTACTCGATTTTAACAAAATCGAAGCGGGCAAACTGGAGATAGAAGAGATTCCTTTCCGTATTCATCATGTACTCAATGCAATCCGGGAGGCCCTACAAGTACGCGCCAAAGAAAAAGGGATCGCCCATCAATTCCAGATAGACCCTGCCCTCCCTCAGCAAGTAATGGGAGACTCGGTCAGATTGAGTCAGATTCTTAACAACCTGGTCGGTAACGCAATCAAATTTACAGAAGAAGGAAACGTACAACTCAAGATAGAAATACTCCGGGAAGAAGGAGAATACATGTATGTAGATTTTGCGGTGATTGACTCAGGTATTGGCATTCCGGCAGATAAGATTGGACACATCTTCGAGAGTTTCAATCAATCTGATTCTTCTATTACCCGCAAATATGGCGGTACAGGCCTGGGCCTGGCAATTACCAGGCGATTGCTTGAATTGCAACACAGTGAGATTCGGGTAACAAGTGAATTGGGGTCAGGATCAAGCTTTGCCTTTACCCTCAAACTGTCCCGTTGTAGGGAAACCGACCAATTACAGGAGCAATCAAGCACGGGTGCCGAACTCAATCAATCGCTGGAAGGATGTCATGTATTGTTGGTTGAGGATAATAAAATCAATCAATTGGTAGCGGGCAAATTTCTTAAGAATTGGGGAATGAAAGTTGACATCGCCGACAATGGACTGATTGCCCTTGAGAAAATATCCCAAATCGAATATGATGTTGTCCTGATGGATCTTCAAATGCCAGAAATGGACGGTTATTCTGCTACACGTGCTATTCGAAAAAAACAGGAAGAGCGTTTTCAACGCCTCCCCATCATTGCATTAACTGCTTCCGCTATGCAGCCCATAAAGACCCGGGTAAAAGAAGCAGGAATGAATGATTTTGTTTCAAAACCTTTTGACCCGGTTGATCTCAATAAAAAATTAAGCCTTCACATCAAACGACGCGAAAAACAAGCTGTATAGTGGTAGCGCACCTTACAGATTGCGCAGCTATCTCCACATTATTATTTACTAATGAAATTTGATTCGCAAGAATCAATCCCCAATATATATGAGACCACAAGGACGATTTTCACTTCAACCAGTTGCCAAAACCTCAGTTAGAACCAAAGTAGCCGTATATGGTTCCAGTATAGCCGTTATTATGGCTTTGGCGGTTGTTGCAGTAAAACTCATTCCCGGAGAGCTATCGGGACGCCTGCCTGGATTTGAATGGCGAAAAGCAATCACAGTTGATACTTCCCGAGTAGCAACGCAAACCATTCTGAATGATTTTGTCTTGTACGTCGAACTCCAGGATCAAGACCTCAAACATACTCAGCATGGAGGCAAAGTACATAGCCCGGCGGGAGCAGATATCCGATTTACAGATGGAGAAGGCGCGCTTGTATTACCTCAACAACTTGAGCACTATAATGGGAAGAAGGGAGAGTTGAAAGCCCGCGTCCGGATTCCAGTCCTCAGGCAGGATGAGCCTGCGACCATTTATATGTATTACGGAAATAAATATCCCGAATCCACGATGTATGGACATTCTTTTTCCGAGGTGTCGTTGGAACTGCCAGATGATCCTGGCCAGACTGATCCTGCACGTTGGGCGGTAATTCAGGAAAACAGAATGATGCCGGATAGTTTTTTGATCGTGAGTGCGGCAGACTCGGTAGCTGCTCCATTAGCCGTCCACTTTGATCATTATAAAGCAACTGTCAAAGGAGGCAGCCTGGTGATGGTAGAGTGGGCTACAAATGAGGAATACGAAAATAAAAAGTTTGTCATTGAACGTAGTTATGACGGGACGACCTTTGAGGAATTGGGAAAAACAAGCGGCTCCGGAACCAGCCAGGAAATCCTGCGCTACAGCTATGCGGATCACAAACTGCCCGAAGGCAGTACCACCTATCGACTCAAACAAATCAGTCGGGACTACACATTTAGCTACGCTGCCATTACGCAACTCTCTCATCAGGCGGGGGCCAGCAAACTCGAAATCAAGCAGGTAAGCCCCAATCCTTTTCAGGAAACATTTGAGGTAACCTTCAATTCAGGCTCAAGAGCCCCTGCCAAACTAACATTTTATGACCAGGATGGAAATACGCTGCATGAAGAAACCCTTCAAGCGAATGCAGGCGATAATACCTGGCAATACCCCTACGCAAAAGACCTCCCAAAAGGGGTCTATGTACTTACCTTAATCGGCGAAAACAAAAAACTCAAAACGCAATTGATCACGAAAGAATAATCGATCAATCATTTAACATGTAACGGATCATGAATCAAGGACTATCCCTGAGCCCTTTCTTCAAGCCACGGCTGCTCATATTTACCCTTTGCTCTTTGTTAGTTACCCTTTCATTTGGGAAGACCGATCTTGTTCACCAGAACGATCCCATTCAACTGCTTACCTATGAAGTTCGACTCGCAAGTGATGTGGCAGTCATAATCGAATGGACAACAAAAGCCGAATATCAAAATGATTATTTCCTCATTGAGCGCAGCACCGATAGTGTATATTGGGACGTACTTGGAGAAGTT
>CAYGTH010000083.1:5096-19996 GCA_964352745.1 uncultured Bacteroidia bacterium
AAGGGGCAACAATACATTAGCCAGGAAGAGAGCCAGATAGAACCAAACGAAAAGGCTGACGCCAAGGAATAATCCCCCTGCCTAAGCTGGCCAATAGTAAACTACTCCCCTACCCTGCCTATAAACAGTCTGGAGAATCTGAATAAGCCGAGGGCTTGACATGAAACATTGTCAAGCCCTTTTTTCATATTCCCCCAATAAGGCCGCGTATATCGCAGATGGACAGAATCAAGCCATGAGAAGAAAAATAGATGTCGACAGACAGTGGCCAGGCGAATCCTAATCGCCTGGCCACTATTCATTGTTGTAATGGGTAGCTCGAACATACGTATGCGCTATGTAGCCTATTCGCGGGAGCCATTCGCCGAAATCGCCAGGGTATGATCTTCAATTACAACAGTGCCTTTCTTCAGAACTAAAAACCCATACAAAAACCGGAAGTTGAAAAACCTCCGGTCTAAGTATTTGCTAAATATTTTGCCGATTGGCTGCCTAGGGCATCGCGCTGGCAGTCAAGGTAACAGTAGAGGCATAAGTCGCAGGTGCAACATTCTGATCAATCAGTGCTGGCAACCCACTTACAGCTCTTACAGCAGCAGTACCGAGTTCAAACTTCAGCTTAAAAGAGTTAGCTGCAGCAGTACCAGCGTTTCCATCTCCAGTAGCAGTAATAATCTCGGAGTCAGTACCCAGTAATGCATAAGCAGAAGGAGTAGTAGCAGCACCGAGGAGTTTATGATTGGTTCCAACAGCATTGGTTCCATTATCAGAAATAACATACCCAAAATTATCTGCATCCAATACATTTCCGCTCGCATCTGCAAAATCAGTTGCTACCAGATCCACTTTAAAGTCAACACTTGAGTTCACTTCAAAAGTAGAAGTATAGGCGGCGGGGTCTGCAAGTCCATCTGTATAATCGTCCAATGTTGCTACGGTAAAGCTAATGTTTGCACCGTCAGTAACAGTAAGGTCAATAGAAGATGAAAATGCCGCAGAAATCTGAATATCATCAGACTGCGCGAAAGTAGAACCTGCAAAAAACAATGCAAAAGATGCAATGAAAGCCGATTTCAATAGATTCATGGTCATAAAAATTAAAATTGATTTGATGATTAAACGCTGTAAAGGTAGAGGGTCGCAGGTTTGCAAAAAACTTCATTTAATCCCCAACCTTACAATATTAAAATATTTCTTAATTACGTATTTAATGATATAAATACCTTACCAGTAATCATACCTTTTATATTTCGATTAAAAATATAAAATACATAACATTCATTTGGAAATACAAACCAAACTTCGGAATATTACACCCAGAAACAGTTTTGCTCATATATTATTTAATCAATTACAAATTTTATGAAAAGGATTCAATCAGTTTTAGCTCTTGCCTTAATTACCTTTATAGGCATCTCTACTTCTTTTGCTCAGGGACTGGAAATTTCACCAGTAAGACTTGACTTTTCTCTTGAACCCAGTGCGAATCAAGCCCAGACTGTAACCGTTCGGAACACGGCTAATAAGCGTACTACCTATACTATTTCTGCTTCTGACTGGTATCTTGATGAGCAGGGAAACATTGTTCGCGTTGACAAGGGAGATTACGATCGTTCATGTAAAGAGTGGTTATCATTCAACCCTGCTTTGGTTGAGTTGGAGGCAAATGAGTCTCGGGAAGTAACTGTAACCATGAACGTACCTGCTGGTCAGGCTGCAACCAAATGGGCAATCGTGTATGTTTCTCAGCAAAAAGAGCAGCAGGCTCCGCAAGCTGACAAAGACCTCGCGATGGGTATTGAAGTAAACCAGGCTTTGGGAATCTTCATCACTCAGTCTCCTGCTTCTAATGATGATGCAGCTGCAAAGCTGACTGAGTTCAAAGAAGTATCTGAAGAGGGAAGCGAAGAGCGTGTATTCAGTGTTCGTACTGAGAATGTAGGAGATAAGATCATCGAGTGCAATATGTACATGGTCGTATCTGACCTTCAAAATGCTACTGAGCGTAAGCTTGATCCGATCCAGTTCAAGGTATTGCCAGAAAGCAGCCGGATTGGAGAACTTTCTCTCCCTGCTGATCTTGGAAAAGGTTCATACCTCGTAGCTGCAATCCTGGACTACGGTCCCAACTACCCGCTCGAAGGGGTACAGATGCAACTGGAAATCAAGTAAGCTGATTATGCTTGCCTGACAAGTATACTAATTCGCTGGGATTACCTCCTTTTCGACTTGATTGCAAGCGAAAACGGATGTAATCCCAGCCTTTTTTATGAGTGGAAATCTACTGTTTTCCTTTATAGGTTGCATAGGTGAAAAATATCTGACTTACCTCCTAAAATGCCCCTTTCTATGCACATTCGGATTTTCCTGCTAGTTAGCCTGATAGCAATCCAGGTATCTATTTCCCTTGCTCAATACAGCAATGATGCTGAAGACATGATGTATGTTACCCTGCAAGCGAAAGCCCAGGAAAAAATCTCGATTTACTATGATGATGCCAGGGAAGACCTGAAAGAAATCTATCAGGTTCGTACCGTTAGCAACGAGAAAATCCGACATGGTTTGTACCAGGCATATTTTGCCTCCGGACGACTTTGGCAGGAAGGATATTATCGGGACGGAGAGTTGCAGGGCGAATGGCAGATATTTTATGAAAATGGGATTCTCAAGCAGAAACTCAATTTTATCAACGGCCGAAAAGTAGGGGAATTTGAAACTTATTATCCAGAGAACGGACAAATCAAAGAAGCAGGTAGTTTTCTCTTTGACCGTATTCATGGAGAGGTAAAAATATTCTATCCTGACGGAACACTCAAAGAACTCGCTTATTATGAAAGCGGGGCACTCGAAGGAGAAGTGCTTGACTTTTATGAAGACGGCAAGCTGCTACAAAAGATCTATTACGCTGGCGGTCAGATCGATGGCCCCATGGAGCGCTATTATTCAAATGGAAAAATAAAAGAACGTTCCTACCTGCAGGGAGATATGTTTATGGGTCGATTTATCGGCTATTATAAGGACTTTGAGGATGGCGCAAAACATAAAGAATGCTACTATCAGAACGGAGTGTTGCATGGAGAATACATTGGCTACCATTCCAATGGCAATGTCATGCTAATATGCGAATATGAAGACGGAAAAATTGAAGGTCCTTATGAGGAATTCGACAAAGAAGGAAACCTGTATGAAAAAGGGAATTATAGTGCTGGCGAAAAGGTTGGTATCTGGCATACCTACTATCCTTCCGGTCAAGTCTATCTGGAGGGGGAATATGTGGATCGTAAGTTTGAAGGAGAATGGAAAGTTTATCATGAAAATGGCCAGGTAAAACAGGTAGGATCCTACGAAGCAGGGATTGCAACTGGTCTCTGGCAGTTTTTCTATGAAAGTGGTACGCTCAAAAAGGAAGGTTCCTATATCGAGGATAAAGCGGAAGGTACCTGGCACCAGTATTATGAATCCGGTGCCAAGCAGGTAACATGTGAATACCTGAACAATTCTCTTCAGGGCACAAAAATTACCTACGACGAAGCTGGCGCGGTTATCTCAGAAGAACAATACAAAAACGGACAGTTGGTGGAATAGTTTTTCAGGCTCTCGCCTACCCCAAACATCGTCATTCTATTTCGGCTCCTTCGGTTCCATTCCGAAGGAGCCGAATTGCATGTAGGGGGCATCCTTGCTACAAATACCGTTGTTGGCAGACCCTGATCTGCCACACCGGGGACATCCCTCCGCACGGGCAAACCTCCCTTGAAAGGGAGGCCCGCAAGCCTTGTTTTCAACAACCATTCTGTGTGAAAGCCCTTTTGAAAGGGCTGCGGCTGGTGCGAGTGGGAATGTCACACAGAGGAACATCCCGTCCATACGAAAGTTCAGCTTAGCTGTTCATTAGCCACCGAAGTTTACAGATCGGCCCTTTTCCTTGAAGTCGAACTGTATGTCATAACGATTATTATCTTCCTCCACCTGCAATTCCTGCTCTCCATTGGTCAACTCAAACTTATCCCCCAGTACATTCTTCATAGAAACCTTATAATTTAAGGCATAGGGCACACTGATGATATATTCCCCGCTGGCAGTAGTCAGGGCATGGTATTGGTCGCCCATCGGATCGGTAATGGTGATCCGGATATTTTTAGCACTTACGCCCACCAGCCGCGAATATTTATCTCGCTTGATATTCACCTTCCCCTTTATGGTCACGCTTTCCGTAAAGGGTACGAGAATGGTAACGTGCTTATTCAAGGTTACTTCCAGGCTTTCGCCATAGAGATTGGTATAGGTCATGGGAGGGAATAATTCCTCCAATCGGAGTAGATAATTGCCTTGTGGGGCTTTATGAAAAATGACCTTGCCCGAAGGATCTGACATCAAACTGGGCGCTTCAAATCTGATCTCGGGCCTTCCTCCGACAGTATCCACAGGATCCTCCGTCCGTTGGATTTCTACCAATACATTGCCAATCCCCTCATCATCCCCATCCATTTGACGGTTCCCATCAAAATCTTTAAAAAATTGAACCCTAATGTTGTAGTATTTCAATCGGGGCTGCGGCATATCAAAGGATCGGCTTGCGCCCGCACTTACAGCTGTTGACTGCTTGCCTGAGCCTTTATTCAACATGTTAAGCGGATCCAAATTCGCGCTGACATTAAAGGTCCAGTTTCGGCCTGATTGATAATCCAGCGAAACTGTAGCATTTGTATTCATTTCTTTTGTAGCCATGTCATAGGCAACTTCTCCAGAGGTATTTAAGATCAGCTTATCTGCTATCAGGGGATACATATAACTGGCAGCAAACTGCATTCGCTCCTGGACCGTTTTGCCTTCTCCCAATGCAGATTTTTCTCCTTCAGGAGTCGTCGCCATTTCATAATCAGCAGATACGGTCACCTGCCTGATTCTTCCTTTCAAACTCATGGTCGCATTGTAGCTTGCAGGTTTACCTTCTTGATCCTGGTTAGCCATTCCTAACTGCATGGAGGGACTGAGTTGAATGCCTCCATTTTTTCCACTCTTGAAAGTCGTACCCAGGCTCAATCCATAAGACTTAGTCGCACTCGATACGGTAGTATCAAGGGAATGAATATTATTATTCATAGAGGTTTTGGCATACGTAGCCCCGGCAGCAAAAGGCATATTACCCACAGAGAAATTATAGCTTGCTGCGAGTTTTTCCTGGTTGTTTTTCTTTAAATTAGCAATGGTTCCATCTTTGGAGATTCCTTCTGTTCGCTTCGTACTATTGCCATATGCGACCTTTAAAAAACTACCCGGTCGCACTTCGTAGATGGCATCACCCTCTATCCGAAAAGTACCCCGATCTGATCCGTAATAATTCTTACTGGCAAAGCTATTGGAGAGATTTACCTTCAGTCGACCCATCTCAATATCATATTCCAGTTCATAGGCCAGACCTGCTCCCTTAAACACCTTCCCGGATTCATGGGTTGTTTTTCCATAACTTCCCGTAGTCTTTACACTTAATCGCTGATGTTCCGACAGAGAAATATTAGCGCCCACATCTGAAACGACAGAATGAGAACCCGCCAGTTTATCAGACCGAATACTCAAGCTTGATGAACCCGCAACGTTACGTCCTAAAGTTGTTTTATAATTACCGGACAAATCCATGGCACCCGTTTTCAGGTTTTGCACGATCGCAGCCCGATACGATTTCCCTTCCATATTCCGTTGATACGCCATCCCCAGGTTACCGCCTGAGTATCCTGCCTGAAAACTGCGCTCTGGTGTTGCATACTCAATCCGCATTTGACTGCTTTTTAGCGGATTGAATGGCGTTATGCCTCCCAAAAAATTGTGCTGCGTATCAAATTGATACTTGAAGGAGCGCTCGTCTTTATAGAGAATGGTTCCGCCAATACCGATTGCCGTATTCGCTCCTTCTCCCCCCAAACCGTTTTGATTGATGCTAATGTTGAGCGGTGCTTCGTCTTTGATTTCATTTCGGAAAGCACCTTCTTTTGTATCAAAAATCACGACCACATCTTTGCCCGCAGAATCGGGATGGTTTTTTGCCAATACCTGAAGACGGGCCTTATTCCCTGCAGAGCCATCTCCCACATAAGGCTTTGACATGACATTCACCACAATCACTGTATCTACTGAGGGCCTGAGAACAAAATCAAGTACCATCGTACCGTTGATTCCCCCTTCCATTTTTAAGAGTTCCCCGGCTTCAAAAAACAGATTCAGTTTTTCGGCCGCATTCCCCTTATTGCTCAGCATAAAATTAACGGCCGTAAAATCCGTACTGACACTCGAAGCATACACTTTACTCAAAGGGGTGCTGATCTGCCACCTGCTGCTGCGCTCAAATTCAATTTTTGCCGTTGCGGATTGGCCAGACTCCCCGTTTACTCCCACTAATGAGCCGGTTACTTCAAACTGTACGCCCCCTTCTGCATCAGTCGGGAAAGAAACCCGAACCGGCATAAATTTAGACTCTCCCGGATTTAGCTGAATTTCTCCTTTGTCTGCCTCCTGAAGCATCAGATTGGTACGGGGAGGAATCGAAAACTCGGGAATAAAGGAAATGGAAGCAGCACCTGTGTTTTGGATTTTAAACACATTGAAAAACATAACACCAGCCGGGAGTACCTCATCTGCCTTCACAAAGGCAACTGTTACGGCAGAAAGGGCACCTGCTCCACCGGTATTGGCTGCCGGAGATTTAGGCTTAGGGGTTTCCGAAGGCATTTGGCGCTCTGGCAATATTTCGTCGTCGGCAATAGCCTGTGCAGCCAGCCGATTGTCCAGCACCCAGGTGCCTATAATAAGACAAAGCCCCAAAACAAGGAGCCGACGAAGTAAAATCATGCGAAAAACAGTCTTTATTTACCTGACTGGATTCGCCAAAAAAGAAGCGTAGGGAATGAAAGGAACTACAGGGAAATGAGGCTATTCATTTTCCTCAATCGTAAGGGTAACGGTTCCGCCGTACACCCCCGGCACAATGTATTGAGCCATGAGTTCGGGCAGGCCATTGAGATCCCTGACCGCCTGAGTCCCTAATTCAAAGGTGATATCAAACTTATTCATGTTCTTATTGCCCTTATTCCCAAAACCAGCAGGAATAATTATTTTTTTGTCTTCCCCGAGTAAGTCAAATGGGGAAGGACTCATACTACTGCCCAACAACAGGTAATTCGAACCCGGTTTATGCTGTCCTTTGCTTTCGATGAAATAGCCAAAGTTATTGACATCTAATGTATTTCCGAGCCCATCTGTGAAGTCGCTGGCCGAGATGGAGAGGGAATAATCAACATTCGAGTCAATCTCTATGGTTGAGGTATAGCGATGATTATGACGCGCCCCCAGCGTGTATTTTTGGAAGGTTTTCACATTTACTTTGAAATTTCCCTTTTTCACCACTTTTATTTCCAGCTCTGGCGTTGCAGGACGGCCATGTCCATTTCCACGGCCCTTATTATTCCCGTTTGAGAAAAAAGGGTTCCCTCCATCGTCCTCTACTCGCATAACTTGAGTAGCCTCCCATTTCGTGATAGAGGTCAATTCGCATACGAATGGTAATATTCCATGAATCACGAGTAACAAGCATATTGATCCTATCCAGGCTTTCATAAAAATAGTATCTAAGTCAAATTTTACAGTGAATACAAATATCGTTTTACCGAAATAAGAAAACAACTTGAAAAATTCAGGCTACTTACCACTCCGCATAGGATCAAATCTGAAACTTCTACCTGATTGGAAGTCATTCGATTGCCTGAGCAACGGCTCTCCCCACTCCTGAAACGGGGTATGAGGTGCGATCAGCATGAGGTTCTGATCAGGCGAAATCAAGTATTGCGGGGGACGATTATTGAGGCTTGAAACTGCTTTGGCAATGACAATGAGCGGAGCAGCGGCCTCCTCACTCTCAGATTCGCCGATAAAATGCGCAAATTGCAAAAGCAATGCAGGACGGGTGCACATATGAGAATATTGGTGAGGGAGCAAGTATCTATCAGGGTCAATAAGGATCCTCTTTTCATCGCCTTCCTCTCCCACATAAAAATCTACATAGCCCGACTTTTCACGCAGTTTCATTCGCCAGGAAAAACGATGCCCTTCTTCTGTCCAACTTACATGGCCGGGATAGATAAAGTGCCGCAAAGGGACACTCATCTGTATTAAGCAATAGCAAAACAAGGCTCCAATAAGGCCCATTGATAGCCTTTGATTAAGCAAAGGTTTTACGGCAGCTGTATCCAAGTGGAATGCGGGAAATAATTGTCGAAACTGATATGCTGGCAGAAAAACCAGCGTAGCGAGCATCATTAACCAGGGAAACAAGCCGATTTCAAATATTTGAGAATTAATCGCATGAAACCCAATCATCAGGACCAGCCCTATTCTTCGGCTTTTTCTCCAGCATAACAGGGGAACAATAAGCAGATCGAAGAGCAAGCCCCCATAGGCGATTCCCCAAACTACAACTTCGCTCCACTCCCATCCTATCCTCCCAGACTCTTCCAAAAAATTTGCCAGCCACATCCGAACAGGCTCTCCGCGCAACCAGTCTGTATTTAGCTTTGCAATTCCCCCAAATACATACACTACCCCTACCTGAAACCGAAGCAATCCAATCATCCAGGCAGGAACCTCGCGCCATGCCTGGGTTCGTCCCCACCATACATCCAGCGAACACATCCGATGAGCAGGCAGGAAAATCAGCAAAAAACCCAGGCAACAAATCAGGTAATATTGATTCAAATAGGTGGTCTGATCCAGGAGAAATAAATAGGCAAATCCCAACCAAAAGAGACCCGAAGCCCAACGATACCCTAAGCCCAGCGTGATGCATATTGCACATATCCCCAGCACACTCACGTGTACATACATCCCGACACCCGGCCAGGGATGCAGCCATCCAAAGCCTTCATAGGGAAAGTAAAAAGTTGGTGCGATCCAGTATTGCCCGATCAGTCCGCTACTCAGGTACCAACCCATTTCCCAACACATGAGCAGACCAAATGCAATGCGGAAATAAGCCAGTAAGGCAATATCAAGCGGGGCGAGCAAGGCGGAAGTCAGCCGGGTACGCTGCGTCTGCCAAAATCGGTTCATTCAGGAGGGAAATAGCAAAAATGGCGGCACAAATTCCGGGGGAATTGAAGGAGAGTATTACGTTAGACCATGTTTGGGACAGAAAATTTGTTAGCGAAAATGCTGAATTTAGGGTTCTGACAAGTCATTTTGCGCAGAAATAGCGAGCTATTTCGAGTAAAAATGGCGAAGATCAGGTTCCTGAAGTCAGTGTTTTCTAAGGAAATTAGCGTTCCAAACATGGTCTTAGGGAGTGCGGGAAAAAACAATCAAATCCTCAAACGTTCTCGAACAAAACGTATGTCATCCCCTGATGGTTTGCGCAGCCTGGCATCAGAATCCGGGATCTTCTCCCCAAATCCTGACCCTCCATTGTGTTAGGGGAGATTCCAGCTCACATTTAATTGGGTTCAATTCAACCTTAGATACATTGTAGATTACAAAAAAGAAGGTTTACAAAACACCTGTTAAATGAAAAAATTGGGAAGGCTATCCGAGAAACAGAAGGGAAAGTGATCCTGGCTTCTGTAACGCTTGAAATAGTTAACATACCTCATATTAAGATTGAAACTGAAGGAAAAACCACACCCAAAAATGGCCAGGGGGCTTACTTCGTGTATGCCCCTAACACGCTTAGTCAGTTTACATACACGGTAGTTAATCCATGCCCATAATCCTTGAGAGAACAGGAAGAAATAGCCTAATTTGCAGCCTAATATACGATTAAAGGATACAGGGAATTTGTCATTCTGCTGAAGGCAAGTCCTATTTTAAGCACTAAGATTGATCTAAATGAAACGGATACTCCAGGCATTGTTCCTTCTTTTACCCGTTGTTGCTATTGGCCAAAACAAGACATATTTGGGACTTGAAATCGGGCCTAAGTTTGAAATCTATCAAAACGAAGAAAATGGTAATGAACTATACACAAAACCCTTTTTTTACAGTCCAATTTATGGGCTAACCCTTGGACAGGAGGTCAATGATGTATTTACGGTCGAAACGGGTTTTTATATCAATGACTATGGAGAAAGCTATAGAATAGAAGGCGATTTTGGCTACAGTACATCAAATGCTTTGGTGGCCTATCAAATCCCCCTCCGGTTGAAAGCTCGCCTGAATGTGATCAAGGATCAGGTACGTATTGTCCCTGCAATTGGGTACACATTTGCCATTAATAACGATTTCGGGTCGAGCGGATCAGGAGCTGGTTTTATCAGTACTTCGGGAGCCCCCTTGAACGACAGCACGAGAACAGAATACACTGCTAACTATAGCCTCAGAAGGAATTATGGATTGATTGAAGCGGGGGTCGCATTTGAATACCAATTAAAAAGTCCATTAGTCCTTTACCTGTCCGCAAATTACCTAAAGGGATTAACCAGAGTTGTTGAGATGGATGTGAAATATCGGATAAACGATATGCCTGAGCAAACGGCAACGGTATTCTCAAACGGTGGCTATTACAGCGTAGTCTTTGGCATCAAGTATCCCATCAGCAACCTTTGGACGAACTGAGTCGATTAAATGGTGGGAAAATAATAGATTTAGTTGGGATGAAAATGATGAACAGATTCGATCACAGCAGCTACCTCGCGTGATGTGGCGTTCCTGCCAACCCTCAAAAAAGTAAACGGAATATACCAGCAGACCATATAATTTTGTATTCTCGCATCTTTATTCATCGTAACAAAAGTTAAGCAAGCAATAGCGTATGTCGATCAACAAATTATTGCCTACTCTGGTATTCTTCTTCTTCAGTACCTTCGGGTATGGTCAACTTGTGACTACCCCAGCAGAATTAACTACTGCCATTAATGCTGCCACCCCCGGAGCTACCATCATACTAGCAGATGGCACCTGGGACGATGTCTTTATCGATATTGATAAAAATGGCACTTCAGCTGCGCCCATTACCCTTACTGCGCAAAATCCAGGAGCTGTATTGATGACGGGTAATTCCAGGGTGTACATGGAAGGTGCTTATCTAACCGTTTCGGGATTGGTTTTTCAAAATCCTGCGAACCTGGTAGTCAGTGGTACAACAATAGAACCCGTAATTGAATTAAAGGAGTGTGATTATTGCAAGGTCCTCAACAATAAAATTGACACCTACAATGGGACCGAAACGCAAAAAACACTAAAATTTAAATGGATTCTTACCGATGGTCAGTATAATGAGATTGCCTATAATTCCTTTATCGGTAAATATGGAGTAGGGAGTATCATAAATGACAACAGGAATTCAACTGATCCTGATTATTTACAGATTCACCATAATTATTTCGCAGGAAGAACGCCTATTAATGGAGTGGATGATGACAATGACCAGGATGCCATTAGAATCGGAAATAGCAGCACCTCGCTTGATAATTCTTTTACGGAGGTGTATGACAATTATTTTTACAACTTTTTTGGAGAAATAGAAATCATCTCAAATAAATCAGGACAAAACAAATACTACAACAACACCTTTAGAAAGTATTCAGGTTGTTTGACCCTGAGGCATGGGGATAGTTGTGAAGTGTATGGTAATTATTTTTTTGCTGAAGACAATTTACTTTCGGCGGGCGTTCGGGTGATTGGAGAAGGGCATAAAATCTTCAATAATTATATTGAAGGGGTAAATTCTACCAAGTCAGGGGGTTCTACCTCTAACGCGACTGGCGGGATCAACGTATCGAATGGTCGGCTTAACAGTGCCCTAAATGGCTATTACCAGGTTAAAAACGCTCAAGTAGTTAATAATACATTTGTTAACTGTGATTATGCATTGAGAATTGGTACCAAAGTGAGTAGTGATCTGGACCAGGCGCCAGAAAATCTAATTGTGGCCAATAACATCATGTATAATTCAAGTATTAATGACTATCAAACTGTAACAGCACCTATTGGAACTTCAGTGTCTGAAGGAAACCTGACGGGCTTACCCAATAGCGATATGGCTGATGATGGAACTTTTTACAGACTTACCAGTGGAAGTTCTCCTATTGATGCAGCTATCGGAAATTATCCCTTTTTAACGCTGGATATCTTAGGAGGTAACCGGGACGCAAATGTTGATGCAGGCGCAGAAGAATTTGGCGCAAATGGCACACATTTACCCTATGATTCCGTAGATGTTGGGGTAAATATAGGCTTTGGTGCTATTTCCAATTCATTGACTACCTCATTCTCAACCCTAACCTTTGGGGTATGCGGAGGAACATCGACTTTTGAGGTTATTACGAATGTTGATTGGACAATTACGGAGAATTTGCCCTGGTTAAGCCTGGATGTATCTTCCGGATCAGGAACAACAACCCTAACAGCCACGGCCACTGAAAACACTACAGGCGCACAAAGACCAGGAGATATTACGATTAATGAAATTGCAGGAGGCAACAATTTGGTTGCTGTACTATCAATTGAGCAGTTAATTTCTTCTATCAGTTCCGAAATCCCAATTACTGCGACGACTAGTGTGGGGATGCAGAATACCCCAAGCGTGTCTGAAATAAATGCCTACAATGACGATTTTACCAATTATTGGACTGGGAATCCAGATACAGCCGCAGAAGTATCGATAACTTTCGATCTGGATAGCCTTCATTTTTTGACAGAAATTGGCATCAATTTTTGGAAAGCCGACGAAAGGACAACCACTTTTTCAATCGCGGTAGCCGATGATGCTGCAGGACCATTTGCGACCATCATTGATACGGAAACTTCTGCAGCCTCAGGAGTAACAGTGGAAACAGAACAAGTATTTGGCTTAAATGGAACCATTGGTCGCTATGTGAAATTTATCGGCATTGGAAATAGCTCATCTACCAACTGGACAAGTATTGCGAATGTAAATATATACGGCGATCTGAATTGTGAAAATGCTGCTACAAGTATTCTTAACAATCAACCAGAAGGCCCGGGGATCAGCCTATTTCCAGTACCGGTAACAGAGGGAATATTAACCCTTTCATCTCCCACTCAGGCACTCGGTCTTATTAGGATCTATACTATAGCGGGGCAGCAAGTATTGACTACTGATGGTCAGGGTACCCATTCAAAACAAATAGATGTTTCCAGCCTAAATACAGGGGTTTATTATATACAATTAGGCAAAATCGGGCAGACCAAATTTATCATCAGGTAAAAGGCTCGCGGGCCCAGTAATCTGTCTCCTTACTAATAATAGAATTATGCTAACAGATATTAATCCCAAACTCCCCATGCGTGACAAAAATGTTACGCGAGAATTTTACCTCAACAAGTTGGGGTTTAAAGAATTTGGAAGTGCAGACTTTGATGGCTATTTAATGCTGGAAAAGGACCAGATTCAAATTCATTTCTTTGAATTTAAAGACCTTGACCCCAAAGAGAATTACGGACAAGTTTATATCCGAACTGACAACATTGACAGTTTTTACCAATCCTTATTGGATTCTAAAACGACTATTCACCCAAACGGGCCATTGGAAATCAAACCCTGGGGCCAAAAGGAATTTTCTCTACTCGATCCAGATAATAATTTATTAACAGTGGGTCAAAGTAGGTAGGACAGTAATAGGAACTGCTGAACTGCTAACAAAAGGGATAAAATACCGGGGGATTTGTGGTTTGTATATGAGCTGGTTTACAGCCCTTTTACACTACTTTTACACACCAGCCTACAATCCCCCAATCTCCTCTCTTATCTTTAATCAAGCATAAGCGACTCGTGCAAAACCCGCTTATGGAATGCAATAGATAACAGACGATGATGAAAAACTACTTCGCGACCCTGATGGCCCTTCTGCTGACGGTTTCAGGCTATTCACAAGAAATCGGTTTTACGCTTTTTGGCACCCATACCAATCCTTACAGCGGGCCCTATTCCCTCATAACGCTGGATAGCCTGCAAGGCGCCAAGACCCTCCAGGACCTCTATGTACATTATCGGCCGTCGCAGGTCGCCAGCTATATTTCGGTGGAAATCTCTTCGGCTTGCCAGGGACAAATCAATAAGGCGGCCAGCACAGATGACGCCTTAAGCCCTGCGCAAATGGACATCTTGAAACGAGCCGATAAAGGCTGTATCATCGATGTGGTAGTGGACTATATCCCCAATAATACCCTCAAAGACAATCCGCCCCGGAAGATGAGTTTTTCCCTGACGATGGTTCCGATCATCGAAGCCAAATATCCTGGGGGAAGTCAACAATTGAAAGCCTACCTCAAGGAGCAAATTATGGATCAGGTTTCAGCATCCACTGCTGCACAAATTCCACTGGCAACGGTGAGGTTCACAATCAACCGGGAAGGGAAGCTTACTGATGCTCACCTTTTCAAGACATCCGGAGTGGAGACAATTGATACCCTGATATTGGAAGCCATTTGTAATATGCCGAAGTGGAGCCCCGCAAAAAATGCATCAGGCAAGATCATTTCACAGGATTTTGAGTTTAGGATGGGCACTGACCTGCTGAGGTGTGATTATCAATATTGAGATTCAACGGTGAATCATTCCTGCTAAATTTCATGGCAAAGCGTTGAAATTCGATCTGGAATTTGCGACTACCCCCTCTGAGAGTAGCGGTATGGAATAGCAGATGCTCCGAAAGGTGGAATCTGCGTATACCGGAACGGAAGCAGGACCTATTTCCCCAGCAGCCGCCCTGAAATGATTCGCTTGTGAACTTCTTCTTTGAAGAGCCGCCCAATTGGGACTCTGTATGCGTTTAGGATGAGTTCGTTCCCTTCCAATGCTTCTACCTGCCCGATTGATACTGCGTAAGACTTATGTACTTGCATCATCGATGAGGAAGGTAATTGAGAAAGGAGCCCCTTCAGCGTCGCAAGTGTAATAA
>CAYGTH010000084.1:0-19855 GCA_964352745.1 uncultured Bacteroidia bacterium
CCTCTTCCACGGAGATCCCAACATGATCCTCCACCTTCAGCCCGAATGGGAATCTTTTGATCACTACCTAGATGCGATGTCTTCCAAATACCGACAACGTGCACGGAGTGCCTTCAAAAAGAGTAAATCTCTCATCAGCCGGGAAATGAGTCTGGAGGAAATGCTCGTCGAGAATGACAGGATACAGCGTCTGTTTTCCCTGATTGCCGATAAAGATCGATTTGTATTGCAAGGCGTATCGGAAAATTATTTTTGCGAACTCAAGCGCGCCATGGGGGACCAACTTCGCGTAACCGGCTATTATCAGGGAGATCATCTGGTAGCCTTTATGACGCATATCCCTGCCGGCAAGCTACTGGAAGCCCACTATTTGGGGTATGATCCTTCTGTCAATCGGGAGCTAAAGATTTATCAGCGCATGATGTATGACTCCATTCGCTATGCCATCGATCATGGTTTTTCCTGTATCTCTATGGGACGCACAGCGATGGAAATCAAATCTGCCGTGGGAGCGGAGGCGAATCAAATGAATATGTACCTCCACATTACCCGCCCGTTTATCAACCGACTGGCACGCCCCATCATGCAAAACCTGACGATGGAAGCCTGGACCCCCCGGAATCCTTTTCGATAATTCGTCAACCCGCTTTCCAGCAGAGGTTGAGCCAAATCGAAAGTCGAATTTGGCAGTCATTTTTCATATTCAGATTGCGTCATACCGGATTGGTCAATACCTTTGCGGCCTTCATTTCCTATTCAAAACTGTCAAGCGATTTCTCATGAATCTATCAGCGCTCACTGCCATTTCCCCCCTTGATGGACGCTATCGGGGTAAAGTTCGAAATCTGGCTGCCTATTTTTCCGAATTTGCCTTGATTCGGTATCGCATTCGGGTAGAAGTCGAATATTTTATTGCGCTGACCGAAACGGGCCTGGCACCACTTGAGGCCCTCGCGGAGGAGGAAAAAACATTCCTGAAAGGCTTGTACGAACATTTCGGCCCGACTGATGCAGAACGCGTCAAGGCATTTGAGCAGGAAACAAATCATGATGTGAAGGCGGTTGAATATTTCATCAAAGAAAAAATTGACCAGCACGGCAGTAAAGGCCTGATTCGACATAAGGAGTTTATCCATTTTGGGCTCACTTCTCAGGACATTAATAATACCGCCACTCCGATGCTGCTTCGGGATGCCATTCATGTGGAATATCTCCCGGCGATTCGGAAAGTGATCCTTACATTGGAAGAATTTGCGCGAGAATGGAGAAGCATCCCGATGCTGGCCCGCACACATGGGCAACCCGCCTCTCCCACGACATTGGGCAAGGAGATCGAGGTATTTTCAGAGCGACTCAATTCACAGGTGGCCGAATTGGCTGCCCTGCCCTTTCCGGCAAAGTTTGGCGGAGCTACGGGTAATCTCAATGCGCATTATGTAGCCTACCCGGACTATAACTGGCAGGTATTTGCCGATCGCTTTGTATATGACACGCTCGACCTTTCTCGCTCCTATCCGACTACCCAAATTGAGCACTACGATGGATTGGCACGGATTTTTGATTGCCTGAAACGGATCAACACGATCATAATTGACCTCTGTCAGGATATGTGGATCTATATCAGCATGGATTATTTCAAGCAGCAGGTCAAGGCCGGCGAAGTCGGTTCTTCAGCCATGCCTCACAAAGTAAATCCCATTGATTTTGAGAATGCAGAAGGAAATAGTGGCCTCTCTTCAGCCATACTGGAATTTCTCAGTCGGAAACTGCCGGTTTCCCGCCTTCAGCGCGACCTGACGGATTCCACGATCCTGCGAAACCTGGGATTAGGAGTTGGCTATGCGCATCTGGCACATCAATCCCTCCAAAAAGGCTTGGGCAAACTCCTGGTCAATCCAGACGCCATCGCAGCCGATCTGGACAAAAACTGGGCAGTACTTGCGGAAGCCATTCAAACGATCCTTCGCAGAGAAGGCTACCCAAAACCCTATGAAGCCCTGCGCGACCTCACACGCGGACAAGCAGGTATCACGGCCGAATCGCTCAAGGTTTTTGTCGAAACGCTGGCTATTTCCGATACAGTCAAAGCAGAATTGGTTGCTTTACGGCCGGAGACCTATGTGGGGGATGCGGGGTAAAAGAAATGGCTTCCGCCTAAAAAAATCTGAAAGGCTGAATCGGAGTGTATGCCAGAATACGCTGACGAGGTATTCAGAGATGATTATACGTATTCCAATTTGAGAGTACCCTTCCTTGTTATCGTTAAAGATCTCCAAGGCTTTTTCGCGGGGAAGACAGTTGTAGTTATTCGATCAAGCTTATACGATCATCATTCCCTAAAATACGAAGCTGGAATTCGGCGGCCTCACACAAGGCATAGTACCGAGCTTCCTGGTCGGCTCCTTTCCGGATGTACTGCGAGTTGAGCACCTGCAGATTGGACATTACCGTGAGTTCTGCGCTTGTAGCATGATCCCGGATATTGCCTTTCAATTCAGGATTCTGTTCTCGCCATTGTTTCGCTGTAATTCCGAATACAGCAAGGTTGATGATATCAGCTTCTCCTGCATAAGCAAGTACTTTATTTACTTCACCTGGCTGCAATCGGGGAATAATATTCTCCTTTATCGCCTCTGTTTGTAGTGGGTAATTCACTTTTGCAAGCATTCGCCGGACGTCCCAGCCCTCGGAGAGCCTGTCTGCTTGTTCTTTTTTTAATAGCTGAAATTCCTTGAATAACCGATAGCGAAAAGAAGGACTTATCCAGGTACCGAAATCAAATGCAATGTCAGCATGTGCAAAGGTACCCCCATTACGGCCTGCCCGCGATTGAATCCCTATAGCATTGGTTCCCTTTACCCAATTTTTTACTGAAGGAGAAAAGGTGTTCAACCCCAGATCTTCTGTAAAACTGTCGTATCCGACAGAATTAAAATCAGGGTTATTTAATTGTTCCCAAAGGCGCAGGAATTCAAGGGTAGGCCGTCCTCTCATCTAATTCCGGATAATGTAGGCAGCATCTCCCCGCCCGCGTATCATATCGGTTAATGAAAAAAAATCCTGATCATTTACCTGAAGTATTGATATGTATTTTCCTTCAACATTGATTTTATTTTTCATGCTGGCAACTGATCTTTCGCTGGGCTAAAATTAGGAATTTTCAGGAAAACGAATTAGCGGTTAGCTTTGGAGAATGCAACAGCGAAATTCCCCTCTTCCTTCTTTAATCGACAATCTTCTCTCCCTCAATACGCCTCGTCTTCACTTGGGAAATCATTTGCCTTAACATCATCAATATATTGGGAGAAGGCATCCTTCATAGCTGTATATAGGTCGGCATAGCGGCGGAGAAACCGGGGACTAAACTCCTTATTGATTCCCAGCATATCATGGGTAACCAAAATCTGACCATCACAGCCGGGGCCGGCACCGATCCCAATGGTCGGAATCCGAAGGCTTTTGCTCACTTCTGCAGCGAGTTGTTGGGGAATTTTTTCCAGCACAATGGCAAATGCACCTGCGTCCTGTACGAGTTGCGCGTCTTCGCGGAGGCGGTTAGCCTCCTCTTCCTCCCTGGCACGAACGGTATAAGTACCAAATTTGTAAATCGCCTGTGGGGTAAGCCCCAGGTGTCCCATAACCGGAATCCCCGCACTCACTACCCGCTTGATGGAATCGAGCACAAAGGACCCTCCTTCCATTTTGATCGCATGGGCACCGGATTCCTTCATAATCCGAATAGCGCTGTTAAGGGCACGCTTAGAATCTCCCTGATAGGTACCGAAGGGTAAGTCCACTACGATCAAGGCTCGTTTTACTCCCCGAACCACCGCACTTGCATGGTCGATCATCTGATCCAGCGTAATGGGAAGGGTCGTTTCGTGGCCATGCATGACATTAGAGGCAGAGTCCCCCACCAGCAGTGCGTCAATCCCGGCATCATCAATAATGCCTGCCATCGAAAAATCATAGGCGGTCAACATGGATATTTTTTCACCTCTTTCCTTCATTTCCTGAAGCACATGGACGGTAATTCTTTTTTTTCCTTTTTTTGCGGTAGACATGCGTAGAACTTGCTTTGTTAAATCTGAGTAATCGGTCAGGGGATTTATCTCACCGAATGTAAAAACTTTATCCCATATTTGCGTAAATACTTACATTAACGCAATTTTCAATTCAAGATTTATGGCTTACAGGTGTTTGCTGGCTTTGGTACTAATCGGATTTTTAGGAAGTTGTTCGACGGATTTCGACCTAAATGCAGATCAGAAAGATATTTTCACCCTATATGGCGTCCTCGACCCCAACGAACCTGAGCAATTCATCCGAATTTCAACCGGATTTTTATCAGAAAGTGATGCGCTTGAATTCGCCCAAAATAATAACCTGAGTGCTAAAGGCCTAACGGTTACCCTAACCGGTGGCGGCGAAGTATATCAGGCAGTAGAAACTGATAGTGTCCTCAAAAACCCGGCTGATGGCACCTTTTACCCCTATATTTCCCTATACAAATTTGATACGGACGGCAGCAAAGTCTTACAAAAGGGAATACGGTATGAAATTTTGGTAACGCGTCCGGATGATAGCGAGTTTTTCATGCGTGCCGGTACCTTTATCCCGGAAGATTCCCGTTTTTCAAACCCCCGCCTCAACAATGGTCCGGGCCAATTCAAATGCCTGAGCGAAGTAGCACTGGACAAAGAATATCAGGTTCAATTTTCCGGTGGAGATGGAGCCGCAGCCTATGAACTGCGGGCATACCTGAAATACAAGGAGAATGGGGAGGAAAAGCTGCTCGAATATGGTCCTTCCAGCATATTTTCAGGAAATTTTCGATGTAGTACGCCCGGCTCTATTTGTTATCAATACAGTGAGAATGAGATTCTTTCTGTATTAAGCAGCCGGATCAATAATCAGGTCGGCAGTGTCTACTCCTATGGCGTAACGCCTAACACCCAATGCGGGCTTCCCCAGGACTTGCCACAGGCACTCTGGTTTGAATTGACCTCCGTTGATTCTGTTCTTGAAAACTACATTACCGCCAATGACCCGCAATTCACGGACCTCAACACCGTTCGTCCGGAATACACCAATATAGAAAGCAATAGCCTTGCCTATGGCGTATTGGGTTCTATCAACAAATCTATCTCGATTGGAAGACTGAGTGCCTGTTCTGAGTTTTTACTCGGGCTTAATGGCACCCCAAGGCCAGCAACTCCCTGCGAGTTGTAAAGCCAGTTCAGATTTCTAACATCCGAAATTTCTGATAAGCAATGCGCCGTTTTGATAATCGGCGTAAAGCCTGTATTTTTCTTGCAAAGATTTCGCTATTGTTTGCTCATCACCCCTGTACCCAAGAGAGAAATCTGACACATATGGCCGACTATTCGCAAAAAATCCTGGTAGTAGAAGATGATCCGGTTAACCTCATGATTGCTGAGCACGTCCTGGGTCGGGAAGGTTTTGAAGTGGTCGGGGTTCAAAATGGAGTTGAAGCGATCGAACGGGTGCGCGAAGAACGATTTGACTTGATTTTCATGGACATCGAAATGCCTATTATGGATGGGTTGGAAGCAACCCCCAAAATTCGGGAATTGACAAATGGGCACTCGGTTCCGATCATCGCACTGACTGCGCATTCGATTCCAGAAAAAATAAACCAATTTGCGCAGGCAGGAATGAATGACCATATCATCAAACCCATTGACCTCCACAAAGTACAGGTTATTGCAGGAAAGTACCTTTAAGTCAAGGCCATAGGCACAAATTCTCAAATCAATTCTGCGTCCCTCCGCATCCCTGGCAACAAATCTGCTGTTTTTTCCAGCTTAATTGACTAGCAGGGCTTTTTTGGTCTTATATTTTGTTGTTATATTGGTGGCTTAATTGCCTTGTAATGAATAAATTCCACCTTCTCGTTATAAGTCTTGTTCTGTCAGTCTCTTCTGCGTTTTCTCAGCAATTTGCTATCGATACTGTCTATTTTGATTTCGACAGTCACCGATTGAAATCCCAGAGCCTGCAAACGATAGACTCTCTTGTTAAAGTTATTGATACGTATAAGCATTTTTACATCAATGTATATGGGCATACCGATAGTATCGGCACGTCTACTTACAATGTAGACTTGTCGGCTCGCCGAGCACAGGCTGTAGCCCTTTACCTAATTGCCGATGGCGTGAATGCTGAACGAATCAGCTATGAAGGTCTTGGGACGTCTAAACCGGTTTTGACAAATGACACCTTCAAGGGACGATTGAAAAACCGCCGTGCAGATATTGCCATTGTCTATACCGATTATGTGGACCTGCCCGTAGCAGAAGCTCCAACAGCACCGGTTGACACGACTCCCAAACTTTCAGAAGCAGAAGTACTCGCGATGGAAACAGACACCATCTATGCCGAGTATGATCCGTTTTTGATTGATGTGCGGAAGCAGAATGTGATTTACTCTCCGGATGGCGTCAAAGTCATCATTCCTCCCAATAGTTTTCAGACAGATGAGCAACAGATTACCTTCGAGTTGAAAGAATTGTTTAACCGACGTGATATCCTCCTGCTGGGAATGCCTTCTGCGGATAAAAAAGGTCCGCTGGAAACGGCAGGTATGTTTGAAATCAGTTCTACCTTTAATGGCAGAGGCGTGAAGCTCAATAAAGATACCCGGATTACCGTTCGGGTTCCAGCTTCGCGACGGGATGAAGAAATGGCACTCTATCTGGGCAGCGGCGGGGGAAGAGGTGGCAGGAGAAATGCGAAACTTCCAACTACTCAGGGTTTTAATCCTGTACGGAGTTGGGCCTTACGGCAGGATGTTCCTGTTAACTTCAATGGACAAGACAAAGCCTATGAAGTTGAAGTTTCGGAAATGGGTCGTATGAATGTCGCGAGACCTCTTTTCTATTCACAGAATACCAGTGAAGAGGATAAAGGAGTAGATATTACCCTCAAGCTAAAAGGCCCCGTCTATGAACGAAATACTACCGTATTGCTGGCTGGAGAAGTTGTCAAGACCTACATCCCCATGAAGAAACAAGACAAGCGTACCTATATCGGGAGTGCTGTCAAGTTTCTGGATGACAAAACCAAACTTGTGATGGTCGCCATCCAATACGATAAAGAAGGGACTCCCTATCTGGCCAAACGAAGTTTTCGTCCCGGAGACTTCATCAAGAAACAAAAGGGAAAGAAAAAGAAGAAGCGGCCTACGATCAAACTCAAGATCAAATATCGCCGCATGACCAAAGATCATTTGATCGAATTGCTCGACGCGATCTAGCAGCCTTTCACATTTGATCAAATAGCAAAAGCCAGCCCTTTTACAGAGCTGGCTTTTGCTATTTTGTGTGTGTGCGATTTCCCGCTGAAAACGGAGGTCGATTACCGACCTTATTTGTCATCCAGAATAAACAGGGGGATATCTCCAAATAGATTGATCGGTGTATAGGGGTGCTGTCTGCCACCAGTGAGTTCCTTCACGCGCTCAGTTACATAAAGATTGAGTTCCAATAATCGAATCACCTGATCACTGTTGAAATCCGCACTTCCCTGCAGCCCTTCCAGCAATGCTTTGGTAAAGGCACCGTGTCCCCACTTGGGATTCTCATATGAGTATTCTTTCCCGCTGGAGGAGGTCATCACTGTTACGCCGGGTTCCTTATTGACCAGTTCCTCGACAATCTTATTGAGGTTGATCGCTTTAATGGAAGCAAACTCCAGCAGATCAAAACCCGATTGGCCACTGTGGCAGGCATCCAACAAAATCAGTTTTTTGCAGGGGGTACCATTCATCCCCTCGGTGAGATCTTTGATATTCAGTCCGGTAGCGAAGAGATTATAGGCGTTAAAATCATTAGGCAGGATGTAGAGGTTGCCTTTATTATCCAGCGCTCCGTGTGAGGAGATGAATATCAAGACCATATCTTTTTGGGTCGCCTGACGCTCTACCCAGGAAATACCGGTTTTGATGTTGACCAGGGTAGCGTCTTCATTGAGCAGTTTGCGCACTTCGACCCGATTGAATAAGGAGCCTTCCAGCTTCGCAAACTGATCCGCAACCGCCGCCGCATCGCTGTGTGCGAAAGTAAGATTAGCACTTTTGTCGCGGTAGTCTGAAATCCCAATAGACAGGATATAGAGGTTGGGCTTGAAAATATCTCCGGGATCAGAAGAAGCGTTTGTCTCATTTCTCCCAGCCACCGGCTCTTCGGGTCGCCCATCTTGCGCGTATAATTCGGGTTCGGGAGCTGCTGCCGCATCGCCCCGACTGTTGGTCTTCATAACCCACATATCACTCCCGCCACGGGAGTAGCTTTTGGAAGCACCCGCTACGATATATCCACCATCCCGGGTTGGTACCACAGCATGTCCATAATCATCTTTATCTCCGTTCGAGCGTTTTTGCCATTGGAGTTTTCCCTTGCTGTTGGTTTTGAGAATCCATAGGGCAGATGCTTTCGCCCCATAAGAAGAGGTTTGGCCCGTCATGATCATCCCGCCATCTCGCGTAACAGCGAGGTCGTAGATCGCATCTTTATCGGTATCACCATATACCTTTTCCCAAATCACGTTTCCCTTTCCATCTATCCGCATTAGCTTGGCATCCAGGCTTCCCTGGCCTTCCGACGCAGTCCACCCTGCCAGCAGATATTCTCCATCTGGTGTTTCCCGGACCACTTCTGCTACGTCATTGCCCTGGCCTCCATAATTCTTGCGCCACAGGCTTTTACCATTTGCATCCGTCCGCATCATAATCATATCCGCCTTCCCGTTTCCAAAGGAAGTCGTAAACCCTGCGAGGATGTATCCGCCATCGAATGTTTCAATAATTGAGTTTGCCCGTTCGACACCGGGTCCGCCATAGGTTTTTTTCCACAGCACGTCTCCTTTCGGATCGAGCCGCAACAGCCAGACATCACTTTTTCCTTTTCCAAAAGAATGCGAAAATCCTCCCAGCGCAAATCCACCATCCCGCGTCTGGACGATTGACTTTATTTCATCTGCCTTTTCCCCTCCATAGCTCCTCTCCCACATCAGACTCCCGTGTGTATCCAGTTGTAGAATCCAGGCATTATTGGCGCCAGTAACTTCATCTTTGGAATATCCCGCCAGGACATAATTGCCCTCTCGGGTCTCAATGAGTGTATTCGCCCAGTCAAAATCACTCTTGCCATAATATTTTCGCCATTTCTCAGAACCGTCAACCCCCAGTTTCATCACCCATATATCGCTCTTTCCAGCTCCATATGAATGTGTAAAACCTGCCAGGACATACTCCCCATCCCGGGTTTGAACCACTGCCAATGCATGCTCATCCTGCTCTCCACCAAAAGTTTTGGTAAAAGTAGGCTGAGCCACCAGAGATAGCGCCGCAAAAGGCACCATCAACAACAAAAAGCAATACTTTTTCATAATTAAAGCCGGATTAAAAACAGAGGGAATTACATTTACCGATAAAAAACAGACTTAACTCGCGGAGAAGTAGCGGGTACCGGCAATATCTTGCAAAGATTATACTAAACTTACGGATTAATCCGGGAAATCCGGATATTTACCAAAAAGAACAAAGATTTTTTGTACTATAATCCTTCATACAAACAACGTCGACATGAGTAAAACTGTAGCATACTTTGGGATGGCTATGAGCCTTTTCTTCATCTTCATGGGCTTACTCCTCCCATTCAAACGTCCCCCGATGCTGGAAGGTTTGGGCATGCATGATGTGGGTTTTTATATACTTGGGTTCATTTTACTGGCCTATGGAATCTTTCGGTTCTGGCGGGCGTATAAAATGCTAAAGCATTGATTTTAATTTATATATATGCAAAAATTATCAAAATATATGGGGGTGCTGGTTATTCTGTTTATCAGTTCCAGCCTCTCCGCACAGACGATTACTGCACGACTGGATTTGGGGAAAAGAGATCCCAAACCTGAATTTTATGAGTTTTCACCAGTAGATGGCGGATTGGTAACACTCGGCCCAACCAGTACGGTCTCCACCCGCTACTTAGGCATTACCAAATACAGCAGCGATCTGGAAGAAGAGTGGACAGAAAAAGTCATGGAACAAAATGGTCGGAAAAATATTGACTTTGTTGCTGTGATTGGCGAAAATATCCTGCTGTTTGTTTCCGAGTTTTTCCCGCAAGAAGGGGTAATCAAAACCTATTTTTATGGCTATGACCTCCAGGGAAAACAAACAGCAGATGAAGAAATTCTATCTGTTTATCCCAATCAGAAAGAGCAGAAAGTAGAATTGCAATACGAGCTATCCCGAAACAAACGGCGGTTGCTCTGTTATAAAAACCTCAAGAACAAGCGCGATTCAGAGCAGATTCTCTATTACATATTTGATGATGAAGGGAACTATGCTCAAAATGGGGAAATCAACCTCAAATATCCTGATAATCGCTTCAATGTTCGCCGCATCCGGGTGAGTAACCAAGGCAATGTCTTTATACTGGGACAGTTTTTTCGTACGCCGGTGGTCAATAATTCTGATGATTTTAAATACCTGATCTACCGCTATGATACAGAAATACAGCAAGGACATGAAGTTCCCATAGAATTAGGCGATCGCTTCATTTCTGACCTTGCTTTCCGCCTGAATGATGAAAACATCTACGTTGCCGGCTTTTATTCCAATCGGGGAACTGACCAGATTGGGGGCACAGTCCTTCAACAGATTGATGCGAACGGAAATATTGCCTCAAATACGACCGAGGCCTTTGACGAAGGCTTTCTCGCTAACTATTTGTCTTCCGGCCAAATCAACAGAGGCAGGGAACTCAAGAATTTTTATCTGAAAGATATTATTCTAAGATCTGACGGTGGCGTCTTATTGATGGCCGAAAAGTTTTACATCACCCGCCAATCCTTTCGCGATTTTAACGGATACTGGACTGAACGGGAAATTTATCATTACGAAGATGTCATTCTCACTTCTGTAACCGGGGCCGGCGAAATCGAATGGCATGCCATCGTTGATAAAAACCAAATTTCAGAATCTCCTGCTACCCTTTCGTATTTTAATGCGATTGGTGCATCCGGTGCTCATATCTTTTATGAGTATAAGCCCCGGCGCGACAATGTCAACATTTACTATAATGTAGTCGGGATGGAAGGCCAGGTTTCGGAACGATACCCTCTGCTTACCCACTACGATTATCAAAATGAATTTTACCCCCGCTTTTGTGAGCAAGTCAACAACAGCGAAGCGATCATGGTTTATTTCCAGAATCGCGGCAATGTTCTTTCTGTTGTGAAAGTGAAATTTGAACAGTAGAAAGGGAAGTCGGGAAAATGTGAGTTCGGGAGTTCGAGAAAAAAATCGTCTGTAGGCTTAGACCTGCGGACGATTTTTCGTACCCCCTGATCTGAAAAGAAATAGCCGGATTGTCAGCAGACCGGGACCTGTTTCAGAAGAAGGTATTTAGGATTTTCTAGGGAGCCAACCGATCCACCGTCCATGCTCCAGACGCTTGCCTGACATACAAAAGGCGATCATGGAGGCGGCTTTGGCGGCCTTGCCAAAATTCAATACAGCTGGGTTCCAGGCGATATCCTCCCCAGTGTTCCGGACGAGGCACTTCTTCCTGGTTAGCATATTGAGCTTCTACCGCTTTGACCCCCTCTTCCAGTACCTCCCGGTTTCTGATTACCTGACTTTGTGGTGAAGCCCAGGCACCCATTCGGCTTCCTTTGTCCCGGCTCCCAAAATAAGCATCTGATTCAGCAGGATCGACTTTCCTGACAATCCCTTCAATCCGAATTTGCCGCTCCACCTGAGGCCAGAAAAAAACCAATGCAGCCTGGGGATTGGTCGCTAGTTCTTTTCCCTTCCTGCTTTCATAGTTCGTGTAAAAGACAAATCCTTTTTCATCAAAGCCCTTTAGCAATACGATCCGGGCAGAAGGCTGCCCCTCTATCGAAGTAGCCAGGGTCATCGCATTCGGCTCCAACACCTCAGATGCAGCAGCGGCCTCAAACCATGCCTCAAACTGTCGAATCGGGTCAGCGTGCGCTTGTGTTTCCTTCAGGTGGTGCAAGGAATAATCGGTGCGCATATCGGCTACTTGCTTGCGTATTGCCATGATCTCATTAAATTAGCGTTGTCTGCAAGTTAGGGATTCCCTCTTTATTGCAGCGGATGATTTTTCTCATTTTTACTCACCTTTTCAGGTCTTTTTTTAACCTTATGGACTTTCGTTTTGTTTATATCACCTGTAAAGATCGGGAAGAAGCCTTGCGGGTAGGCCGAAAGCTTGTCGAAGAACGACTGGCAGCTTGCGCCAATATTATCAATTCTATGACCTCCCTCTATTGGTGGCAGGGCGAAATGGTTGAAGATAAAGAAAGCATTCTGGTAGTCAAATCCCGCGCATCGCATGAACAGCAACTCATTGAAGCGGTAAAATCCTGCCATAGCTATGAAATTCCCTGTGTTGTAAGCCTCCCTATTCTAAGTGGTAATCCAGCTTATCTAAACTGGCTGGAAACAGAAACGAAATCCTAACAACAACTCCAATATGAACGAAATAAACATCCGTAAAGGAACCCGGGAAGACCTCCCATCTGCACATGCTTTGGTTCGGGAACTGGCCTTATATGAAAAAGCACCCGAGCAGGTCATTACCACGGCAGAACAATATGCCCGTGATGGCTTTGGCTCTGAACGTCCCCTCTTTGAATTTTTTGTAGCGGAACACGAAGACAATGTTGTAGGGATCGCATTTTTCTATTTTGGGTATTCTACCTGGAAAGGCAAAAACCTCTATCTCGATGACCTGGTTATTACAGAATCGTATCGCAGAAAAGGAATCGGCAAACTTCTCATCGACCAATTGGTGCAGTATGGCAAGGAACAGGCTGCCCAGGAGATTCGCTGGCATGTCCTCGATTGGAATGAGCCGGCTATCAATCTATATGACAAGCTGGGCGCCAGTATAGATCCTGAGTGGATTACCTGCAAGCTCAATCGCGAACAAATACTAGCGTATCCCTCCCATAAGTAAGGTCTTACTTGCTTCAGGGATTGTTGCGTTTTCGGGCTTGTTCGCAAGAATTCACGTGCATTTTTTATATATTCGCTGCATTACCTTATTCGGAAATCAGCATCCAAACAGAAAAGGGATACGGATTTTACTGGTTCCCAAAAAATATTAACAAACGTTTATGATCAGGAAATTTTTTGTACTTGTAGCCATATCGGGCCTCCTCCTCGCACCTGCTGTACATGCCCAGAAAACAGCGATGCAGCCCGCTACCTCCACAGAAGGGATGTGGCTCCCACTCAAAGTCGCTGAGTTGAATCAGGAGACGATGAAGGAATTAGGCCTTGACATGGAAATCGATGAGGTCTATAATGAAAATGCAGCTAGTGTAGAAGATGCAATTGTCAAACTGAATGGCGGTTCATGCACAGCTGAGATGATTTCTCCTGAGGGATTGATGCTTACCAATCACCACTGCGCCTATGATGCGATTGCAACCCTGAGTTCCGTAGATGCCGATTACCTGACCAATGGCTTTTGGGCCATGTCAAACTCACAAGAGTTACAGGTAGAAGGAGGCACTGCTGCATTTCTGGTTCACTCAGAAGATGTAACAGAACGCGTAATGGCTGCAGGGAAAAATCCAATGGCGGTTCAGCAGATCATCGGTGCGATTGAGGAAGAAGCTGCTGAAGACGGCAAGTACGATGTGGAAGTAGCAGAAATGTTCCACGGATTAGAGTACTACCTCTTTGTGTATAAAGTTTATCGGGACATCAGACTGGTGGGGGCACCTCCCAGTTCCATCGGTAAATACGGAGGGGATACGGATAACTGGATGTGGCCTCGCCACACAGGAGACTTTTCGCTCCTTCGCGTGTATGCCGGACCGGACAATGAGCCTGCTGATTACTCTCCTGACAACAAGCCCTATAAGCCTGTTCACTACCTCCCGATTTCACTCGGTGGCGTGAAAGCAGACGACTACACCATGGTACTCGGGTATCCCGGTACTACAACCCGCTACCTGACCTCTTCAGCTATTCAGTTGGCATTGGACCAAACCAATAAAGACAGAATCCACCTGCTAGGCCAAAAGCTTGAAACCATGAAAACTGCTATGGATGCCGATGATGCAACCCGGATTGCACTGGCCTCTAACTATGCAAGTCTGAGTAATTACCATAAGTACCTCATCGGTCAAACCCTCATGCTCAATCGCTACGACATCGTAGGAGAAAAGAAAACAGCAGAGGTAGAATTTGAAAAATGGGCGAATTCAAACCCGGAGCGCAAGGAAAAATATGGGAAAGTCCTCAGTTCAATCGATGAGTTACATAGCGGATATGGAGCCATCGACCAATGGATGAGCTACTTGAATATGGGAGTCTTCGCTGCTGATGCAGCCAGTTATGGGATTCAGTACTATCGCTTGTTTGGCGCGATGGAAGCATCCGATGATGCATCCCGCACTGAGCCGATGATTACTAATTTAAAAAGTGAACTCGATGGGCACTATGAAGGCTATTACTACAACATCGACAAAACCGTCTTCTACAAGAGTTTGCTGAGTTTCTACCAGAATGTATCACCGGAATTGCTTCCTCAATCGGTAAAAGATATTCCCTTGCACAAAAAAGCAAAAAAGGGGAAGACCCTGGAAGAAAAGCTTAGTAAGTGGACTGATTATGCATACAGTACCTCAATCCTTACTGACAAATCCCGTAATTCAGACTTCCTCAACAATCCTGAATTAAAGGTCCTCGAAAAAGATTTACTGGTGCAGTACATCAACGAAATAATCAAACATTTCCGAGGAGAGATTGCTCCACAATACGGCGCATTTGAAGGACAAATTGGTGAATTGCGGAAACTATACCTGGAAGGATTGCAGGAAATGCATCCTGACAAAAGTTTTTATCCAGATGCCAATTCGACCATGCGCCTGACCTACGGAAAAGTGATTCCTTATGAGCCACGCGATGGAGTCGTTTATGAATACCAAACTACGATCGAAGGGGTATTTGAAAAAGAGGATCCTAACAGCTCAGAATTCAACGTTCCCGCAAAACTCAAGGAACTCTGGAAAGCAAGAGATTTTGGGCAGTATGCTGAAAACGGAGAACTCCCGGTATGCTTCCTTACCACCAATGATATTACGGGCGGGAACTCCGGTTCTCCGGTCCTGAATGCGCGTGGTGAATTGATCGGCTGTGCATTTGATGGCAACTGGGAGTCTATGGCAAGTGATATTTATGTATTCCCTCAATTGAACAGAACCATCAGCGTTGATATCCGCTATGTATTGTTCATCATTGACAAATACGCAGGGGCTACGAACCTGATCAAAGAATTGAAGATTGTCAAATAGTCAATTGACATCTATGAAATAAAAAAAGCAGTTGTCTGGATAGGGCAACTGCTTTTTTTATCTGTAGGGTACAGGTGTTTAATCTCTCCCTCGCCAGTCCGGCCTCAAATACAGGTTTGCCCCACTACCCGCAAGGCATTCTGTATCATAGGGACTTTTCCCATTGTCCTGAATGAGGCATTTTTTCCGGGGCATGTCAACCCGTTTTTCCAGGATATCAATAATGACCTGACCTCTTACCACGCCGATGTAGGGCTTTACTTTTAATTCTTTCTCGCAGGAAAAAACCTGAATAATCAGCAGGCTTCGCTTCATGATATCCGGATAGGTATTGATCATGACCACGAGGCGCTCGACTTCTGCCTTACTTTCATTATCGAGTTCCAGGGAGAATTTTCTAAACTTGAGAATTTTTTGTTGCCCAAATATGGCTTGAGACTGCTCAAAGGTCAGGCTTTGCCCCTGCGATTGAAGGGCCAGCAGCAGGATTAGCAACAGTCCAAAAAGAGAATACGGCTTCATGATGTGATCCGTTCTACATTATGTGGTTAGTACCTTGGTCAGCTATCCCCATCACTTGGGTCTTCCGGGGCACCTTCATCCATATCTGAAAAAGATCTGCGCATTTGGGTATCCGCTTCAATATTTCGGAGTTTGTGGTAATCCATAATCCCCAGATTCCCTACCCGAAAAGCATCTGCCATCGCTTGGGGAATCAAGGCTTCTGCTTCAATTAGTTTGGCGCGCATTTCTTGCACTCGTGCCTTAAAGAATTGTTCCTGGGCAACAGCTTCTGCACGTTTTTCTTCCGCTTTGGCGCGTGCTACCTGGAGGTCTGCTGCTGCTTCATCTGCCTGAAGTTGAGCTCCAATATTTTTGCCAATATCAATATCTGCGATGTCAATAGACAGGACATCATACGCGATCCCAGCTGTCAATCCTTCATTCATGATACGTTCGGAAATCAATCCCGGATCTGCCAAAATCTCCTTATGGGACTCTGCTGAGCCAATTGCCGCAACTATACCCTGACCAACGCGCGCAACCGCAGTTTCTTCTCCAGCTCCACCAACCAGCTTTTCAAGGTGCGCCCGAACCGTAATCCGTGCTTGTACAATCAACTGGATTCCATCTCTGGCCACCGCTTCGATCTGAGGAGAATTAATGACTTTGGTATTAACCGAATCTCGCACCGCCTGTAATACATCACGTCCTGCCAGATCAATCGCTGCAGCCTGCTCAAAGGTCAGGGCAATCCCTGCATTTTTAGCGGAAACCAATGCATCTACCAAGGTATTCACATTCCCCTGAGCCATATAGTGTGCTTCCAGTGGATTAAAACTGATATCAGTAAGGTTGGCTTTTTTGGCTTTGATCATCTCGTTGATAATCACTGCGGGCGGTACCCGACGCAATCGCATCCCGACCAATTGGCCAAGGCCAATTCGCACTCCCGAAAACTGCGCAGAAATCCATAATCCAACCGGCACATAAAATAGCAATCCAGCTAGCATAGCAATAGCCAGGATTGCAAGAATGGTATATACCGTTGCAGTTGAGATCAAAAATGTCACCATAGATTAGGTATTGAAGTACCCCAATTTAAGCATATAGTTGGTTTATCTGTAGAAATTAACATAAAACAGCAGGATTCGACAAGGTACAAGCTTGCCCAACTAGTGGGCACCGTATTCACGAGCGAGTATCCAGGTTGCCAGGAAGGCTGCAACTACCCGAAATTCGGCGGGGCATTTATCGATTGAATACGCCTCTTCAATCTGAAGATTTGCTTTTTTCTCTGTCTTCTGAGTAAATGTGAGCATCTTCTGGAGGGAATACCCATTTATCTCCCCCTTGTCATCATATTGAGGATATTGCCTTCCCAGAGAACAGGAAATCAGGGACTTAGACACGACATCAGGTCGAAAATTACTCAATAGTAAGGTATCCGTCCTGCTACTGAGGAGCCAGCCTTCTAAGCTGCCTTTATCCGAAAAAGCAAGCGTGGCCGTAAGCTGAGATTGCCCAATATCAATTTGCCAAAAATCCTGCTCTCCGGATGTGATATATTGAACCTGCCCTTTAAAGTCCTGAAAACGCAACCACCAATCAGCATTGGCAGTTGGGAGTTTTTGATAATTTTTAAAGGTGGCATCATCATCACCAGATGCATCACAGGTAATCGCCTTTATTATCCGTATCCCGTTTGACTTCCGGTATTTAACCCGGGTTTGGGTAAGATGTACCTGGGAAAAGCCTTGAATCAGGAAACTTGTGAAGATCAAGACAAAAATTCCATACTTCATTTCTCAAAAATAACCTCATTTTTCTCCATTGTCAATCCGTTTTTCCATCTGGGAGCAGCCCCTGATTCAGTATTAATTCGACAAAATCAGCACTATTTAGCGGGAGAGTAAGGGAAACAAAGGACCAAAAATTTGGAAACCGATAACGTTAGAAAAACAATAAAATTCAGAATCAGGAAATGTAATATCAGAGAACAAATCGTCTGTTTTCAAACTACATTCCTTTCTAATATTGCCGGTGTTTCGTATCGTTCTTAACATAAAATCAACCTGATCTGAGGATAATTCTTTTCTAACTGAATATGTATTCAATTGATACCGTTCAGTCCCCAATTTAGTTCATTGAGCCGAATTAACTGAATAGACCTGATTATTCTCAATACTTTGCAGAAGTGATACAATTAATTGTAACGATTTAGTCTCACTTCCGTTAAAGGTCTATGAATTAGGACTGGCCTAAAAAACAGGCTAAACGTTATTTGAAAATTGATAGCTAAACTAAGAGGATTTAAATCACCAATATGAGAAAATTTGCATTAAGTGCTACGTTAATAGCGGTTGGTACTTTTCTCACTTTAACTCATTTCCTTGCAAGAAGCAGTCCTGCCCCCAACATGAGTGGACGTCTGGATATGCTGGGAGAGGTGGCGTCAGCGGATTTACCAACTTTTATGATCCAACAGCAAGCACATTTGCGCTGTATTGAGCCCCTCGATATGCTAGCGGTTCCCAATCAGATTCCCCTTCCCAAAATTGAAGGCGTAGTGGTAGGAAGCCCATTTGGCATGAGAACCCATCCCATTCTAAAAAAAGAAAGGATGCATAAAGGAGTTGACTTTGCGGCACCCGCAGGTACTCCCGTGCTGGCAACTGCCGGAGGCATCGTATCCAAGACCCTTATGGCTGCTGATAGCAGCGGATATGGAATTCATACAGTCATCATGCACGATGAAAATTTTGAAACCCGTTATGCGCACCTATCTAAACTGGTTGTAGAAAATAATCAGGTAGTTGAAAGAGGAGATACCATTGGATACTCCGGTAGTACAGGACTCAGCACAAATCCACACCTACATTATGAAGTACTCAAAGATGGAGTACATGTAGATCCAGAAGATTTTTTTGTGTTAAAGTGAAAAATTGAAATTAAAAAAAGAGGGCTGCAATTAAGCAGTCCTCTTTTTTAGTTTCTAATTTCAAATTTACCGCTTGTGCAGTTTCTCGGTGTGTACCCGCTGTCCATTTTCATCTATCAGAATTACCTGATAGAGTCCTTCGGGCAAGCTACTTACATCCACCTTCACTTCATCTCCAGGAAATAGCTGATCTGTAATTAAGAGTGCTTCTTTCCCAACCAAATCCGTGATCCGAATATCTAACTTTCGGTCCTCAAGGTCTGTCCGTTGGATCGTAACCCAGGATTGAGCCGGATTAGGAAATACAGTTACATCAATGCCATTCTCTACTCCAACCATCACCCTTCTTTCTTCAGTATGAATGGTTTGTCCACGGCTATCGATTACCCGTAAGCGATAGTAGTTAAGGCCTTCCATTGGCGACTCGTCAATAAACGTATGGATCGGCTGTTCTACATTCGGCGTTTCCTCAATCGTAGCCAAAACCATATAAGCAATTCCATCCTGACTCCGCTCTACGATATATTCAGCTCCCTCTATGGGCTCCATAGGGCTCCATTGAATCTTGACGTTATCAAAGAGGAGGTTGATCAGAAAGGAAATCAGATTATAGGTCTTAATCACTCTGATTTTAGTTCCAGTTACATCAAGATCTGCACAAATACCCGAATTGTTGATCAAGTGCTGCACATCAAAACCTGTTGTCATTCCCGGCTGCACAACCGACAAATCCAGAAAATCAGCAGAATTAGGATCCCCATCATACACCAGGGTATGAATCCGGTACCGCCCTTGACTGTTTACCGTAAAGGAGGGGGAAGTACTTACTTGCTGGATGGTAAGCCCATTCCCACGAGTAAGGACATATAGTGTCGCATAATTTGCAGGCACAATGCTGTTCCCATCAGGCGTTGCTGAAATCACAGTAGATCCGTTATTAGGAATCACTACGAGGAACTGGTTCGAGGATAGCGTTCCTGCATCGGCCGGACACGCTGCCGATACCTGCACCGGAGCACCGGTTACATCCAGGGATGCACACAGCCC
>CAYGTH010000085.1:0-19713 GCA_964352745.1 uncultured Bacteroidia bacterium
CCTCCGCCCCCGGCGTTGGATGAGAATGTACCTCCCCCTCCTCCTCCTCCCAAAGCACCTCCTCCACAGATCAAAACTGTCGCTTTTAAGATCCCTGAACCAACCCCTGCTGATGAGATGGAACCAGAAGAATTGGACATGACCATTGCAGATGTGCAGGAGTTGAAAGATGCACCCAATATTGGAATAGAAGATAAAGAAGGAGAAGACGAAGGCTTTTTCTTCGGCGAAATCGAAGGAACTGGAATGGAGCCGGAAGTGATTGTAGCACAGACCAAAGAGGACGAACCTGAAATCAACGCGTTCATTTTGGTAGAAGAAGAACCTGTACCCATCAACCTGGAAGAAGTCAAGGGGATGATCGGATATCCCCAGATCGCACGTGATGCAGGCATCTCAGGACGGGTTGTCATTAGAATATTGGTCGATGAAACCGGCAAATATAAAAAGCACAAAGTCATCAACACCATTCACCCCCTATTGACAGAGGCTTGCGAGGCTCATATTAAAAAGTTGGCCTTTACTCCGGCCATTATGGGTTCTAAGTCAATCAAATTTTGGGTAAACATCCCCTTCAACTTTGTCTTGACACAATAGGGATCAATGCGTAATTCACCTGGATTTTTGATCTTAAAAAAGGGGAATTGATTGAGCAAATTGATAGGAGTTGGGATAACCCCAATAGTAAATACCAATGGTTTTACGCTTGCGTTAAAGGCCCCGAAATACCGGGGCCTTTTTTATTTTGTTAGGCATTCACCAGTTCAATAACAGTAATCTCAGGTCGCATCCCGAGTCGGCCCGAAAATCCCAGGAAGCCAAATCCCCGATTGACGTAGAGGAATTGTTTGCCTTGCTGATAGAGGCCACCCCATTGCTTATAGAGATACTGGACCGGGCTCCAGCGGAAACCCGGAATTTCGATTCCAAACTGAAATCCGTGTGTGTGGCCGGAAAACATCACGTCAATATCCGGATAATTTTCCCGAATCTGCCCATCCCAATGTGAGGGATCATGCGAAAGTAATAGTTTCACAGTTGCGCCTTCTGTTCCTTTCACCGCTTCATCGATCTTACCGTATTTGGGGAATCGGAGATGGGAACTCCAGTTTTCCGTTCCAATAATCGCCAGACTATCTGTTCCCCTTTGCAGCAGGTGGTTTTCATTTTTCAGTAAGCGCCAGCCAAAGGTCTTATGCGTATCCAGCACCCGCTCAAAATGTTCCCGTTTTGCTTCGGGATTTGGCCAACTCGCATAATCGCCGTAGTCGTGATTGCCCAGAATAGAAAACACCCCCTCTTTTGCTCGTAACTGGGCGTACATATCTTCAAATCCCTCCACCTCGTCGATATAGGTATTGATCAGGTCACCGGTAAAAAAGATGAGGTCCGAGGCTTGCTCATTGATCAGGTCGATCCCGCGCTGCACGGCGTCTTTATCTTCAAAACTACCCGTATGGATATCTGAAATCTGCGTAATGGTCAAGCCATTGAATGAATCGGGCAGGTTTTCGATTGGCACCTGTACCCGACGCACCTGATAGTCATATTTTCCTTTCAGAATGCCATACAGCATCCCCGCAAAGGGAACTCCTGCTGCGAACACGGCCAACTGGCTGAGGAAGCGAGAACGCGATATATGTCCGGCCGGATCCCCTGAAGGAGGCGCTGTTCCGGCAAACTGACCATACATCCACCGAAACAATCGGCTCACATCCTCGACCACCAGGACCACAATGATCAGCAGCTTAGGCACATAAATCGCAAGCATAATACTCCCAAATAACGTCAGGAAAGGCGTAGGAATATCGGCTCGCATAAACAAGAGCGCAAAACTCACCAGATACAAAGCAATGTGTATTCCCCAATAGATATATCCGGTCAAAGCCGTATTGCCCCAAATGGTCCGAAAAGCCTGATATGCATATAGATCAATGGCCAACAGTAAGGCCAGGGGAATCAAAAATCGTAACATAGCGTTATAAATAAGTTCATATTATCTCACCCATAGCATCCAAAGATACCCTAAACGGACTCCAATTGTTTCATTTCCCGATTTACGCGCCCCTTTGTTCGCCCATTAATTCCGGGTAAACACGATCTATAGAAGTCGAGAAAATCAGCCCGATACAGGGTGAGACGATTGACGCACCAGAATCTTGTATTTTTTGCCGAATTATCATGATGTATATTTCAGGTTCATCTATCGCTACATCCACAAACAGCATGACCTCCTTATTTACCCTCCTCGTTTTGGGACTCTTGACGAGTTCTACCCCTGTGCCCCCAGTCCAAATCACCAATCCCGTTCCGCTTAGCCTGCCTTATGCCACCGATTTTGACAATGGATTTCCGGCGGACTGGGTCAACGATCCACTCGATGGAGCAGAAGACTGGATTTCCAGCGACAGCACAAACAGCACCTATGGCCCCAATGCCGCCGATCATACCAGTGGAAACGGGCAGTACCTTTGGGTAGATGATTCCTCTCCGAATTCTGCTACCATCAACCTCATTACCCCATGTTTTGATTTGACGGGAAACAGCAACCCAACCCTGAGCTATTGGCTGTGGAGTCAGAATGAGAATAGCGGGGCACCTGATGCGATCCTGCACTTCGATGTCGAGTCAAATGGGGTCTGGACGCAGGATGCTTTTGCTCCTATCAGCTCAAACGGGGCGGGATGGATGCAGATTCAGGAGAACTTAACGACATATACAGGAACAATCGTTCGAATTCGGTTTCGGGTAGAGGAAGTTGGTAGTGGATTTCAACACGACATTGCGATCGACGACTTCAGCATTTTTGAATTGAGTCCTGTCGATATGGGCGTAATTTCCCTCGTAGCCCCTGCCTCAATCGGGTGTTTCGGAACTACAGAGCAGGTGACCGTTCAGTTGGTCAATTTCGGCAGTGCCCCGATCAGCTTCAGCACAACTCCTTTGCCGATCGGCCTAACCATCAGCGGGGCCAGCACGGTCAATCTTTCTGAAACCCTTTCCACGGGGACGCTTCCTGCTGGTGATACCTTACTTTATTCCTTCACCAATACCGTGAATCTCAGTGTCAGTGGCATCCATTCTTTTGAGGTATTTACCCTCGCAGTTGGAGACGGCAATGCGCTCAACGATACTCTGATTGCCACCGTAGCGCAAGGGGTAGTCGCTATTGCGCCATTTTTTGAAGATTTTGAAGGATTCGGGCCAGGCTTTGCAAATGGCTGGCTGCAATCCACAACCGACAACCAGGACTGGGCGATCGGTACAGATGGGGTACCCTACACCGCCAATACCGGTCCTATCAATGACCACACAACAGGCGGTAATACCTACCTGTTTACAGAAGCCAGCGCCCCTGCACAACCAGGAGATATATACGACCTGCTCAGTCCCTGCATCAGCACCAGTGCCCTCGGCATTCCCACGCTTTCATTTTGGTACCATCTCCACGGCGCAGACATCGGTAGTCTGGAAGTTGCTGTATTGGCGAATGGCAATGCAAATACGGTATTCACGATAAGTGGCCCCCAGCAAACTGCTGAAACGGATCCCTGGCAACAAGCGATCATCCCGATTGCGGGATTTGGAGATACCCTACAGCTTCGGTTTCGCGGGATTCGGGGCAATGGCATACAAGGCGACATCGCTATTGACGATATCCGTATCGATGCGTTGCCTAATCGCGATTTGAGTCTCACGGCTTTAGTAAGTCCTGCCGATCCGGCCTGTCTCGGAGCCTCTGAAAGCCTGACATTGGAATTGCGCAATACAGGCGGTCTGCCCATCGATTTCGCAACAGATCCGGCGACGCTCACAATCGATATTGCCGGGCCGCTACCTCAGACCTTTTCTCAGTCCCTCCAAAGCGGCGTCCTCGCTCCTTTTGCCAGTTTACAATCAACTTTTTCGGCAACTGCTGACTTCTCAACCGAAGGCATATATACCCTTCAGGCCAGTCTGGGTATTGCCAACGATGCCAATGTCACAAATGATAGCCTCGTCGCGACCCGAACCCGCATTCTCCCGGATACGTTGCCGCTCTCGTTGGTAAATTTCACTGATTATACCGGCAATAACCTGGGGACTTTTTATCCTGGCTGGTATGAAGCAGAAGGCAGCAGCCTCCCTGCGAGTGCAGGATCGAGTTGGACGGCAGATGATTTTGCGAATAATACCTCCAGTGCCAATGGCGAGTCGGCGCGCATTCGACTTTCCGACACGGGTGATCAGGATTGGCTGGTGAGCCCCTCTTTTCTCGCCACCGCTCAGACTGTGGTCTGCTACCAGGTAGCGCTGACCCAGGCATTTGGGACAGGTGGAGCTTCCCTGGGATCGGATGACTCCCTGAGCGTCATGGTCTCTACGGATTGCGGGGCGAGTTTCACGCCTGTATTTACGTATAGCGGCACTTCCAGCCTGAGCAATACCGGTCAGATGGATACGGTCAACCTGGGCAGTTTTGCAGGCAATGAGGTAATCATCGCTTTTTATGCGTCAGAAGGCACAATCGACAATTTCGAAGATGTGGACTTGTTTCTGGATAATATTCAGGTAAAAGAAGTCTTCTCCACGGACATAGAGCTCATTTCGATTGACCGGCCTCAAAACAGCTGTGGACTTACCGCAAATGAACTCATCACGATCACTTATGCCAATCGGGGGGCTGGCGTAGTTACTACGGTTCTTGCAAGATTTTCGGCCGATGGACTTCCTTTTACGGCTCCTGTATTTCTACCTGCAATTGGCCCTGGCGACACCCTCGGGTATGTATTTAATACAACGGCAGATTTTAGCCTGATAGGTCCGCACAGTCTCAGCGTTGTGGCCTCTGCCGGCAACCCCGCTGACCTCAACCGAAAAAATGACACGATTCACACCACCATACATCACCTCCCGGTTATCAGTACTTTTCCCTATTTAGAGGAATTTGAAAATGGGAATGGCAGTTGGTTTGCCAGCGGAGAGAAATCTACCTGGGCACTCGGCACTCCGGCCAAGACAACTATTATCGGAGCAGCATCCGGCCTCAATGCCTGGACTACAGGCGGACTCGATACCACGCGATATGCCCCCAAGGAACGATCATTTGTAACGAGTCCCTGCTTTGATTTGACCCAATTGTCCGACGCACCTTATATCAGTATGAAAATTTGGTGGGAGGCAGAGTTCAGTTGGGATGGCGCCCTCTTACAAAGCTCTACCGACGGCGGCAGCAATTGGAAAAAAGTGGGAGAGTTTGGCGATCCGGACAATTGGTACACCGACAATACTATCAATAGCAATCCGGGCTACCTACAGCCTACGGGCTCAGAAGATGGCTGGACCGGCCGAAGCGAAACCAATGACGGTTCCGGAGGCTGGGTACAAGCTATTCATCCCATTGATCCTATGCTCATAGTGGAATCGGCGGTACAGTTTCGGATCGCTTTTGCAGCAGATGGGACTTTTGAAGATGATGGATTCGCCTTTGATAATGTAGCAATAGGGTCCTTACCCGAGGTTGATCTGGGGCCCGATCTCTCACTCTGTCCGACCGGAGACAGCCTCAATACCGGCCTAACCGGTACTCACCTTTGGTCAACCGGTGCCACCACTCCCGGCATTGCCCTCATCAATACAACCGGAATCACCATTACCGATAGCCTGATCTGGGTTCAATATACCGATAGCCTGGGCTTGACGGGTTCGGATAGTATCCTCGTTACGATTTTGGGCGCTGGACCGGATGTTACGGCCAGTCAGTCTGCTACGATTACCTGTCCGGGTGATTCAACCGGGGCTGCTGTTGCCTTTATCATTGGCAATGGTCCCTTTTCTATCAACTGGAATACGCAGCCTGCTCAAACCACGCCAGTTGCCACGAATCTCCCGGCGGGAATTTATACGGTATCGGTCAGCGATCAGGTGGGATGTGTGACGGTCGATTCGGTTGAAGTTCTGGGGCCCCCGCCTTTTGTCGTTCAAATTGATTCGATAAACATACTCAACTGTGCAAATGTTCCCGATGGCCAACTACAAGTATCAGTAAGCGGTGGCACCCCTCCCTATTTATATAACTGGAGCAATGGTGCGACGTCTGAAGATATCACAGGCCTATCCCCTGGCACCTATACCCTTTCTATTACCGACGATGCTGGATGTGCGTTTGCGGCAGATCCTCAAACGATCACAGCGCTAGACAGTCTGCCTGTCGCCGATTTTGAATTTACGTTTCAAACCAATGCGCTGATTGCTTTTACCGAAAATACATCAGCTAATGCGACGAGTTTTGCATGGGACTTCGGCGACGGCCAAGGGACTTCTACAGCAGCCAATCCCAATTATACCTACGCCGCCAACGGCAGCTACCTGGTTACCCTCATCGCCTCAAATGCCTGCGGGTCCGACACTTTTTCACAAACCGTCTCACTGACTCAGGTTTCTATTCAGGATGATTTGCTGGGCGCTATCCGATTGTATCCAAATCCCAATACAGGCACCTTCACCCTCGAATTTGGGGAATTGCCATTGCAAGATGTGAACCTCTCGCTTCGGGATGCCCTGGGTCGTGAAGTATTTTCCCAAAAGCGATCTCACATCGCATCACAGGAATCTCTGTTGGTCCAACTCCCTGCCCTGCCTACGGGCACCTATTTACTCGAAATCAAAACTCCCGATGCTGTACAGCGTTTCAGTGTGAGTTTGCAATAAAATGCGAATGATTTATGGCCCTCTGAAATAACCTGATTCTGATCTATGATTCCCGAAGCAGAAATAGCAAGGCGTTCTTGTGATTAATTTATTTCACAAATAATAAATGTTATTTTTTGCATATTTTATCAAAAATAAGATACCATTATTCGGAAAAATATCCAGAAAGCTTATTTACTTTCTCTAATATCAGGGGCGAATTAATAGAAAATCAGTTTCTAAAACCAATTGATAGAGAACTATAAGCAACTCACTATCATACAATTACACATTCACTTACTCATTCCACCAAATCACCCCAGCTGTAATAACATTTCTACTATCGTTCATTTCTTGTCCATGTAAAGAACCTGCAATCAACTTACGCACTTGCCATAGTTTGTTTTGAGAATTTTGTATTGAACAATATTCTACCAGAACAAATCGACATGAAAATATCTCACCGGTTCTTATTTACTGCGCTATATGCGGCCTTCCCGCTCCTTGTAATGGCTGAAACCTACGGTATCGTCTCTGATGGGGACGACCTCCTCCACACCTTCCATACACAGGTGTATTTTGAGGAAAATCTTGGACAGTTTTCAGCAGACATTCTCTATCAGAGCAATGTGTTTGAGACCCAGGTACGATTTCTGACAGATGGCCTGAGCTTCGCTGCCATCCGGGAAATTGAACGTAATGAAACCCCGAACCCAGGTGGCAGCGATAAGCACAGTCCCAAAATCGGATATTTGGGAGAGCAGGAGCCGGATTATGAGGCGCTGGTCTGGAAGATGGAATTTGTGGGTATGAATGAAGCTGCTGCTCCAGTGGGTAAAACGGCAATTCCCGGAAACCTTCACTACCTCAAAGGTAATTCTCCTGAATCATGGAGCACGGATGTGCGGCGATATCAGGAGCTTTGGTATGAAGATATTTATCCGGCTACTGACCTCCGCTATTATGGTACCGGAGAACATGAGTTAAAATATGATTTTGTGTTGAAGCCGGGCTTTGACCTCACAAATATTCGCATGCGATTTACGGGCATAGAAGGGATTTCAATCAATGAGGAAGGAGAATTGATTTTATATACCCCCTGGGGAGAAGTCAAGGATGCGGCCCCCTATAGCTATCAGCAAGTGTTTGGAAAAGAAAAACCTGTAACAATATCCTATCGACTAATCGATGAAGAGACGGTAGGATTTGAACTCTCTGGTACCTATGATTCGACCAAGGCAATCGTATTAGACCCGCTTACCCTGGATTGGGGCACTTTCTTTCATACCAGCACTTCGGATGACTATGTGATGGCGGTCAAGCGGGATGCGATCGGTAATATTTATTATACAGGATATACCAAGTCCCTTGCCTTTCCCGCCACGGCTGGTGTCTATCAAAACAACTTTAGCGGCAGTCTCGATGCCTATGTAGCCAAACTGGCCCCGAATGGAGACAGCCTGATCTATGCGACTTTTTTGGGCGGAACAGACTGGGAACTCTCCTATGGCCTGGAACTCAATGCAGCAAATGAAGCACACATTTCCGGCTTTACGGCTTCTACCGATTACCCCACCACCGGTGGCGCCTATCAGCAAGTCAGCGGCGGCGGATTGGTAGAATCATTTCTCACAAGACTCAGTGCGGCAGGAGATGCACTCGTGTACAGCACCTACCTTGGCGGTTCAGACCGGGATTATATTTATGACATGGATTTGAATGCAGCCGGAGAGGTCTTCGTAACCGGTTTTACCCTTTCCAGTAATTTTCCAACCAGTGCAGGCGCATATTCCAGTTCACCGAGTACCAACGGAGATGTATTTGTGACCCGCTTATCTGCAGACGGAAGCACCCTCGCCTATTCGACACTGGTAGGCGGCTCTCAGTTTGAAATCGGACAAGCAATCAAAATCAATGCCAACGATGAGGCGTTTGTAACGGGTAATACGGCCTCATCGAATTTTCCCACGACAGCAGGCGCCCTGCTGACAACTCTTCAAACGGCAGCAGGCAGCACCCAGGAAGACGGTTTTGTCTTCAAGCTGGATCAAACGGGCAGTACCCTTAACTACTCGACTTATTTTGGTGGGACTGCCTCTGATGTCATCTACGATATTGATGTAAACAGCACCGACGAAGCTTTTATTACGGGCATCACCTATTCTGCTGACTTGCCCGTAACCAGTGGCGCTTATCAGGAATCGTTATCTGATGCGCCCCCCAGCTTAGGAGATGCATTCGTAGCCCGTATCACAGCAGCCGGTGATGCCCTGACCTATTCGACTTACCTCGGAGGCACTGAAATTGATTTTGGGAAATCAATTGAGGTCAATGCCTACGGAGAAGCACACATCCTGGGTGCAACTCGTTCGTCTGACTTTCCGATATCCGGGCAGGTTTCCGGGTTTGCGGCGATGTACGACATTTTCCTTACCGTACTCGATGCTGATGGCGCTGCGATTACAAACAGCACCTTGTTAGGCGGACTGTATAATGATTACCCTCGTTCAGCAGGTTCCCTATACCTGGACAATGACAAGATGACGATTTCTGCAACCACGCACAGTTATGATGCCGAGACCACCTCCGGCGTCTATCAAAATACCAAAACCAATGGAGTAAGTGATGCCCCCTGGATTCTCAACATGGAGGTTGCGTCGGTTCTTCCTGCGAGTTTTGGAGATTTTGAAGCGAAATGGGAAAAGCGTTTCCAACACAGTCTTCTTCAATGGACCAGCGAACGCGAACCTGCAAATGCGACGTACTATATCGAAAGAAAACTGGGGGCAACTACCTGGGAAACCATTGGAATGATGCCGGGCGTCCAACCGGTGCAAGCAGTCCATACTTATGCCTTTACCGATCGGGATGCGGTTCAATTCAGGAATCAAGCTGTTTTCTACAGACTCCGGTATGCGGGTAATGAGGGTCGGGTATATTTCAGCCAGATAGAAGAAATTCAAATCCCGGGTACTTCCCAAGCCGAGATGAATTTTTATCCCAATCCCGCCCGCGATCAGGTAGAACTGGAATTATACCTTCCGGCAGCAGTTACTGGCAGGCTCGAAATTATAGACCTGATCGGACAGGTAGCAGGTACCTATCATTTTGAAGCATCTCAATCAACCAACATGCCGATTCGTCGCATGCTGGATGTATCTCATCTTCCGTCAGGCTTGTATTATATGCATTTGCATACGGGCAGTGGAGCTCCTATGGCGAAGTCGCTTGTGATTGCTCGTTAAGGTAGCTATCAAAATCACCCGGAACCTCGCCCCCTTCTCTTCGGAAAGGCGAGGTTCCGGGATCTTAACGTCTCTGATTTTGGGAATCGGCGTAAAATGGGCAGATTTACAAATTGAATCTGATTCCATTCCTATGCATACTACCGATTTTGTTCCTTATCAACGCGATATCTATTCTCCTACAGAAATGGAAACCCGCAGTCGTGAATTTTATAACTGGCTGGATACCCGGCGTACCGTCCGCGAATTTGCAGATATGCCCGTACCCCGATCCGTAATTGAAAATATATTCCGGGCAGCTTCTACCGCTCCTTCCGGTGCACATAAGCAACCCTGGACATTTTGTGCCATCTCAAATCCGGAGATGAAAAAACAAATCCGACAAGCCGCCGAAGAGGAAGAATATCGTAACTATCATGGGCGAATGTCAGAAGAGTGGCTCGATGATCTGAAAGCATTTGGCACAAATGAGCATAAGCCCTTTTTAGAAATCGCCCCCTGGCTCATCGTCGTCTGTCGTCGGATTTACGAAATTGAGAATGGGGAGAAACAGAATAATTATTATGTAAATGAATCGGTAGGATTAGCAACGGGTATGCTCCTCACAGCGATTCACCATGCGGGGCTTGTTGCCCTTACCCATACGCCCAGCCCCATGGGCTTTTTGACCAAACTCCTCAATCGTCCTGCCAATGAGCGACCCTTCCTCCTCATCCCTGTAGGCTATCCTGCGCAATCCACTACTGTCCCCGATCTAACACGGAAATCCCTCGATCAAATCGCTGTTTTCATGGAATAATCATTCCTGACTCAAAATATTCAAGCCATTCATACAAAAAAAACTACCATTTTCGCAATAATCTAACACACTCAGCCCTCCATGAGGGATTGTGCTTCTCTTTCCTTCCACTTTGGAAAGAAATTTGCTTTCAATAGCTCTACCTATCGCAATACGCGAATAACACGCGGCAAAATATGAGAAGACACAATGGAATGCGACCACAAGATGTTGTGGTGCTATTAAAGATTATTTCCCTCGGAGAACTACCCTGGCGGTACACGGATCTGTCGAAAAGTTTATATATCAGTCAGTCGGAAATTGCGGAGGCACTTAATCGCTCCGCGCTGGCCCGATTGGTAGATGGCAGCAAACGTAAAGTCTTCCGAGCCTCTTTCATGGAGTTTCTGACCTACGGCGTAAAATATGTGTTCCCTGCCCAGCCCGGTGCTATTATACGGGGGATCCCTACCGCACATTCCGCAAGCCCCCTTAAAGAGGCCATTGAATTTGAGGAAGACGTATATGTATGGGCCAGTACAGAAGGTTCCGTGCGGGGGCAGGCCATCGAGCCCTTATATCCAAAAGTGATTTTGGCAGCAGAAAAAGATCCGAAACTATATGAGCTCCTGTCATTGCTGGATGCCATACGGGTCGGTCGTGCCCGGGAATATCGCCTCGCCGTGGAAATGCTCAATACGAGAATAAGAGAAAGTGCTTATGTCGGCTTATAATTTACCCAGATTAGAACAGGTCGCTTTGGGCCTGGACAACTTGCTCAATCGTGTCATTTTTATTGGAGGAACCGTTCTTGAATTATATGCCACTGACGCTTCTGCACCTGAGATACGCCCTACCCGGGAGATTGATTGTCTGCTGAATATTCAAACAGCCAGTGAATTTCTGGAATGGGGACGTGCCCTGGAAACCAAAGGATTTCGGCGAATCAAAGTAGCTGATGAGGAAAGACACATCCAACACTGGCGATATGATGACATTCGGCTAACCTTCAGCTATCCTGATGTTGGGGCGCCATCGACTTTCAATCGCTGGTACAATGATGGCATTTTTCATGCGGTTTCTCATATTCTTCCATCGGGCAGGATCATCCGGATCTTCACGCCGCCTTATGTAATAGCAACCAAGATCGAAGCCTTTTTGCACCGGGGCAAGTATGATTTCCGGCTGAGTGAAGATTTTGAAGACATTGTTTATCTCCTGGACAATCGCCCGGAGATCAAGGACGAAGTCTTTATGGCCTATTATGAGGTTCGGAACTACATCCGCTCCCACTTCGAATATTTTCTCGGGAGCGGAGACCTCGAAGAAGGCCTCGCCTATGTACTCCCTTTTGGCTCTGGCATCGGACGAATTCGCAAAATCATCCGGTTTATGGAAGAATTTTCGCGGTTTGAGCCCAGCTTGATTTAGGCCAGAATCTGATCCTTGATGGCTTCGGGAATTTCCCGAAATTCATACATCTGCGTACGCAGCCGTGGCGTAAATCCCGCCTCGATGATTACTCGCTGAATTTCTTCAGCAGTCAGGCGATAAGGCGCTCCCGCAGCAGATACGACATTCTCCTCAATCATGATAGACCCCAGGTCATTGGCACCGCTGTGCAGGCAGACCTGCGCGACTTTAGGGCCGACAGTTAACCAGGAAGCCTGAATGTTCTCGATATTGGGGAGCATGATCCGGCTCATTGCAATTACCCGAATATATTCATCCGTAGAAACCGTATTGCGGACACCCCGAACCCGATTAAGGAGGGTTCCGTCATCCTGATACGGCCAGGGAATAAATGCCAGAAATCCATTGGTTCCCGCTGGGCGCATCGCTTGTACTTCCCGAATTCTGACCAGGTGATCAAAGCGCTCTTCCAGGGTTTCAATATGCCCAAACATCATGGTCGCACTCGTTGTCATGTCGAGTTTGTGCGCTTCATGCATGACATCGAGCCATTCCTGACCATTACATTTCCCTTGAGAAATAATCCGACGAACCCGATCGGCTAAAATCTCAGCCCCTGCACCCGGCATAGAGTCCATGCCTGCTTCTTTCAGGCGCATCAGGGTTTCCCGATAACTTAGACCTGACAATTCTGAAATATGTACAATCTCCGGCGGCCCGAGTGCGTGGAGTCGCAGCTCTGGAAACCAGGTTTTGAGTTTACTGAACGTTTCCTCGTAATATTCAACGCCTAATTTGGGATGGTGCCCTCCTTGAAGCAGGAACTGGTCTCCCCCTAAGTCGAAGGTTTCCTGCGCCTTGCGCTGATAAGTCGCATCATCCGTGATATACGCTTTATCGGCAAACTTCTCGGTGGGAGGCACAAAGAAATTACAAAACTTACAGTTGGCCACACACACATTTGTTGTGTTGACATTCCGGTCAATCTGCCAGGTCACAATACCGAGGGTATTTGCTTTTTTGATTTTGCGGATTTCATTTGCGGCATGCATCAATTCTGCCGTAGTAGCCTGCTGATACAAGTGGATTCCTTCGGCTTCGGACAGAAATTCCAGTTGCATAGCTTTTTCCAGAAGTGCAGAGGTATTCATAAGCGTTCAAGAGATTGAGAATACGGGATTTTGTAGTTATGGGAAATCAGGATTTCCCGGTCATTTAAGATCAGACAAAGGTACGTGATTGTTGCCTAAGCTTTCCAACATGAACCGCGAAACTACACAAAAGTTTCAGAAATAATTGAAAATTTATAGCTACGTCAGGTTAGAGACAATTGTATAAACCGGGAATTAGGTAAATTGGGGCCTATATAAGTTTGGGAATTGCTTTTTCTAATTGGAAATTTGTGAGCATGTCAGTACTTCTTCTATTTGTCAAACACCCTAAGCCCGGACAGGTCAAAACCCGATTGGCGCGTGATGTTGGACATGAAAAAGCGATTGCGGTATATCGGGCGCTGCTTACTTACACACGGGAAGTCAGTTTCCAGGTCAGGGCTGATAAGATTGTCTATTACGGAAATGAAGTACCAAAAGACGATCTCTGGTCTGAAGCGGGCTATGAGCGGCGTATTCAGACAGGTGCCGATTTGGGAGATCGCATGCTGGAGGCTTTTGTTACCGCATTTGAAGCGGGAGCAGACAAAGTCGTGATAGTGGGAAGCGATTGCGCAGAAATCACATCAAAACTGATCAACCAGGCCTTCAAATGCCTGGATACCAAAGATTGTGTAGTCGGTCCGGCCTATGATGGCGGGTATTACCTATTGGGTATGCGCAAACTTTTTTCGCCTGTTTTTTTGAATAAAGAATGGAGCACAGACTCTGTACTTGTCGATACGATCCGCGACCTTAAAGCAGGTGGCCTTACCTATTCCTTCCTTCCAACCCTCTCCGATGTGGATACTGTAGAAGACCTGCAAGGAACCTTTCTGGAGGAAATTGAGCAGAAGGTGTAATCTATTTTTTCCGAATGCGATGCAGGGCATCAATGAATCGGTCCAAATCACCCGGTACGGTATATACATTGGGCGAAATCCGAACTCCCGCGACCTGCTCATGCCGGGTAACAGTCGTATAAACCTGATACTGATTCAATAAAGTCCGGGAAAGTTCGTCAGCATCCATTCCTTCCAGCGCAAAATTGGCTATTCCACATGACCATTCCGGGTCCAGGTCTGTATTGAGTCGAAAGCCCGGCACATCCCGCACTGCTTCTATCCAGTAATCCCGCAGGTACAGCAGCCGCGCTCGCTTCCGTCCCGTCCCGATTCCATTATGAAAGTCAATCGCATGCCCAACTGCTAACTCTGTCGGAAAGGAACGTGTCCCGAGATGCTCAAATTTTCGGATATCATTCTCCTCCCCCTCCACAGCACCAAACATGGGCCATAAATTGGGAATTTCATCTTGCTTGACATACAACATCCCCGACCCAAATGGTGCCGAAAGCCATTTGTGAAGACTCGTTCCGAAATAATCACAGCCCAAATCCGGAATATTGAAGTCCAGCTGTCCAAATCCATGTGAGCCGTCTATGATCGTTTTGATTTGTCGTTTGCGGGCAATTGCGCAGATTTCCTTCACGGGCAATATCTGCCCCGTAAGGTTGACAATCTGACACACCAATATGGCCTGGGTTCGGTCTGTGATTGCCGCTTCAAATCGCCGGACCACTTCCCCGGGATCGGTCATTGGCACCGGTAGTTTCAATTTTACAACCCGAATGCCTTCTCTCTTCTCGCGCTGATCCAGCGCATGCAACATGGAAGGATAATCCTGATCTGTCGTCAAAATCTCATCTCCTGCTTTCAGATCCAATCCAAAGATTGCCGTTTCCAGCGATTCTGTTGCATTGCGCTGCATAGCGATTTCTTCGGGCGAGCAACCGGCCAATATTGCGAGTTTGTTTCTGACCCCTTCCCGCATTTTTCCAAGTATACGCCACATATAATACCCCGGAACTTCATTCGATAAGCGGTTATAATGCGCTTCTGCCTCCTGCACGATTTTGGGCTGTGGGCTTACCCCTCCATTATTGAGGTTGATCATATTCGGAGAGGAGGTATAGGCCTGTTTGATCATCCACCAAAAATCCTCATCTTTCGCCAATATTTCCCCGGATACGTGGGCTTTGGCTTTCCACTCGGATGCTAAGTGATGGGCTTTAGTAGAACTAAAGGGCGCAAATACAGAAGCACCAGCTATGCTTCCGACGGTTTTCAGAAATTTTCTTCTTCCAGGCATATCAAATGGATTACTTGTCTAATCAATTAACAAATAAATGAAGATAAACGAATCTGTTTTTGAGAATTTACCCGTATTGGAAACAGATCGATTGCACCTCAGACCTGTGAGAGACGGCGACCTGGAAGCGTTGTTTGCCATTCGTAGTGATCCCGAGATGATGCGATATATCGGTCGGCCCCTGATGAAAGACCGAACAGAAGCAGGAGCTTTACTGGCTTTGATTCGCAGGGAATATGAAGCAGGTACGGGCATCAAATGGGCGATTACCTTTCGCGACCGGGATGAGATGATAGGAAATATGATGTTTCGGGGAATCAGCAGAGAACATTTTTCGGGAGAGATCGGATATATGCTGCACCGTGATTTCTGGAGAAAAGGGATTATGCGGGAAGCGGCAGCACGGGAATGGAAAAACCCCAATAAAAAAATCCGATGAACGCCAGATCATCGGATTTCGTTTGCTTCCCAATTTGGAAAGCGCTAAACGTGCTTTTCCCTAACACGATAGCAATATGCACCCGATAAATCAGCATGTCATGGAAACTATTTTTAAAAAGTAACATTAATATCTTCTTTTTCTTACATCATTAAGCAAGTAAGATGCGATGAAGAAAGGGTCAATGCGTATTTCAGACGCTTAATAATATTCATTTATAATAGACTGGCTATCAATTAATTAACCCTACACAAGATCTAATTAAGCGGCTCTACTCCGATCTTTTAGCCCTTAAAACCGTAAGTAAATTATTGATAAAAAGGGTAAATAATGGTAATATGACCCTGCGCCAGATTCATAAAAAAAATGTGTGGATAGGATCAAAAAAGTATTCCAATCTCTTTCAAAAACGGAACTCAGGTACCTAAAGAGCTACCTAACAGCCTTTCACAACAAGGGAAAAAACAAAGCACTCGAAATGATCGAGGCCCTGGAAAAAGACAGCACGCTTTCTCAACAAGAGATGGCAGGGCTTCTTTATGGCAACCCCAAATCCAAGGCATTCATCATGTTGAAGAGCCGGCTGCTGGAAAAAATGCTGGAAACCCTCTCGCTCAGCATCAACTTTGATAACAATCCAGAATTCAAAGAAGACTCTCCCGCATTTGAAGCTATTGAGCTTCAAAAAAACCTGATGTACGCGACCTTGCTTCGGCGCAGGGGGATAGAGGATCTTGCCCGGGAAGTACTCCTCAAATGTGTCAAAAAAGCAGAAGACCTCAACCTCCCTGAAAGTAAGCTTCAGGCATTGGTGCATCTGCGTAACTTTTCGGTTTCGCAGGAAGATGTAGGCTCCAATTATAAGCAGGAAATAGAGGCGGCTATGCGTCAGTACGAGACGGATATCATGGGGGTCGGTATTTTTGATGAATACCGGGTTCAGACGCGGCATGCCTTCAATACACAGGAAAAACTGGCTTTCCTCACAGAGAATATCAGCATGCTGGAAACTCAATTACAAAAGAGTTACAGCGTTAGATCCAACTATTATTACCTGATGCTACGGGTCTATTTACACGAATTGCAAAATGATTACCCACAAGGTAAGGAAGCACTTGAGAAATTGATCGAACTCGTCAATCAGCATGATGGACTCCGGTCCAAAAACAGATTGGGTAGCCCCTATATCCAGTTAGCTGGAGTTGAAATGATTGGCTACAATTTTGAAGCGGCACGGGAAGCGGCAGACAAAGCGCTGGAAATCTTCCACCCCAAAAAGCACAATTTTCTCTCGGCAGCTTTGTATAAGCTATTCGCAAGCATATACACCGGCCAACTCCTCGATGCTGAAACCCTGATGACACAACTCAGTTGGTTTCATACTCAAAAGCGGATGAGTTTTGCGGTAGGGATTACGGAATATCTGAATTCCTGTATTGCCTATATGCATGGCGCTTATAAAGTCGCCTATCAGCGGCTGGGGGAAGTCTCAGAATTATTTGGCGATAAAGAAGGCTGGAATACCGGACTGCGCATCTATGAGATTATGCTCTTGCTGGATATGGACATTCCGGATTTGGCATCGGCAAAAATCGAAACGCTGCGCAAGCATGTCTCAAAATACGAAGGAAGGAAACGAACAGACCATACTTACAAATTTCTCTATTTGCTGGAGAAGCAATCTTTTGACTTCCAGAACTTAACGCCCGAAATGGAGGAACTTCTGGCACTGCTTACCGAGGAAGAACCCTGGTTGGCCGTTCATCCGGAGGTGGTGCGATTCGATACATGGGTCAGGTCCAAGCAGCAAGCAAAAGAGTTCTATCCTTTATTTCTGCATGAACTCAAGCACCTCAATGCATCCAAGTTGATATTGAGGGACGAGACATAATTGTAAGTAACTCAGGGAAAATCCTCTTTCCTCTGCACCTCGACTACGCTCGGTGTGACGGATTCCTTATTTTTAGCAAGGCTGCTTACTGATTCTTTTTCACCAGGCCGGCCTTATTATCTGCAATTACCAGAACGCCAGTACCGGAACGCCCTAACTCAGCGGCATTGGCCTCATCTGTGTCAATATGCATTTCGAGCAGATACTTAGGGGAAACCCGAACCAGAACATTGCCAAAAGTCAGGCTCCGCTCAGCATGACCTACAGATACCTGAACAATATCTTTATCCGCAACGCCAAACCGATCGGCATCTTCGGGGGTCATGTGAATATGCCGCCAGGCACAAATAACGCCTTGTTTCAAGCTCAATTCCCCTTTATCTCCTACCAGCTTAATCCCCGGAGAGTTTTCGACATGTCCGGAAGCCCGAACGGGCGCATCTATTCCCAGAAAAAACTCATCCGTACGAGAAATCTCGACCTGACATTTACTCCGTACAGGCCCCAGTATCCGAACCCGCTCAATCTTATTTTTGGGACCGACCAGGGTAACACATTCATTTGCTGCAAACTGCCCCGGTTGAGAAAGGGGCCGAAGTTCGGTCAGTTTATATCCTGGGCCAAATAAAGTCTCTACTGCTTCTTGTGTCAGGTGAATGTGCCTGGCAGAGACAGCAATCGGGATGATAGTCTCTGTATTTTTCACCACATTGGACTTCTCAACAATCAAAGCTGCCTGTCGTGCGATTTCATATTGTTCGTCTGTGGGAATCACCAACAATTTACAGCGGCTATTGGGCGTAGAAATATCTGCACTTACACGGCGGTCATCCGTATCAGCATCTCGGTTTTTATCTTCATCCAATATTGCGCCCATAAAATCCAATCGCTGCGCTGCCCGCTCGCGAATTGTTGCACTATTTTCGCCAATCCCTCCGGTGAAGATAATCGCATCTACTCCCCCCATCACAGCAGCATAGGCCCCGATGTATTTCCGAAGCCGATGCGCAAATACCTGAATCGCCAGTCGGCACCGGTCATCCCCTTCAGCCGCTCTTGATTCGATATCCCGCAGGTCATTCCCAACGCCTGACAGGCCTTTCAGTCCACTTTCCCGGTTGAGTAAGGTATCCAACCCCTCTGTATCCAGTGCTTCTTCACGCATAATATGGATCAACACACCGGGATCTACATCTCCGCTTCGGGTGCCCATTACCAATCCTTCGAGCGGCGACATCCCCATCGAAGTTTCAATGGATCGGCCATATTCTACCGCACATACACTGGCGCCATTCCCCAAGTGGCAGGTAATCAATCGTAAATCCCTAAGTTCAAATCCCAATTGTTTCGCAGCCTCCCGCGCTACATACTGATGGCTGGTGCCATGAAAGCCGTACCGTCGAAGCCCGTATTTCTCCACGAGTTCGCCAGGTAAAGCATAGGCCTGCGCGCGGTGCGGCAAGGTATTGTGAAAAGCCGTGTCAAATACCGCTATGTGCGGCAGAAAGGGCCAATGAATACGAGCCACCTCAATCCCGATTAGATTTACCGGATTATGGAGGGGTGCCAATTCCCTCAATTCGTCAATTTTACGCTCGATTCCCGCCGTTATCTGAACAGGTTCTGTAAAATGAGCCCCTCCATGCACAACCCGATGTCCAACTCCGCTTAATTCCATTCGATCTGTTTTGCTTTTGAGCATCATCAGGGAATAGCTTAGCGCTGACTTATGGTCCGGACCTGGACATTCACGAGATTCGGTTTCGTCGGAGAAACTGAGAGAGAGTTTTTCAGAGCCGATTCGGCTGATATTCATTTCCAGCAAGCGGCTGCCGTGGATGGTATCAATTACTTCTGCTTTGACGGAAGAGCTGCCACAATTGATGACAAGTATATTCATAGAAATTTCACTAATCTGGATGGGGAGACAAGTTAGTAATATGTGCCCTATGCTTGCAAGGCCAATTCGATTCAAG
>CAYGTH010000086.1:0-19605 GCA_964352745.1 uncultured Bacteroidia bacterium
GGGATGGAAAATCAAAGACGGCCAACTAACCTCCGAAGGCGGGAATGGAGATGTCGTAACAAATGAGTCGTATGAAAACTTCGAACTCGAATTTGAATTCAGTATTTCCGAAGGCGGAAATAGCGGGCTTATGTTTCATGTAACCGAAGCCGAAGAATACCCCGCTACTTACCTGACAGGACCTGAATATCAAATTATCGATGATAATCACTACCACAATCCCCTGAAAGATACAGAGAAGACCGGCGCAACTTTTGACGTACACGCCCCAAGTGCCTTATTGTCCAAAGAAATTGGAGCCTTTAATGAGGGAAAACTGATCGTCAATCAGGGCCATGTCGAGCACTGGCTCAATGGCGAAAAAGTGGTCGAGTACGATATGTGGACCCCCGAGTGGGACGCGTTGATCGCAACTACAAAATGGGCGAAAGTTCCCAGCTACGGCCAGTCCAAACAAGGATTGATCGCTTTACAAGATCATGGAGATGCTGTCTCATTTCGTAACATCCGCATCCGGAAATTATAACCTAACATTTCCTGTAAGATGAAAAATAATCCCATTCGTACTACGGTTATCGGGAGTTATCCCTTTCCGGCCTGGCTGGAGTTTGCGTCGGAAAATCTGCACAGATTTGGAGAAGCCGACATCGCCGAAATGCAAGACGATGCGACCACCACCGCCATTCACGATCAGGTAGCCGCCGGACTTGATGTCATCACCGATGGTGAGCAAACCCGGTTCGACTTCAATCTCTCCTTTTATGGGCATATCAATGGCATTGCAGATGAAGCAGAAGTGCCGCGTAAGTGGGGGCCACCCGCACATGACCAGCGTGGAAAATACACGATTAAGGGAGAATTGCATGCGCCGAATGGACTGGGCGTGATCACTGAATTTGAACGCCTCAAACGCCTCGCGCCCGAGGGCCCGACCTTAAAAGCAAGTGTGCCCGGCCCCTTTACACTCAGTGGCCGCCTCAAACCCAATGCACAATATGCGGATCGATATGCGATTACAGAAGCCCTCGTGCCCATCGTCCGGGCAGAGTTGGAAGGTCTTATCGCAGCGGGCTGTACGGAATTGACGGTGGATGAGCCTTCCATGAGTTGCTATGCTTTCAAAGAAGACACCCGGCGGTTTGTCGATATATTTAACCGTACCGTGGAACCCATCGTCGGGAAGTGCAGGCTTTCTACGCACCTGTGTTTTGGGAACTATAAGGGCCATGCAGTGGGCTACCGCCGGATTGCGCCCATGTTTCCGGATTTCCTGGACTTCAAAGTTGATGAAATGCATGTGGAAATGGCCAGTCGGGAATTTGCCGAAATTGAGCTGATCGAACACATTGCCAAACGCATGGATGTGGCTGTGGGCATCGTGGATGTCAAAAGCTATTACATCGAATCGGTTGCCGACATCGAAGATCGGATCAATCTGTGCCTGAAGCATACATCGGCAGACAAGCTCGTAGTAGCCCCGGACTGCGGATTGAGTCAAACCGCTCGGTGGGCAGCCAAACAAAAATTACAGAATATGGTAGCAGGGGCGGTGAATCTGCGAGGGGCAATCTGATTTTGACCGGACCTGATCATGTTATGCTTCCGTATCGCCGATCCGCCTTATGGGAAACCTTGGGTTTTGAAAAGAGTTTAATCGAAGATCACCTACAGGCGGGTAGGCCTAGCAGCCTCGTGGTAGGGGGACGGAATGTGGGAGGCCTTAGGCTGCGAGGGTGCTTTTGGTACTTTTGGCACCTTCCAAAAGTACAATAGGATCGAAAAAACGGATCGTCCTTTCGATCCTGAAACACCAGATGTAATCCGCTGTAAATCAGTAATTCCGTGTTCCAGTCAATAGAGGGAAGAAAAATATTAAATCAGTCCTAAACCATGATTCCCGCTTTTCAAAAAGACGACCGACTCATTCAAGACATTCAGCAAGCAGATGACACGCGCCTCCATCTTTGGTGGCTGGGGCAGAGTGGGTATCTCGTCAAATGGGGAGATTTTCACCTCCTGATTGATCCCTACCTTTCGGATTCGCTCACAAAAAAATACGCTTCCACCGATAAGCCGCACACGCGCATGTCGGAATTGGTCCTGAATCCCGAACGACTGGATTTTATAGATGTCGTTACCTCCAGCCACAACCATACGGATCATCTCGATGGGGAAACCCTGATTCCTTTGTTACAGGCAAATCCCGATATTCAATTTGTGATTCCGGAGGCGAATCGGGCCTTTGTTGTGAACCGGGTGGGATGTTCAACTGAATTTCCCATCGGCATGAATGCCGGTGAATCCACCGAAATCGGGAAACTGCGCATCCAGGCAGTCCCGGCAGCTCATGAAGCGCTGGAAACAGACGACGAAGGCCGCCACAAATTCCTGGGCTATGTGTTTTCCATTGGGCCCTGGACGATTTATCACAGCGGAGATACCATGCTGTATGAAGGCATGGAAAAGCTTCTACATCCCTTTGGAATAGACATCGCTTTGCTCCCCATAAACGGCCGCGCACCCGAGCGCAGGGTCGCCGGTAACCTGAATGCACAAGAAGCCGTGGAACTGGGCCTTGCCATCGGCGCAAAATGGGTCATTCCCTGCCACTACGATATGTTCACCTTCAACACCGCCGACCCGATGGAGTTTGTCGAATACGCAGAGGCCAAAGGTCAGGGATATAAGGTCCTACATGGGGGCGAAGGCTGGAGTCCCGAATAATCAGCTCTCCAAAGCCGCCCGGATTTCTCCCAAAAATCGAGGCACGCTGATACGAGGATCTTCTTTCCCCAGGGTTTCCAAGGGAATGTAGCCCCGGTAATTCCCTTTCCGAATGATGCCAATCAGTTTGTTCAAATCAGTTTTGACCTGTACACCGTCTATGTACATCAGTTCTTTAATCTGCCAGTTGGCGGCATGGGGAATGGTCTGGGCGATATCTTTATAGGGATCTTTTGTGCGAAAACTGCCGATATCGAGGTTGAGACCGAGCCAGGGAGAATCTATCTCTGCAAAAATGCGATCGACCTGATCCGCGTTCCAGATGTAGTCTGCATGGTTTTGAAGGGCAATGATGACGCCGTGTTTAGCACCAAATTCAACGCATTGGCGGACATTCTCGACGAGCCAGGGGAAAATAGTTTCCCATTCGATGCTTTCGTCCCGATTGCGGCCAGCAAATATGCGAACACTGGGAGCCCCCATTTTGGCAGCAGCTACTACCCATCTGCCGATTCGGGCGACATCCTGGCTACGTGCATCGGCATCAGCGACCGTAAAATCATTCCGGACTCCGGTTCCGCTGATTTCAATTCCCAATTCAAAAGCCCTGCGCTTGAAACGAAATATAATATCGTCAGTCGGAGGCTCCGGATAGCCGGGGAATTAGTAGCCCGTAGGATCTATGCCTTCAATGTTATGCTCAGCACAAAAATCCAGTAGATCAAACAAATCCATTTCTCCCTTCATCAAGAGATTATTGAAGGAAAAAGCATTGAGACTGGTCTTCAGGCGAGGACCGGGATGCTCCTGCGAAATGCCAGCAGGGGAATACATCCGCTCTGAAATCAGCGCAGCAGGAATTGTAGCAGCGGCGAGGAAAGTTCTGCGATTCATAGTAGGTAAAATGGAAGTGATAGCGCATGGGTAAAGTACGTTTTTGGGTGAAATCGATTGCCCCAATTTTCAGGGAACAACAGCCTACCCATGCCGTGTTAATAAGAAAATAAGGAACCTAATATTCGCACAGAAAGCAAAAAAAACATGCTTGATTCGCCTTTTCTTAGAATTAATTCAGTATGTGTTCAGATTTCCTTCAAAGTTCGATTCATTTTTTTGAAAATTCTGGCTCTGTTTTGCCTAAACTGCGCAATAAGAGTTGATTAGGGGGATAAGAAATATGAAAGTCAGTCACTATTTTATATATTAACTTCTGTCGTATAGCTCTTTTTCCTTTCCAACCGCAAAGAAAATGCATGTTCCAATCTACTCTCGCTTCCTGGGCTTACTGTGCCTGAGTATCTGGTCGTTTAGCTTAAGTGCCAAGACACCAGAAGACGAATATTTTCATGAGAACGTGCGGCCCATGCTGCAAACTTACTGCTCTTCCTGTCACAATGAGGTGGACAAAAAAGCGGGGTTGAATCTAGCGGATATTTATTTTGCTATTGGTGTGATTCGGCGAGGAGAAGTGTTCCAAAAAGTAATAGAAGTAGTAGAAGATGGCTCCATGCCACCAGCGGGTAAACCACGTCTTACTGCTGCTGAAACAGACAAGATGCTGAATGGGATTCGGACCATGCTGGGCAATGCCCTTTCCAAACCCGATCCCGGTGATGCGGTGATGCGGCGCTTGAGTCATCGTGAATTTCAATACACCATTGAAGACCTGATAGGCGTTTCCTTTGACGCCAAACACTTTTTCCCTTCCGAAGGCTCGGGAGGAGAAGGCTTTGACAATCAATCCCGGGTGTTGTTTATCACGCCGCTGATGATGGAACGCTACTACGAAGCGGCGGATTCTATTTTGCGGCAAGCCTACCGAAATAAAGCTACCTGGCAAGCGGTAGTGCCTGATTCCTACCAACCCGGGCTGACCCAGCGATTTGGCTATTGGTGGAAAGAAGTGGTGCAGAAAGATGAGCCTGCTTTCAAAAAGCCACGCCTGGCAGCGGAAGCAATCTTATATCCCTTTGCAACAAAAGCGTATCGACGGTTCCTCTCTGAAGATGAAAAAGAAAAATTAAGCAGTTTTTTTCAATTGGTATATCGCGATACCTGGCGGGATGCAGATGGGTTTGACAGAGCGATTCTCGAAACGCTGAAAACAGTACTGGTCTCGCCCAATTTCCTCTATCGCTATGAATCCAACCTGCCGATGGAGGATCCCTATCGGATCAATAATTTTGAGTTGGCAACCCGATTGTCCTATCTCCTCTGGTCTTCCATGCCCGATCAGGAACTCTTAAATGTGGCCTATCGCGAAGATTTGCATGATAAGAAGATTCTGGAACGGGAAACCCTCCGTATGATGGCCGACCCCAAGTTCAAGCGGTTTGCACAGGCTTTTTCCGGGCAGTGGCTGGAAGTAGAGGAGGTCTTGTTTGAACCGAAAACTGACCTCGATAAATTTCCCGAACTCACAATAGCACTGCGGGAATCCATGTACAATGAGGCTGTTCAATATTTTTATTATGTATTCACCCAAAGCCGAAATCTCCTTGAGCTGATCGACAGTGACTATACCATGCTCAATGAAACCCTCGCTGAGCATTATGGCATAGAAGGGGTAACAGGTTCTCAAATGCGACCGGTCTTATTACCCGATCGGACAAGGGGAGGTATTTTGGGAATGGGTGCTGTTCTGACTGCAACTTCATTGCCATTACGAACGAGCCCGGTCCTGCGCGGGAAGTGGGTATTGGAACAAATCCTGGGAACACCTCCTCCGCCCCCTCCGCCTGATGTGCCGGAACTGGAAGCTGCCAAAGAGGCGGTTCACGATGAGCTTGATCTACGGGCATTATTGGGACAGCATCGTGCGCCTTCTACCTGTGCAGGTTGTCACCAGAAAATGGATCCTTTGGGCCTGGGCCTTGAGAATTTTGATGCAATCGGTCGTTGGCGAAATACTTATGGAGGCGATCAGGAATTGGATGCCTCAGGCGTCCTCGTCAGTGGGGAAGCCTTTAATGGCCCCGGAGAATTGAAAGCGATTCTATGTGAAGACCGTGAGAAATTTGCGAAAAATATCTCGCGTAAACTGCTTTCTTATTCCCTGGGACGCGGAGTCGGCTTTAAAGACAGCCCTTCTATTGAAGCTCTGACAAACAGTCTGTTGGAGAACGAATTTGATAGCCAGTCCTTTATGCTGGCATTGGTTAACAGCTTTCCGTTTCGCCATAAGCGGAGCGATATGAAAGACCGTTATAAGGCAATTTGAGCCCTGTTTATTATGGAAAAGAAATGGCATATTTCCCGGCGTCGCATGCTTAAAGGCATGGGGGCCTGTATTGCACTTCCACTATTGGAAGCGATGATTCCACCCGGAATGAGCGCTTTCCCTACCGGTGTGAAACCTGCCCAGCGCTTGTCGGTATTGTTCATGCCCAATGGTGTACATCCACATAAATGGACACCTGAAGGCCTGGGGACGCAGTTTGCACTTTCCCCCATTCTCAAGCCCCTGGAATCGGTTCGTGAAAAGATACTGGTATTGGGCGAATTGATGAACCGAAGTGGTGAGAATACCGGAGACGGACATTACACCAAAACTGCCAATTTCCTCACTTCCATGCGGCTCGCCAAGACCGTGGATGCCCGAGTGGATAGTGGCGGCGTCTCAGTCGATCAGTTGATTGCCAACCATATAGGCGGCGATACGCTTTTTCCTTCTCTGCAATATGGCATTGATCGGATTCGGAGTGGCGTGGACAAAGCGGTCGGGTACACGCGGCTATACGGCGGTACGATTTCCTGGAAAACAGGTACCCAACCCTGCCCCAGAGAGATTGATCCCCGGATGGCGTTCGACAGGATGTTTCGGAATTATATTCCCGGCAAGACGCCTATTCCCCCTGATCCCTACAAGAAGAGTGTACTTGATCTGGTGCAGGAAGATGCGCGCTCCCTACAGCGACAATTAGGGATAGAGGATCAAAATAAAATGGGGGAATACCTGGAGTCTATCCGGTCCATAGAAAAGCGGTTGGATGACCGGGAAGGCCTGAAAGACTTTGAATCGCAAATTACGCCTGATTTTCGCAAGGAATTGATTCGGATGGATACCCGGATCGATGAATGGGCGGAATATGCCGAAGGGGTAGATGTTACTGAAAAGGTACGAATCATGCTGGATATTATGGTGTTGGCTTTTCAAAGCGATGCCAGCCGGGTTTCGACCTTTATGTTTGGGAATTCTGTAAGTAACCGCAATTTCTCCTTCCTCGATGGCGTGTATGGCAACCACCATTCCATTTCTCACCACCGGGATGATCCCCGCCAGATGGATGAATATGAGCGGATTGGTACCTGGCACATTGAGCAGTATGCCTATTTCCTGAATCGCCTCAATAGCATTCAGGAAGGAAATGGAACCTTACTGGACAATTCCATGATCCTCTTTGGTTCTGGTTTGCGTGATGGAAACCGACATGCATTTCAAGACTTGCCGATCGTATTGGCGGGTAGCGGAGGCGGTGCCCTCAAGACCGGGCAGCACATTCGATTTGAAAAAGATACGCCGCTCGCCAATCTGCATCATACCTTATTAAAGGTTGTCGGAATGGAGGTAGAGCAATTTGGAGACAGCACAGGCGAATTGTGTGAAATTTTGGCGTAAAGATTTATTCCACAGAGGTACACAAAGTGGATCACAGAGATTCACTAAGCAGGGAATAGCGCTTCGCCGCTTTGCGTAATAGCTGAGCTAACCTCTTTTATCTAATATTTAAAATCTTATTAACATAGATTATGAGTAAGAAATGGCACATCTCCCGGCGACGCATGCTGAAAGGCGTGGGTGCCTGTATTGCATTACCGCTGTTGGAAGCGATGATTCCGCCCGGATTGAGTGCATTTCCAGCCAGTGCACGGCCTCCGCGGAGAATGGCGGCCCTGTTTATGCCCAATGGCATTCACCCCGGCAAGTGGACCCCGGAAGGATTCGGTCCCAATTTTACGCTTTCGCCATTACTCAAGCCGCTAGAATCCGTTCAGCAAAAAATCCTCGTCCTGACGAATTTGATGAATAAAAATTCGGATACGCATCAGGAAGGTCATTATACCAAAACGGCCAACATTCTCACCTCCATGCGCATCGCCAAAACGGTGGATTCCAATGTGGATTGTGGCGGTATTTCTGTTGACCAATTAATCGCCCGCCAGGTAGGGCAGGAAACCCTCTATCCTTCCCTGCAATACGGCATTGACCGAATTAAAAGCGGGGTCTGCACCTCGACGGGATTTACTCAGCTATATGGAGCTGCCATTTCCTGGAAAACGAGGACACAACCCTGTAGCCGGGAAAATGATCCCCGAATGGCATTTGATCGACTGTTTCGGCAGTATGTGCCGGGCAAAAAGCCGCTGCCCCCTGATCCGTATCGGAAAAGCGTGCTGGACCTGGTGCATGAGGATGCCAAAAGCTTACAAAAGCGGCTTGGGGTTCGGGATCAGAACAAATTGGGCGAATACCTGGAATCCGTTCGGACCATAGAAAAACGACTGGACAACCAACAAAGTCTTACCGATTTTGAGGCACATATCACGGCAGATATTCGCGAAGAATTGCGTCGGATGGATGTGCGCCTCGATGCCTGGGCAGAATATGCCGAAGGCGTAGACATTACCGACAAAACCCGGCTGATGCTGGATATCATGGCCCTGGCTTTCCAGAGTGATGCGACCCGCATATCGACTTTTATGTTTGGAAATGCTGCGAGTGGCCGCAATTTCTCCTTCCTGCCCGGAGTCCGTGGCAGCCATCATGCGATTTCTCACCACCGAAACGACGAGCGTCAGTTGGTTCAATATGAAGCCATTGGTCGCTGGCATATGGAGCAATATGCCTACTTCCTGGAGCGACTCGACAGCATTCAGGAAGGAGAAGGCACCCTACTGGACAATTCCATGATCATGTTTGGTTCCGGCTTACGGGATGGCAATCGGCATGCGCCTCAAAATCTCCCGATCGTACTCGGCGGCAAAGGTGGAGGTTCTCTCAAATCTGGTCAGCATGTCAAGTTCGCAACAGATACCCCACTTGCGAATCTCCATCAAACGATGATGAAAGTCATGGGCGTCGAAACCGAGCAATTTGCCGATAGTACCGGTGAATTGTGTGAGATTCTGACCTAGGAGTTCTTGTATCTAAATCTGTATTTTTTTCGTTAACTTTATCCAAGCTTGATGAGATAAATAAAAAATCATGTTTGAATTATATCAAAACGAATCTGACGGGAAGTATTATTTTCGACTAAAAACAGAAAATGGACAAGTGCTTTTAACAAGCGGTCCACATGTAAGTCGTATAGCAGCTCAACAAGCTATTGAGGTAGCGAAAGATACTACGCGGAATGTTAATGAAGATTCGATTGAACATAAATCACTAGATTCCAAAACTACTTGGGACCTGAACGATCGAATTACGATTGAAGCGGGAAAGATGGGAGGGAAGCCTTGTATTAGAGGAATGCGTATCTCTGTTTATGATATATTATCTTGGTTAGCATCGGGAATGTCATTCGATGATGTTTTAGCAGATTTTTCCGAATTAGAATTGGAGGATATTTATGCGAGTTTGCAATTTGCTGCAAATAAGCAGAAGCATACATACTATGCTGTTTCATGAAATTATTATTCGATCAAAATTTATCAGAAAAGCTGATTAGGCGATTAGAAGACATATTTCCAAATTCAAGACATGTGAAGCGTGAAGGGATGTCGGAATCTATGGACGGGATAATATGGACATACGCACAAAAGCATGACTTCACCATCGTTTCGAAGGATGAAGATTTTGTTGAAATTAGTACTGTTAAAGGATTTCCTCCAAACATCATTTGGCTCAGATGCGGTAACACTTCTACTGCTCATATCGAGGCAGTTCTTCGAGAAAATACTCAGCTTATACATTCTTTTGAGGAAGAAAATAAAACCGGGATTCTGGAACTACAGTGATCTTCGATTCATAATCGCTTCTCCGGCTGTCCAAAGCCTTCGCTTAGCGAATATAATTTGGCGGATCGGATCCACCGATAGCGCCTGGTGGGCTAGGAATTACAATAATCGCATCTCCTGTTGTCCGCAGACCCCAGTCTGCAGATTTATCCCCTCCCAAAATCTCGAAATCCCGAAATCCCGAACTCCCTTCTCATTCCACCTCCAGCACCTGCCCATCTTCCAGCAATCTGGCTTTGAGCTGTTCGTAAGGCACCTCTTGTACGGCTTGTTTGGCATCGATCGCCATACAGGCAGCGGTAGCGGCAGATTGCCCCAAAATCATAAAGACGGGTTCCATGCGGATGGAGCCGTAGGCAATGTGTGAGGTCGAAACACAGACCGGTACTAATAAATTGCTGCATTCCGCCTGCTTGGGAATAATCGCACCATAGTCGATGGGGTAGGGACCACCGGGATTGATCTGCACATCCCCTTCGTTTTTGACATGGCCTTCGGAATCGACGTAGCGCCTGATATTGTGCGAATCCATGTTGTATGAGCCCATGCCGATTGACCGGGGGGTGGGGATTTCTCGCTTCAGGTGCCGCTCATTCACCACGAAATCACTTACCATCCGCCGCGCTTCCCGCACATAAATCTGATGCGGCCAGTTTCCGTTGTCGGTAAACTCATCTTTTGCGAGGCCCCATTTGCTCATTTCTGTACGGACATCCTCCGGTATGCTGGGATCATTGGCTAGGAAATACAGCCATCCTCTTTGGTACTGCTGATGCTCGGCGAGAATTTCCTGCCGCCGCGCATAAGTAGCTTCCGGGTAGTCGTAATTCATACCGATATTATCGGTACTGAAAGGGCCGTGGTTATTGGTATCCGTTTTTTTATTGGGAATCGGATCAAATTTGTGAAATACCTCCCGCCATCCGGCTGCCAATACCCGCGCGATCAATACATATTGGCTGGCATCATAGCCCTCGGGCTGAGTAAAAGGAATACGATTTTCCGGCACCTGCGTCAGGCACATGCGATAACAATACGCTTGTAATCCTTTGTCAGCACTGCCATCCGGCCCCGGAGCGATATTGGAAATGCGAGGTAACAATCCACTTGCCGGATCGCCTTCCACCACATAAGGATCGATAGGCATAGTGAATTGGTGTTTCTTAGCATTGGCAGTCTGTACACCGTTCAGGGTTTCGATATATTGATCATTCGACTCACGTCCCACGATAAAAGAAACGCCGGCGGTTGCCATCAAATCGCCCTCATAGGTCGCATCAATAAAGGCCCGACCATAATACTGCTCGCCGCTCTCCATGGTGATCGACCGGATTTTTCCGTCCACTTTTTCTACGCCATTGGCCCGGTCCAGCCATTGATTCCGAAAGACCGGAATGTTATGCTCCTTGATCCAGGCCTCATAAGTTTCCTCAGCTACTTTGGGCTCGAAGGTCCACATCGTTTGTGTTTTTTCATCAATCGCCCGGCCTCCTTGGCCATAATTTCCGTACTCCGCACGTGCTTCTTGTCGCCACATCGTCGTATCCGAATAGACCTGCCAGATGCGTCCATAGAATTCCCGACTCAGGCCTCCAATGGCATGTTGCTTACCCGAATCGGTCCAGCCTAGTCCTCCGGCGGTAAGGCCTCCCAGGTGAGCCTCGGGACAAACTACGACAACGGATTTCCCCATTTTCTTTGTTTGAATGGCTGCGGTCATAGCCGCAGAAGTTCCACCGTAGATGACTACATCATAGGCGCCCTCCGGCAAAGAATCTCCAGCAGGGGTGCAGGAGTAAAGGCCCATGCCTGTGAAGCAGGCAAAAATGACTATCAAAAAGTGAGTAGTAGGTTTCATGAAATTGGCTTTAACAGAAATATCATAAAAATCTTTCAAGAGAAATGCTTTGAACGCTCTTTTTTATCATAGAGGACTTATCCTGCAATTTATAATTGCGTATATTCGAAATAGCTGGACGAATCTGAAAAAAACACATGACTGACGCTACTCCTCGCTCGACTTCCACCTGGAAATCTTCTCTCCTGGCACCTATTGCGCTGCTATTGACAGCCGCTTTACTCGCCCTTCCTTATTTTATGCCCGATTTTTCGATGCTCGAAGGCTGGGATGTCTTTTCCGGGCGTTTGCATCCCCTGGTGGTGCACTTTCCTATTGTGCTAATGATCCTCCCGCTGATTTTTTGGCTGGTGATGGGCTTAGGGAAAAAGGAAAGCCTTAGAAATGCGCTGCCCTGGATTTGGGGGCTGGCCGTTGTTACGAGTTTGGTTTCCGTTATCTTCGGGTATTTTCTATATCAGTCGGGAGAGTATGCCGGTGAGTTGGTAGAAAATCACTTCTGGGGGGGAATCGCCGTGGCAGTAGCGGCTATCTGGTGTGCCTGGACTTATGCCCGATACCGCCGTACCAATCGCAAATTGTGGCGAAATCTCTATATCCTGCTGATGCTGGCGGGGAATGCTGCGGTGGCTTATACTGGACATTTGGGCGGCACCCTTACACATGGAGAGGAATTCCTCACAGAAGTCCTGCCGATGAATCCTTTTACGGATGCCTCAACAGCACGCATGGGAACTTCGAATGAAGACCCCGCCTCTCTGCGGGTATTTGATGATATGCTCATGCCGGTATTCAAAGCACGTTGCCAAAGTTGTCACAATGCCAATAAGGCGAAAGGGGGCTTGATCATGACGAGTTTTGAAGAACTGGCCTATGGTGGGAAAAGCGAAAAGCCTATTCTCGTTGGCGGTATGCCCGATTCCAGCGAATTGTATAAGCGAATTGCACTGCCCATGGATCACGATGATCACATGCCGCCGGAAGGCAAAAAACCCATGCATGCCGATGAGGTTGCCCTCCTGCACTGGTGGATCAGCTCCGGTGCCAATACGATGGATACCCTCGGTACTGGCCCTTCGGAGCCAACTGCTAAAGCTGCTGTGGATCGCTATGTTGAAAAACTCACCCAAAAGCGGCAGCGCTTTGCGGACGGCACTTCAGCACGCAAAAAACTCGAACCAGAATTGTCAGCATTGGGGAAACGCCTCGGCCTGATTATTCAACCGGATCCGGACAGTGATTCGCTGTATTTTTCCGTGTCCATGCAAATCCCGCCGGTCAAAGTTACTGACGAATCCCTGGCTGAATTGCAGGAATATGCACCTGCTTTTTCCCGGATTTCCCTGGTTGCAACGGACATAACAGACGAAGGCCTTTACTACCTGCAAGGGATGACCAACCTCCGTCGGCTATTCCTCCAAAAAACCTGCATCAAAGGAGAAGGTCTTGTTCACCTCAAAGGGCTGGACAAACTCGAAGTACTGGGCCTTTCTCACACAGATGTGGACGATCAGGCAGTTCTCCGACTGATGGATTTTCCTGCCCTGAAGCAGGTCTATCTCTTCAATACAAGAGTTGGTGAAAATGTAGTGTATGCCCTCGACCAATACCTCGATTCAGTCAAAGTAAGTCAGGAAGAAGGGCCGTATTTTTGAGGGGGCTAAATTCTAATAATAAGTGAATTCCTTTAAATAGAGGCTCCGTCATTCCGGAGGTTCGAGGTTGCGTAGCTTCTGAGGACAATCCGGAATCTTCAGTTTCCTTGCTCAGAACTCTGTATCCGGGCTGGGAAGATTCCGGATAACATTTCAAAGCTACGCAATGAAATATTTCCGGAATGACGGTTTGTTTTTTGATCCTTGTTAAGGATACCAGTTTCAGAATTATTCAATAGTCACCCTGATTCCAAATGGCCTCTGTTTAGTCTGTGCGCCTGGATGGGATCTGTGATTGAAAATCTTTTCTTCTTCTGCTGTAGCCGGATTCCGCTCCGGCTACCTGTTTTCAATTCTTTATTTCATCACTCCTTCACAATCTTCTTCCGAAAAATCCGCTGGGCAGTTCTTATTTCTACCAGATAAATGCTGCTCAATTAAATTAAGAATCGTCAGCTTGCTACGCAATCGGGTTTAATTCATATGAAAATACTTATGAATTTCCCGAAATGTTAAGAAATTAATAAATCTCAAACAGATGCTTACATTTCCAATATATCTACGTTTTACAAAGTAAGGCTTGGAAAAGGGTAGAAAAAGCGATTTGCACGTACACAGGTAGATCGCAAACAATTATAAGTAATCCTTTGGTAAAAGAAATGGTCGATGCTTTTCTCTAACCCTGTTGATTCTTACACGGTATTCCTTCCCGGACTTTCCAAAAAAACAAATTATGTCTTAGTTTTGACCTTATGGAAAGTGTTCTTATTCTGTCCGGTGCCATAGGCTTTTCCTTCGTGCTCAACCAGATCCTGTTGACGTTCTCAAAAAACTTTGGGGTCGATAGCAGGCAGGCACAGAACATCATTCGATGGGGAAGTACTTCGAAGCCCACAACCGGTGGGATTTCGTTTTATATTACCTTTCTGGTAGGTACGCTGATCTTGCTGGTTCTTCGTCCCGACGTGGCGAGTTCTGCTTCTCGTTACCTCGCCTTATTTTCAAGTGCGACCCTCGCCTTTTTGATTGGGTTTGCAGATGATGCCTATGGGACACATCCCGGCTTGAAATTCCTCGGTCAAATCTTCTGTGGCGTAATTCTCATCGCATTTGGTATTCAAATTCATTTTTTCACCCTTTGGGCCCCTGAATTGTGGGTGTTTGATTGGTTTCTGACGGTCTTTTGGGTGGTGGGCATGATGAATAGCCTGAATATGCTGGATAATATGGATGGCGTTACGACTACCGTGGCGCTGTCGATCATTATTACCACCTTGGCGATGATTATTTCCGCGCATGGCTTGACCAATTTGTTCTATATTTTCATCGCAGTAGTTGGAAGCTTCGCCGGATTCCTCTATCATAACTGGCGACCTGCCCGCATCTATATGGGCGATACCGGAAGTATGTTTATTGGCTTGGTGCTGGCTTTTGGGGGGATTATGTTTTTCTGGAATATCAAAGCGAGCCCAGACAATATCTCTCATGTGCGTAAAGCCCTGATTCCCCTGATGGTTTTCCTCGTACCGGTCATGGATACGACCTTCGTTACCATTGCCCGCCTAGCACGAGGGAGTTCCCCATTCGTTGGTGGCAAGGATCACCTCACCCACCACCTCGTCCATATAGGGATACCGGAGCGCTTTGTCCCGGTTATGTTGGGGATCATTTCATTGGTCTCAGGAGGCCTGGCCCTGTTTGCCTATAAGCTTATCCCTGAGTGGAACCCCGCCTATTCTTTGATCTTTACGGCCTATCCGGTTTGCATTTTTGCCTTATTTACTTATCTCTATCGCAAAGGGGGACGTATTGGAAAAATGAAAGACCTCATCGCCCATCGCGAAAAACTTCGCCTCGAAAGACTCTCCCGAAATGGACATACGAGCAAGAAAGTTGTTCACTGAGGAAGACGGAAGAGATTTTCGTAAATCAAAAATCGTAATTCATAAATCTCTTCTTTTTCTTTCTTCTTCCCTCTTCCATCTTTTCCTCTCATCTTCCCCCACGATTGACTCCAAAATCAAATACATCTCGTCGGCTGTAATGGCCTGAGGTATCCAATGTCATGCGATGTCCCAGCACCTCTCCGGGAGAAATGGTGGCATAGAGAATTCCTTCCCGATCAAATACCGGCTCCATGATATAGGCCCCATCCGGTCCGATGACGCAACTCCCGCCACGCAGTACCCAGGTGTCAGGATTCGCTGCGAGGGTTTCCGGTAGGGCAAGCTCAGCAGGGAAGTCACTCGCCTGCATCATCTGGCCCGCTGCAATCACAAAACATCGCCCTTCAAAGGCATAATGGCGGGAAGCGATTTGGTGCATTTCATGGACATTGGGCCAGAGGGCTATGTGGATATGCTCTCCGGCATCGTGGAGGGCCTGGCGACTGAGCGGCATCCAGTGTTCCCAGCAGATAAGCCCCCCTATTCTCCCAAATGAAGTCTCTGCGCTGGTCAGTCCTGCTGCATCGCCCTGTCCATAGAGCAGGCGCTCCGTATAGGTAGGGATCAATTTGCGGTGGTGAATCAATAGTTGCCCATCGGCTCCGAACAAGAGAAAACTGTTGTAAATCGTGCCATTGCCGGGCCCGGTTTCTACGCGCTCATTCACGCCTATTCCGATCAGTACCTGATGTTCTCGGGCAAGCTGTGCCAATTGTTGGGTTTCCAGGCCGGGTACGAGGAGACTATTTGCATGGAGGCGGGAAAATACCTCCCGTGCAGGGGCATGATCCCACAGCCCTACTTCCGGACAATAGTCCATCCAAACCGGATAACCCGACAGCCAGGTTTCCCCAAAAATGATCAGTTGTGCGCCTGCCTGAGCTGCTGTTTGGATGGCAGTAGCCGCTTCTGTTATGCCGCGCTGTAACTCAAGCACGGCGGGTTTTTGCTGAATAATGGCCAGGGTAAGAGGAGGAAACATTGAGATTCGGGTTAATGAAGAAGGAAGGTAAGGGATTGAAATCGAATTTGCCAAAGTCTGACCACATCGCTTTCTTTGCAGCTCATTCAAACCAGTTTACATGGAATCCATACAACAAATAATCGAGGCTGCCTGGGAAGACCGTAGCCTCCTGAAAGAATACAAGACCCGGGAAGCGATCAGGTGGGTAATTTCCGAACTGGATACAGGGAAATTACGCTGTGCTGAACCCACTGACTCCGGATGGCAGGTGAATGACTGGGTGAAGAAAGGGGTAATTCTGTATTTCCCGATTCAACAAATGGAGACCATCGAATTGGCTCCCTTTGAGTATCATGATAAAATTCCCCTGAAGACCAATTATGAAGCGCAGGGCGTTCGCGTAGTTCCTCCTGCAACCGCTCGTCAGGGCGCATACCTGGCCCCCGGTGTAATCATGATGCCTTCCTATGTCAACCTCGGTGCATACGTGGATAGCGGAACGATGGTCGATACCTGGGCGACAGTGGGTTCTTGTGCCCAAATCGGTAAAAATGTTCACCTCAGTGGAGGCGTGGGAATTGGCGGTGTACTGGAGCCCGTACAGGCAGCCCCCGTGATCATCGAGGACAATGCCTTTATCGGAAGTCGTTGCATCGTGGTAGAAGGCGTACGGATAGGAAAGGAAGCCGTTCTCGGAGCGAATGTTGTGCTGACTGCATCTTCCAAAATCATTGATGTCACCGGCCCTGAGCCGATCGAATACCGGGGGTATGTGCCGGAGCGGAGTGTGGTGATTCCGGGAACCCTGCCCAAGGAATTTCCCGCCGGAACCTTTCAGGTGCCTTGTGCCCTCATCATTGGCCAGCGAAAGCCCTCTACTGACAAAAAAGTATCGCTCAACAGTGCCCTCCGCGAATTTGGCGTGAGTGTGTAGGGGAAGAAGATACTAGACATTTGATCTAAGATATGAGAGTCAGCCTTTCTGTTGAAGAGAGGCTGACTCTTCTGTCTTTATTCTTCAGTCTAATATCTTCTACTGATACAAATCATGTTCGTACCTGCTTCCTATCATCGGATTGAGCAAAGGGAGCGGATACCTTTGGGTATCTGATTTAGGTACCTCAATAACATGACTATGGAGACCCAACCTGTTCGTATTAAAGCACTTCATTTAGAGCATATCGTTTGGCGAAATGAAATGAAATTTTATCAGGAAGAAATAGGCCTTTTTGAAACTCATCTGGGTGAAATTGCCGTTGTGGAATCCGACCGATCTGTAAAAGCGCAAATCGAGCATTTCCAAAATCAATTCATCCGCCATCGGGAAGTGATAGATGAGATGGTTCATGACATGAATGTACACGAACAAGAATTGGCTCAAACAGCAGCAGCGCAATCTTTTTCGATTTATCGCGATGATTTTCGCGACCACGAAAAAATGCGGGAAGATATGGTACAATTCCGGCGGATTTATAATGAGTTGAAACATTCGTTTCTGCTCTTTGTAAGCGCATTGAAATAGGAGCGGCATTCGCAATTGGCGAATGAGAGAACGCGGGGATTGAGATTTTTTGAGGGTGATGAAGGCGAGCAGGCGTGTGTCTGCCCGCCTTTTGGTTAGGGGATCGGCAACCGTTTGTTTACCACAGATTTCATTCACTAATTCCAACATTTGCGTACCTTGGCCGCCTATGAAACAGCGCGCAGCACTGGCGGTGATTCTGGCAGCGACAATGGCCGGTTCCAGTGGTGTATTTGTCAAGCATATGGAGATGCCCGTTACCTCGATGGGCTTCTTCCGGTCTTTGTTGCCTGTGCTGCTGATGGGGGGAATCATGCGCTATCAGCGAATTCCGTTTTTTCGGGGGAATTACCGGCTGATGACGGGTATTTCTGTGCTCAATGTGCTGCGGATGTACCTCTTTTTTACGGCGTATACCTATACGAGTATGGGGAATGCGATTCTCATCTCGTACACCTGGCCTATATTCGTCAATATATTTAGTGCCATTTTTCTCAAAGAAATCATTTCCCGCCGCAATATTATTCTCCTGGTGCTGGCCTTTTTAGGAATTGTGATTGTGTCGATGAATCAGCCATTTTCCTTTGAAAATCACGATTTTATCGGAATGGCAGCTGCACTGGGAATGGCCCTGGTTTATGCACTCACGGTCGTGGGCTTTAAAAAAGAATCACATTTCTATTCTCCAACTGAGATTATTTTTTATCAGAATTTTGCGGGTGTTTTTCTGTTCCTGCCCTTTCTTTTCATAAATCCCTGGCCTACGAATATGGATCTGATGGTCTCGGCAGGCCATTCCTTCTTTTTGGGAACCATCGGGTTTTCTTTTTTCTTTTTTGGTCTCAGATCCCTCAGTGCTTCCACCGCTTCGGGCCTGGCATATATTGAGATTGTGAGTGCCTTGCTGTTTGGTATTTTTGTTATGAACGAACCGTTTACCTGGAATATGGCAGCGGGCGGAGCGTTGATTATTCTCTCCACTGCTCTGCTTAAGCGATAGTTGCTGAGAAAATAGTATATTTTGGGAGGGAGTTTGGAGACCGAGATTCTCAGCTTCCCAAATTCTCATGCTCTCTAATTCATTTCTTATGCGCATTCCTCCTCATTTCCTTATCCTAATTGTTTGCATAGCTATGACAACGCTCCCTGGCTGCGGACCCGAATCCGAAGCAAGCTCCGAATCCGAATCGACCACGACAGTATCGACTACTGCCGAGGTATATACCGGCCCTGTATATGCTGTGAATAAAGCTGCAACGGCTCCAACCCTGGATGGCACAGGTTCAGATCCCGTTTGGGAATCTGCAGAATTACTGACAGATTTTCGGTTTCCCTGGCAGGACCGCCCAGCTCCCCTTACGCAGTTTCGGGCTTTGTGGGATGCCTCATTTATCTATTTTCAATTTGATGTAGAGGACCCTGATTTGGTGATTCATGAAGACCCTGATAAGGATCGGTCAGTTCTTGGCTCCGACCGGGTAGAACTGTTTTTATCTACGAATGAATCCCTGAACCCTTATTACAGCCTCGAAATGGATCCCCGGGCATGGGTGTTCTCTTCCATCGGGATTTTTCCCCGAAATATCGATGCTTCCTGGTCCTGGCCGGGATTGGAAACCTTTGCTTCGATTACCGAAAAAGGCTATATCCTCGAAGGGCGTATTCCCATGCAATCCCTTACCGACCTCGAGCTCTGGCAAGATGAGGCGCATAAAAAGCTGATTGTGGCTGTCCTCCGTGCCGAATTTGACCACATGGAAGATGGCAGCATCAAACATAACTGGATCAGCTGGATACAACCCGATAGCCCGAAACCTGATTTTCATATCCCCAGTGCTTTTGGCCGGTGGGAGCTTAAATAAAGGCAGCTACCAGTTAACAGTTGAGATGATGAGGGAAGGAACAATTTCTTCCCTCCTCTCAGACTAGTGCTTTAGGAATGAAGTAATGATCTATTTTCTATCCGCTTGTACTTTTGG